>CAZTAK010000044.1:0-24328 GCA_964611585.1 uncultured Alphaproteobacteria bacterium
CCCGTGTAATGGAACTCACCCGTGTTTTCTGATCTTGCCAACGGAGCACCGTCTCTCCGCCGGACATGGCGAGGCTGGTCGACCGGCACCCTCGGCATTTTTTTTGTCCTGATCCATCTCTACTCCGGGATCTATGGGCCGCCGGACGCGATGCTGTTGCGCTCGCTTCACGTCGGCCTCGCCTTGGCCCTGGTGTTTTTGTATTACCCGCTTGGCGCGCGTTCTGGCAAACAGCATCCGATTGCGCTGGCGATCGATCTCGTGCTGGTGCTGGGAAGCCTCTGGACCATTGGGTATTACGTCGTCGAGCTGGATACCTGGGATTACCGGCGCTTCGACCTTCGGTTTATGGAGTATTTCTCCAGTATCCTCTTGACCATCCTAGTCCTCGAGGCAACGCGGCGGGCAGTCGGGCCAGTCCTTATTGTCATCGTCATCTTTTTCCTTACTCATTCATTGTTAGCAGATCATTTTCCGGGCGCATTCTTCGGGCCCCCGTCGAGCTTCAACCATCTGGTCGAGGTAATCTTGCTCGGCAGCGACGGGGTCTATGGAATCCCCGTCGCCGTCATGGCCCAATTCGTGGTCCTCTTTATTCTGTTCGGCACGCTCTTGAACACGACAGGCGGTGGCACGTTTTTTACGCGCCTCGCTTTTGCCCTGTTCGGCCACCGCACGGGCGGGCCGGCTAAGGCAGCGGTCACGTCGTCGGCTTTTCTGGGCAGTCTTTCCGGCAGCTCCATCGGCAACGTCCTGACGACGGGGGCCTTTACGATCCCGTTGATGAGAAGCCTCGGCTACCGGCGGGCGTTTGCCGGCGGCGTCGAGGCCGCGGCGTCGAACGGCGGTATTGTCATGCCACCGGTGATGGGGGCCGTCGCCTTCATCATGGCTGAGTTTCTCGGCCGACCCTATCTCGAGATCATTGCCGCTGCAGCGATTCCCGCAATTCTTTACTTCACCGTCATTTTCGTCACGGTCCATCTCGAGGCGAAGAAACTCAACCTCGCGACCATGGAGAAGAAGCACCTCCCCCGGGCGTGGCCCATCATCCGGAAACAAGGCTACCTTGCCTTGCCGCTGGTGCTGATCGTTGTGGCGTTGGCGCTCGGGTTCTCGATCGTCTTCGTTGCGGTCGTGATTATTTTCTCGACCTTCCTGCTCGGCCTGATTCAGCGGACCAATCGGTTGACACCGGTTCGGCTTATCGATTCGCTCGAAAAGACGGCGAAAGGGACCGCGGGCGTTTCAGCCGCCGCAGCGGCGGCCGGCATCATTATTGGCGCGATTTTCTCCACCGGCCTGAGTTTTCAGGTAAGTCAGGCGGCGGTCGGTCTTGCCGGGGACCACATTTGGATACTCCTGGCGATAACTGCCATCATGGCATTGATCATGGGGATGGGGATGACGGCGGTGGCGGTCTACATCACCCTTGTGGCAACGGTTATTCCGATCCTGGTGAAAGCCGGGATTCCCGATATCGCGGCCCATTTTTTCGCCTTCTACTATGGTATCATTTCCTTGATCACCCCGCCGGTCGCGCTAACGGCCTTTGCCGCCGCACCGCTCGCCGGTGCCAGCCCCATGGCGACCGCGGTGCAGGCCTCGCGCCTCGGCGCGGCGTCGTTCCTTCTGCCGGTGCTATTCATCTATAGCCCGGCGCTGCTGCTGGAAGGCGCGTGGTGGGAAGTCATTCTGTACTCCTCCACAGCCCTCATCGGGTTGTCCGCTCTCGCCATCGCCTTCACGGGATACCTGTTCACCACCGTTCCGTTGTGGGTTCGAGGGGTGCTCCTTGCCTCCACAATCCTTCTGATCGTGCCGGATTTCCTCTACATGTCGATCGGATTCTTACTGTTTGTAGGGTGTGCCGCGCTTAATTGGCAGGGGCGTGCCAGCGCGGAGGCCCGTTCATTCATGAGAGAACGAGCGAAATCGGGCGCGCAAAGCTTGCGGCGCGACAACCTCTTTTCGAAGCTGATGGGGCGCTTTGTCGCGGCGCAACTCCGGCGGGAAAGTGACAACGTCGCGGTGAAGACCGAAAGCGCAAGCGACGAGGTTACCGATATCAAGGACCTGACGCGATCCCTGATGGAGGACAAGGAACAATGGGGTGGGGCGCGGGAAGTTACGGCGGCGGGACTGTGGATCGCTTGGGGAATCATGATTGCCGGTGGCGTGGCGTTCGAGGTGATGGGCCAGGTCGTGTTCCATGCCGGACATCCTGTGATCTGGACCACGATTCTTCTGTTCATGTCGGGCGCGGGGCTCTTTGGCGTGGTGACCGTGTGGCGAACGGCTTCGACGCGCGGCGCGGACCGCGCGGCGCCCGCCGAAGCTCTTGGCTAGAACCGGTCAGGCCCTCACCCGCGAAGTTTGGTCCGGAGGTGCGTGATGGATTTTGGTTTGAATCCAGAGCAACGGGCAATGCTCGATACGGTCGACCGGTTGGTCGCCACTCATTTGCCTCCCGACGAAGTACGACGCCGCGATCGCGAGTACGATCCGCCAGCCCACTTGCTCAAGGCCTATTCCGAGGCCGGTCTCTTGGCCCTGCCGTTGCCACCCGAATACGGCGGACTGGGTGAAAGTTGGACTTCCGTCACCTTGGTGCATGAACGGCTTGGTTACCATGCCGCGATGGCGGGATCGCTGTTCGGAACGACCGTAGGGTTCGGAAGCATGTCGGTGTTGACCTACGGATCGGAAGAGCAAAAACGCGAACTGCTGCCGCGTATTGTCAGCGGCGACCTCCGCTTTTCCTTGGCATTGACCGAGCCCGGCGCCGGCAGTGATGCTGGAGCCCTGATCACGAAAGCGCGCCGCACCGACAAGGGCTGGGTCATTAATGGACGAAAAACATGGATCAGCGATGCGGACCGCGCCGACTATCTACTGACCGCGTGCAGAACCGCGCCGGACAGCAAGGGAAGTGCCGGAATTACGATGCTTCTTGTGCCCAAGGGTGCGGAGGGTATCCAAATGACGCTCCTCGAAAAAATCGGGAATAATTGCCTGACGTCCTGGGATATTTCATACGACGATGTGCTCGTCGCCGACGATGCCGTCCTTGGCGACGTCGATAACGGCTTCAGGAATCTCATGTCGACGCTTCATTACAGCCGCGCGGGGCAGGCCGCCAACTCGACCGGGCAGGCTCAAAGAGCGGTTGATATTGCGGTCGCCCACGCCAAAGAGCGAGTGCAGTTCGACCAGCCCATTGCGCGATTCCAGGTAATTCAGCACCGCCTCGTCGACATGCAAACACGGGTCGATCAGGCGCGGCATGTCCTTTACCATCTGGCGTGGCTGATCAGCGAGGGAATGCGCTGCCGCAAAGAGGCGGCGCAATCCAAAATGGTAGCCACCGAGTGTTTGCAATTCGTCACCCATCACGGCATGCAAATTCTGGCAAGCGCCGGCTATTCCGCCGAGAGCGACATGCAACGCCTGTGGCGGGACGCCCGGCTCTATACCTTCGGCGAGGGTTCCAACGAAATTCAACGCGACATCATCGCCCGCGAGATGGGCCTCCAGGTCTGACACCTCACAACGGATTGGCAAACTCACCATGGCTGACAAATTCGATATTCCCGCAATCGACGCCGTCGTCAATTTGTGGACACCGGAGGCGTATGCGTTGCGCCCCGACACCACACGCGGTTTTTTTGTCGACAAGATCGGCGTCGAGGAACAGACCTACACCGGCATCTCGCTTGATGAAATACTGGCCCGCATGGATACAGCGGGGACTGAGAAGTCTTTTTTGATCGCCTCGCGCAGCGGACAGCTTGGGCTGCCGGCGAGCGTTCACATTCCCTATGAGATGGTCGCCAGCGCCGTCAGCCGGTATCCGGATCGCTTCTATGGACTGGCCGGGATCGATCCGACACAGGGCATGACGGGCGTCGGCGAGCTGGAACATGCCGTGCGCGAGTTGGGCTTCATCGGTGCACATTTCTACCCCCATTGGTTTGAGCTCGCGCCCAACCATCGCAAGGTCTACCCGTTCTATGCCAAGTGCGTGGAACTCGACATTCCTATTCAGATGCAGGTCGGCCAATCCATGATCTATTCGCCGGAGCGGCGGTTACGCAGTGTCGCCCGGCCAATCACGCTTGACGATGTTGCCTGCGATTTTCCGGAATTGAAGTTGATCGGAATTCACGTCGGAATCCCGTGGACTGACGAAATGATTGCCATGGCATGGAAGCATCCCAACGTGTTCATCGGTTCGGACGCTCATTCGCCAAAATACTGGCCGCAGAGCTTCGTTCACTACATAAACACCTTCGGCCAGGACAAGGTCATCTTCGGAACGGACTTTCCGGTTCTCGAATTCGTCCGTACGCGGCAAGAAGTTGAGGATCTCAACCTTCGGCCGGAACCCAAACGGAAGTTTTTTCGCGACAACGTGCAGCGCATCTACAATCTCGATTAGGGGGAATCGGCGGCCCGAAGTTCGGAATACGTGCGCAAACCGTTGCTCATTTCGCACGCCGCCGACCCGAGTCTCCGGCATCGGTCGCGGGCACCCGCTCCACCGAACATCAAAACCTCGTAGCCGCATCGGTCGAACAACCAACGGACCGCCTCGTCGCAGACCGGATCGCCCGTGCTAACGCGTGTCGAGGCGCCGCAGGTGGGCGACGATCATGGCGATGGCGTCAGTATCAAGATAGTCGAACGCCGGCATGTCTACGCCCGTGAGGTTCAGCGCGTTGCCGGTGTCGCGCCCGTTGCGGATGAGGGCGGCGATCTCGGCGTCGGAAGCGGTGGCGACAAAGTCGCTAGCAGCCAGGTTGACGCCGAGGTCGGTGATACCCCGGCCCGCCTCGCCATGGCAGGGAGCGCACTCATCGGCAAACGCCTGCTCGGCGGTTGCATAGACCAACGCCGCCACGGGTACGGGCAGCCTCGCCTCCCGTCCGAAAGCGGTCGGCGCGTCGGCGCTGGCGGCGGGGCCCAAGGCGACCAGCTCGGTCTTTACTTGAACGCCCGATGCGCTGTCGAAAACCAGCGCCCCGCCGATGGCGGCAATCGCCGCGGCCGCGACCACCATCAGTTGGCGGCGGCCGTTCATGCGCAGCCGGGGGAGGGAATTGACGAGGCTGAGAATGAGGATGCCGGAGCACACGATGGCGCTCATGCGGAAGATGTAGAGCATCATCTCCGGCGACCAGATTCCGCCTTCCTCGAAAATGCGCGCCGCAGTGATGGCGGCCTCGGGTGGAATAACACCCAGAGCCTCGCGCGACCATCCGATCTCGAATCCGTCCTGCAGCGCCGTGAACAGACTCGCGATAAGCGTCAGGCCGAGTGCGTAGCCCGCCTGCCGCAGGGTCCCGATCATGCCCGACGCCATGCCGATGCGCTCGCGCGGCAGGCTCGAAATCAGCAACGCATTATTGGGGGAGAAGAAAAGCGCCGACCCTACTCCTTTCAGAATGAGCGGAATAAGAAGCCAAAGCGGCGAACTGTCGACCCGAATCAGGAGGAGCGACATGAATCCGGTGACCGCGAGCGAGGTCCCGACGGTGCACACGCGCGCGGCCCCGAAGCGGTCCGCGAGACGCCCCCCAACCGGACTTGTAACGAAGGTGCAGAGGGCCCCGACCGCGAGAATCATTCCCATGTCCCAGGGACGCACTTCCATGCCGGCAATCATGAAAATCGGCAAGACGAAAAGCGTTACCGGAAAACTTGCGAACATCGCGACGAACGCCACGGCCGCCTTGGTGAATTCCGGAAACTTCCGGAACAGGTCCACATCGACCAGGGGGATCGGGGGACCGGCGTTCCTGGCGCACGTAAAGAACGAACAGCCCGATGCCCACGGCGAACACGGCCCAGACGAACCAGTCGAGGTGATTGTCTTCGACGGGAAGCCGGCTCAAGCCGAAAAGCAGGCCCGTGAATCCGAGCGTGAGAAGAATGGCGCCGAGAAGATCGTAGTGGTCGCGGCGCTTGTCCGACGCAAACATATGGTGGCCGAGAAAAACGGCATAGGCGAGGCCGACGGCAAGCAGGCCGAGCGGAATCCGCGAGGCGAAGATGGCCCGCCAGTCGTAGGCATCGAGCAGAAAGCCCGCAAAGATGGGGCCGAGGACAAATCCGTACGCGTTCCCGGCGGCGAGCAATCCGAGCGCCCGCCCGCGTTGGCTCCTGGGGTAGACTTGGGTGCCGATCGAGAACGTGGCCGGCAGGAACATGCCCATGCCGAGGCCCTGGACCATTCGCAGCGCGATCAGGCTCGTCACGTCGGGCGCCCATGTGCAGGCGATCATGGCCGCCGAATAGAGGGCCGTTCCGGCCAGGAACATGCGGGCCTGGCCGATCGTATCGCCGATGCGGGCGAGGAACAGCATGGGGCCGGTTGCGGCGATGAGGTATCCGAGCGATACCCAGACGATCACGCTGGTGCTGGTATCGAGCTTGTCGATCATGTCCCGGAAGGCGATCGGCACGAAGCTCGAATCGAGACTCGCCAGCGCCGACGACAGCAGCAGCGCAGCCATGATAAATGTGCGCCGACTGACCGTGATCGGTTGCGCGGACTCAACGGTGACGGCGGTCACGGCAATTCCTCAGTCCGGACGAACTTCAGGAATGTGAAACAGGGATTTCCAGTCCCTGGCGATCAACATGTCCATCAGGTCCGATTCTTCGCCGCGGCGGCGGCGCTCCATTTCCGCCTTAAGGGTTGCAAGCGCCTGATCGACTTTCGGGCCGAATAGCTGCTGCAGGTATCGGACCGGAACGCGCGGTGTGTCGCTGATGTCCCCATCGTCGTCGAAGGCCGCCGGGAGGATGGGCGGCACGTAGAAAACGTTCGGTTGCGTGCCGAATTCGGGATGAAGAGGAAGCGCCACTTGCTACTCGTTGACGAGGCGATGGATGGGACCGCCTGCGTCGTCGACAAACCCGACAAAACGTAAGCGTCCCGGGCACTGACGGGCACAGGCCGGGGCGATACCTTCCTCCACCCGGGGAAAACAGAATATGCATTTCTGCGACGTATTCGTCAGGTAATTGAAATAGACCTTGTCGTAGGGACAGGCCTTGTTGCATTCGCGCAGTCCCTGGCACTTGTCCTGATCGACGAGCACGATTCCGTCTTCCTCACGCTTGTAGATCGCCTGTATCGGGCACGCCTCGAGGCAGGCGGGGTGCGTGCAGTGATTGCACAATCGCGGCAGATAGAAGTGATAGTTGTTCGGATAAACGCCGGAACTTGTATCCTCGTCCCAATTCGCCCCGGATCTGAGCGGCTCGTTGCGACGCAGTCGTGACCTGGTCCCGGCAAAATAGGCTTCGTCGAAATTCAGCGGAGACTCGCCGCCGTGAGCCGCGTCCGTAGGGGTCTCGCCAAGGCTGAGTTCGCCGTTGCGCCAGCCGCCGCCGTCCTGTTCCCAGTGCCGGGGATAGCCGGGGCCCGGTTTGGTCTCGACATTGTTCCACAGCATGCGGTCCTGGCCGGGTTCGTCGGTCCACAGCGACTTGCAGGCGACCGTGCAGGTCTGACAGCCGATGCACTTGTTGAGGTCGATGACCATGGCGATCTGGCGCGGCATGGCTAGGCCGCTACTTCCCGGTGGTCCGCGGTCTTGCGCAGCCAGATCGCATCGCACTCGACGAAGCTGCGGAGCAACTCGAACAGCGCGACAAAATAGCGGGGTGCTTCCACGTCGCGCAGTTTTGGCGCTATCGACGGCACCCAGACCAGAAGATGCCGTTCGAGAAAATCGGCCTGGGCGAGGGCCAAGCTGCACGCGTGCGATGTCTCAGCCGTCAGCGCCTCGCGGTAGGAAAGAAAGTGCATGAATTCCAGCAGGACCGACACATGATCCGGCATCCACTGCGCGCGTTCGTCAAGCCGATAGCCGAAAAAGTCATGAAACCGGGCAATCTCCTCCCGGGGGCCCGGGCTTCCATTGGCGCCGGTCCCGGAGCGGAGCGGGATCGGGGGACCGGGCGCGCCCACTTCAAACAATGATCCGTAGGTACGCCGTAAAGCCTCGTAATCCCGTACGGCTTTTCTTGCGGCGTTGACAAACGCCCGCGTTGGCAAGACGTAGGGCAGTACTGCTGCGGCGCTCGCAAGGCGCGCCGTCTCCGCACGAAGATCGGGCCCGCCGTTCGCGGTTTCGTTTTAAAACGGCGAGGCGCTAAGCCGCGACAGTCGTGCATAGATTTCGCTTCGCGCGCCCGCAAACGCCTGCAAGTCACACCCAGACGGCTCGACGTTCATGCGCGTTCCCTGGTGCCGGCCGACCCGCGCACCCCTTCGAAGTTGCAGGTGAAATCTTTGTAGGTCTGGTTTGGCGCAAAGGCGAAGGGCCGATAGCCGAGATGGCCGTAGTCGCCTGCCATCATGGTCGGCTTGATGAGCCCCGCGGTCGAGATGACGGCGGAGAAGTTCTCGCGGCCTTCGAACATCATCGGGTCCCAGCCGCGGCACATGAACAGCATGCCCGGTTGCAGGCCCTCGCTGAGGTGCGCCTGGGCGACAAAGGAACCGGCCGTGTTGAAGACGCGGATTGGGTCGCCGTCTCGGACGCCGCGCGTGCGCGCGTCGCCAGGATTGACGTAGATGTCGGGCTCGCCGCGCTGCAGGCTGAGTAACAGGGAATCGTCGCGCCACATGGAGTGAACGCCGTGACGGGCGTGGCCCATCATCATGCGCAACGGGTACCCCTCGATCGCCAGCGGATCCTTGTGCCCCGGCAGGGCTTCTCCGAATTCGAGGAACCACTCGTGATCGACATAGAATTGCTGGCGTCCCGTCACCGTTTCATAGGGCTTCTTGTCCCGAACGCTCTGGTACACGTCGTTGTGGTAAGGGGCATCCTCATCGTCCCAGGCCGTTCCGGACGAACCATCAAGACGGACGATCCCGCGCGCGGCAAGTTCGTCGAACGGGATCTTGGGGACGCCCACGGTCGTATTGATGATGAACTGGGCCACGTCTTTGACGCTCCGGACCATGCCGCCCATCGTGTAGAGGTCGTGGTATCGCTTGAAATCGCGCCGCACCGTGCGCCCATCCACATCGTCCTTGATGGCGCCAATGCCGCGCTCGCGGGCGCGCGTGCTGATGGCCCGGGCCAGGCGTCCGATCGCGGTCCATTCGTCCACCGCTTCGCCCAACGGTGGCACCGCGCGGTCGAGAACCTGCAGGTAGGGGACGCGGGACTGAAGCATGAGGTCCGCGCGCTCGTAGTGGTGCGCAATCGGCAGCACAAAGTCGGCGAGTTGCGCCGTCATGCCCATGTCCGGCACCATGGCGACGATGGTTTCGAGCGCGAGGAGACCTTTGTCGCGCCAGCGGTTGGCCGAGGCACGCCAGTTGGCCCCGTTGTTGCCGGCGAAGATCCCCATCTTCCATCCGTTGTCGCCGTACGATGGAAAATATTTTTCGTTAACGGAATACCGGTAGTGGGAATCGTATTCCTCGGCGAGCGACTTGCCGTAGATCTCCTCGTTGAATTCTTTCATGCCGGCATGTTCGTAGTCCCAGGTGGCCGCGGAAACGATGCGGGTCGCGGGACCGATATCGGCGAACGCGAATGAAACCGTGGCCCGGGTCTTCGGCGCATTCGAAATCTGGAGCCCGCCGCCTTCGCGTCCGGTGTTTCCGGTGAGGGCGAGCAGAAGGAGCATGGCGCGCTGCAAAAGGTCGCCGTGAATCCATTTGCAGGCGGCGTAACCGCTGTAAATCATCGCCGGTTTCGCGGCGGCGAATTCACGCGCCACCCGGCGGACGACGTCCGAGTTGATACCGGTGATTTCGGCCGCCCGCTCGGGCGAATGCCGTGCGGCGTGTTGTTTAAGGAGCGAAAACACGGTTGTGACCTCGATCGGTCCATCACGGGTTTCGACGGTCCAGCGTCCTTCGAGGGCGGGCTTGATCTGCCCGAGGTCGAGGGGTTCCCACTTGCGGCGTTCGCGGCCCACGGGCGGATCGGGCATCCCGGTGCCGGGCGCCCTGGCGATGGCGCCCGTGGCTTCGTCCCACAGATAGAAGACGTTGTCGCGAACCGCCAGCAACGCCACGAGCGAAAGGTCGGTCTCGCGCAGGAACTCGCCACTATCGGTTTTGACGAGGAACGGCAGGTCGGTCTGCTCGAGCATATAGTCGCGGTCGTAGCTCTGATCCTCGATCAGCGTGTGGACCATGGCCATGGCGAGCGCACCGTCGGTGCCGGGTTTGGGGTTGAGCCACAAATCCGAGTGCGTCGCCGTCGCCGTGAATTCGGGCGATACGGCAACGATCGTGGTTCCGTTGTAGCGTGCCTCCCAAAAGAAATGGGCATCCGGAAGGCGCGTGACCGCCGGGTTCGACATCCACACAAGGACGTACTTCGACTTGTAGATCGCCGCCATGGTGTCGCTTGCGAACACCTGCCCAAGGGTCGTATAGACGCCGGTGTGAAGGTCGCCGACGCCGGAAAAGAACTCCGGCACCGTGACGCCGGTGATGTTGGCAAACCGCATCAGCGATGCGGCCGACGCCATCTTGACCGTCATCTGTGTGCCACTCCCGAAGGAAATCGACTCCGGGCCATACTTGAGAGAGACATCGATAAAGCGGTCGGCGATTTCTTCCGTTGCCTGGTCCCAACTGATGCGTTCCCATTTGCCCTCGCCCCTCTCGCCGCGCCGTTTCATGGGATAGAGAACGCGCTGCTCTCCATACATATATTTGGAATGGCACAGGCCTTTCTGGCAGCCGCGCGGGCCGTAGTCCGGCGCATCACCGGAGGCTTCGTAGGCACCCTGTTGCTCCTCACGCCACACGATGCCGTTGCGAACGAAGATGTTGAAGGCACACGTGCCGGCGCAATTGGTGCCGTGGGTGCCCCGCACGACGCGATCCCAGGTCCACTTGTTACGATAGATGTCCTCGAATCGCCGGTAGCGCGGCGGCTCCGCGGCGAGCACTTCGGCGGCGGTGAGAGGCGAATAGCTGAGCGTGAGGGCGAGGCCCGCGGCCGCCGACCCCTTGAGAAAGTCGCGGCGGTCGATCGGCGGTGTCATGAAGAGGACCGGAGGGAGGTTGGCGACGGTTCGGCGCGCGCCGTGCGGGCGCGAAGCAGGATGAGCGATAGCTTCTCCAGCAGATCGGCCTGGGTCGCCTGATCGAAACCGGCGACCAGGGTATCGTTGGCACGGGCGCGCGCTACCTGAAGCGTTTCGAGGGCGCGTTGGCCTTTCCGCGTGACGTCGAGTTGTTTGCGGCGGCGGTCGCGCGGATCGTCGATTTGCCGCACAACGCCGGACTTGATCAGCGACGTGACGAGGACGCTGACGTTGGCGCGGCTGACGCCGCGAGACTTGGCGATTTCCGAGGCCAGCACGCGCCGGCCGCTGTCGCCGTTATCGAAACCGGGGAAGTTCGGGTCGCCCGCAATCTGCAACAGCAACAGCCATTGCTGCGGTGTGAGGTTTACCTGCCGCGACATGCGCTCGTCGTTCTTCATCAGATGATTGGCGATATCGAGCAGAGTGAAGACAAGTTCGTCGGCTGCCCGACCTGTCAAATGGGCGTTCTGAGGCATTTGAGTAAGCATCTAAATTGTTTTTCAGATTAACTACCTGACCCGGCGCCGTCAACCAGCCGCCTTTGACCCCGGTCAAGGTCAAGGACCGAATGCGCTGGTGTCATCACCGCAATCTCATATTTCGGGAAGGTCGGCACCCATGTCGAACGAAGCGAACACCTCACCGGTCTACACGGCGGTGGCTCTGCAAGCCGAGTGTCACAGCGTCAATCAATGCGCCGGGCGGGCGGAATCTTTTGACCAGATGCGGGCATCCATCGATCGCATCAGCAATCATATCCGCGGCACCAAAGACTTCGTCGGCCCCGATACACGGCTCGTCGTCTTGCCCGAATATGTCCTGAGCGGGTTTCCCCGTGGTGAATCGATCGAAGCTTGGAAATCTCTTGCCGCCCTTGATATCGACGGCCCCGAATACGAGCTGCTCTCAGGGGTTGCGCAAGACCGCGATGTGTACCTCGCCGGCAACGCGTATGAGAACGATCCAAATTTTCCCGATCTGTTTTTTCAGACCTGCTTCATCATCGAGCCGAGCGGCAACGTAATCCTGCGCTACCGGCGGCTGATATCGTTCTACTCGCCCTCGCCCTACGACGTTTGGGACGAATATCTCGATCGCTACGGGATTGACGGGGTTTTTCCCGTCGCCCGCACCGAGATCGGCAACCTGGCTGCGATTGCATCCGAAGAGATTCTCTATCCCGAAATTGCGCGGTGCCTGATGATGCGGGGTGCGGAAGTATTCGTCCATCCGACGAGCGAGACCGGGAGCCCCCAGCTCACGCCGAAAGATGTGGCGCGACGGGCACGCGCGATCGAAAACCTCGCCTTCGTCGTTTCCGCAAACACCGCCGCCATTCGCGGCATTGCGCACCCGCCCGAATCGACCAACGCCATGTCGAAAGTGATCGATTACTTTGGGCGTGTCCTCGCCGAGGCCGGTTATGGGGAAAGCGGTGCCGCAAACGCCCTCGTCGATGTTGGCGCGCTTCGCCGCTATCGGCGCCGGCCGGGCATGTTCAACCTCCTGGCGCGCCAGCCCTTCCAGGCCTACGCCTCGAGTTACGCCGAGCATCGTTTTCTCGAACCCACGGGCTTCGAACAGGACAATGTGCCGGTCCCTGAGTTTAAGCGGGCCCATTCCCTGGAACGTCAGCGCGCCATCATAGACCGTCTGGCGGACGACGGCGTCATTTAGGGCCGCCGACGGGACGCTGTCCCCGGGCGAACCGAACACCGGTGGGGCGGGGGCGATCCCGGCATTCACCGGCGGATATTCTTGTCGTGGCGATTCCGCTCCGCACAACAAATCGGAATCACGTGGGCGCAGAGTCGCATTGGTGCAACCGTATTTGAACTGATTGCAGCCGCGAAGGTTCAACCCCGCACCGCCCGTTAGAGCAATATCCGCATGGCTTGAACCGGCGCGGTTCAAGCCATGCGGGTGAAATCGCTCTACTTTTTGGGAAGTTAGAGCAGCTTTATCCGATCAGGTATCGCCCAAGGCGGTTCCACCTGAACGGACGCTGCTCTATGCGCCGGGAAACAAGCGCACCAGTTGCTTGCCTATATTCTGACCGGTCAGGACGCCGATGAGGGCCCGTGGACCGTTCTGGATTCCCTCGACGATGGTCTCGCGATACTTGATCTTGCCCTCGCCAACCCAACGGCCGATGCGCTCGCGTGGCTCTTCGGCCCGGTCCTCGTAATCAAAGACGATGAAGCCCCGGATCGTCGTTCGCTGGGTCATGATCATTCCCGAGTAGTCGGGCGCAATCCGTTGTTTCTGGTCGTTATATTGAGCGACCCGGCCGACAATGACGACCCGGGAATTGATCGCGAGCCGTTTGAACATCGTATCGGCAATGTCTCCGCCGACATTGTCGAAGTAGATGTCGATGCGATCCGGGCAGGTTTCACGCAGCGTCTGAAGCAGGTCGGGGGTGGTCTTGTAATTGATGCAGGCATCGAACCCGAGCTCGTCGACGACGTAGCGGACTTTTTCGTCGCTGCCGGCGACACCGACCACGCGGCACCCACTGAGTTTCGCAATCTGTCCCGCAAGGGATCCGACGGCGCCGGCGGCGGCGGTGACGACAACGGTTTCGCCCGGTTTCGGCCGCCCCATATCCAGCAGGGCGAAATAGGCGGTTTCGCCGGGCGTGCCGCACACGCCAAGCGCGGTCGAGAGCGGGGCGCGATCCATCGGGATTCGGGTCAACCCTTTGCCGTAGTATGCGCGCCGTCCGTGGCCGTCGGCTATCGCATATTCCTGCCAGCCGAGCAGGCCCTCAACGAACTCGCCTTCCTCGTACTGTGTGCTCCGCGACTTGACGATCTGTCCGACGACGCTACCGATCATGACCTCGCCAATTCCGACCGACGGTCCGTACCGTGCCTTCTTGTTCATCCGCCCGCGCTGGAAGGGATCGATGGAGAGGTAGTGATTGCGGATGAGGATCTCGCCCGGTCCAGGTTCCTGAAGGGGATGCTCTTCCAGCCTGAAGTCTTCCTCGACCGGCATGCCGCTCGGGCGCCGCGCCAACACCACGCGCCGATATGTGTCCGGCATAACCTCCTCCTTCACAGCACGCGAAACAGATAGTAGGTGACGCCGAAGGCGCCGCCGTCGAGGATGCGCACCACACCGCGGCCGACGGCGAGCGTACTGTTCAGCCAGGCGCAGTTGTTGCCGATGGCGGTCTCGAAGAACACCGCCGAACGCATGTAGTACTGATCGCCGGGCACCGACTCGCGCCGGCCCAGCCGTTTGAGCACCTCTGTCGGCCCGGCGACGATCCCCTGATACATGATCTGGATGAGTTCGCCGTCATCGGTTCGCAGCACCAGGCGGACATCGGGGCGAACCGAATCATCGCGCAACACCAGCAAATGGTCGGTCGCGGTAATCACGGACCCGGAGAGATTCGGTCCTTTGAAACTTCCCCGGGCGATGCGATCGATGCGGCGCCACCCGCGGGGGGTTTTGCCGATTTCCAGACCGTCCATCGCCTCCATGTCGAGGGTGAACAAGAATTCGGTTCGCAGCGGGTCCTGTTTGTCGTCCACGTGAGCTCCTTAAAGGATTTGATAGATATTGTAGTGATCGCCGAAGGCGCCGTTGGGAAAAACCAGCAGGCGCCCCGTGGCCACCGACATGACCGTATTCAGCCAGGTGTAACGCTTGTCGCCTGTTTCGAAGGCGACCGCCGTTCGAAGATAGTAGTCGCGGGCACTCACTTCCTCGCGGCGGCCGATCCGTTTCATGACCTCGCGCGAGCCGGCGACAATGCCATCATAGGTCATCTGCACCAAAGCGCCGTCGTCGGTCCGCAGGACCATCCGCACGTCGAGGCGGGCGGTATCGTCGCGCATGACCAGCACGGGATCGGTCCCGGTGACGATCTCTCCCGACAGCCGCGGTCCCTCGAAACGCCCCCTGAGTATCCGGTCAACCCGACGCCAGCCACTCGGCGTCTTGCCGATCTCGATACCCGGCATCGCCTCGATCACGAAGTGGATGAGAAACTCCGTCTCGATCGGCGCCGGTCGCTCTGCCACCACGATGCCCTCGCTTTCTTTCGGCAATGGTATCATCCGCGGAATGGAAAACGAACGTTATCGCGATATTTATGACGGCTACCGCTGGAACGTGCCCGGCCGGTTCAATATCGGCGTCGACATTTGCGACCGTGTGGCGGCGCACTCGCCCGGCGCCCCCGCACTGATCTGGGAGGGTGCCGGCGGCGACTGGACGACGCTGACCTTCGGCTGGCTGCGCGAACAGTCCAATCGGCTTGCGAACGGGCTCGTCGCGCACGGCCTCCGCCGCGGCGACCGGGTTGCGGTTCTGCTCGGCCAGTGCCCCGAAACAGCGGTCGCCCACATCGGCATTCTCAAGGCCGGGCTGATCTCGGTGCCGCTGTTTACCGCTTTCGGCGAGAGCGCACTTGCCTACCGGATAGAAGACTCCGGCGCCCGCGCCATCGTTACCGACAGCGCGCAACTGCCGAAGGTGCTTGGGCTCCGTAACCCGAACCTCGAATTGATCCTCTGCGTCGGCGGCAAGAAGTCGGACGCGGTGTCCTACGCTGACTTTTTGGATCGGGCTTCACCGGCGTTCAGTCCCGTCGACACGGCGGCGGACGACCCCGCCCTGATCATCTACACCTCAGGCACGACCGGCGCGCCGAAGGGCGCGCTCCATGCCCACCGCATGTTGATCGGCCACGATCCCGGGATCGAGTTCGTTCATTTCGGGATGAAGAGTGGCGGCGCGGAACGGTTCTGGTCGCCCCAGGACTGGGCCTGGGTGGCGGGCCTGGTCAACATTCTGTTTTGTGCGTTGCGGCGCGGTATTCCGGTTATCGCTGCTGATCGCCGCTTTGACCCCGAATGGGCCTGGCATCTTCTTGAGCGCAGGCGGCCGACTCGCGTTTTCATTCCGCCCACGGCCGTGCATCAGATGCGCCGCCTGAACCCGTCCGGACGACGCGAGACCCACCTGCAATCGATCGGTACCGGTGGTGAAACGCTGTCGCCGGAGATACTCGGCTGGGCCGACGACGTGTTCGGCGTGCCGCTCAACGAGGCGTTCGGTCAGACCGAGTGCAACATGATCGTCGGCAATTCCGCCGCCGTGATGCCGGTAAAGCGGGGGTCGATGGGACGCGCGATGCCGGGTCATACGGTGTCCGTTGTCGATTCTGATGGGCAACCCGCCCCGGGGACCGGGATTGTCGCCGTTCGCCGCGGTGATCCGGTGATGTTCCTGGAATACTGGAAAGAACCGCAGGCGACGGCGGAAAAATTCGCCGGCGAGTGGTTGCTGACCGGGGATCTCGCACGTCAAGATGGCGACGGCTATCTCTTCTACGTCGGACGCGCCGATGACGTGATCAACACCGCTGGATACCGCGTCGGCCCGACTGAAATAGAAGAGGCGCTCATGTCGCACCAAAACGTCGCGGCCGCGGGTGTCATCGGCGTTCCCGATAGCGAACGCGGCCAGGCAATCAAGGCATTCATCGAACTCTCCGTGGACGCCATGCCCTCGGAGGCCCTCGCCGAAGAACTGCGCGCCCATGTCAAGGCGCGCCTCGCCCGCCATCTTTATCCCCGTGCGATCGAGTTCATTGCCGAAATGCCGCGCACAGTCACCGGCAAGGTCCGGCGCCGGGATCTTCGCGAGCGGCGCGGCGGCCGGTAGCGGGACGCTCGCCGGCTGAGGCTCGGTCCGGGCTGCGCGAGGAAACTATTCTCGTCTCTCAGGTACCGGTTTTCGTCGATTTGGCCCCGAATTCCGCCCCGCGGGGTCTGCCGAACGCCGGACGACTTATCCCTTATCAAGGCGAAATCTGAATTGGCGACCTACTATGGATGGATGGTGGGCAACGCGATTCATAGGCTGGCGCTTGTCTTTGGGGGCGTCCCGTGTCCTTAGCATCGGCGCTCGAACAAACGGTGCGGCGTCACGGCAACCGTCCCGCAATCATCGACTCTGAGCGCAATTTTACCTGGTTTGAATTCGGCGACCGGGTCGCCCGCGCCGCCGCGGTTCTGTCCGGATTCGGACTTCGTGCCGGCGATCGGTTCGGGATTTTGGCGCAGAACAGTTTCCGCCAGGCGGAGTTGTTTTACGCCGGCTATTGGATGGGCGTGGTCCCGGTGCCCGTCAACACGCGGCTTGCTTCACCGGAGATCCGCCGCATCTTCGACGATGCGATCTGCAAAATGGTCGTTGTCGATGAGACCTTCGCAAGCAAGCTCGACGACGAAGAGCTGGCACTCTGGCGCGAGCGCTCGTTCTCGATCGAGCGCGACTACGAATCGATGCTGAATGCCGCGACGCCCTTGGCGAGGCATGACAGCGGCGAGGCGGACGACGCGATCCTTCTCTATACGAGCGGCACGACCGGGCGAAGCAAAGGCGTTCGCCTGACGCACGGCAATCTTCTCGCCCACGGGAAGCAATTCGCTGCGGCGATGGACGCGCGTTCCGACGACGTCTATCTCCACGTTGCGCCCATGTTCCATTCCGCCGACGTTCTGGGCACGGCCTACACGCTGTTGGGCGCCGCCCATTCCTACGTGCCCCGATTTTCGCCGAATCTTGTGCTCCAGGCCGTGGAAGAATGTGCCGTGACCGCCATCGTATTGACCCCGACCATGGTCATCATGACGCTTCAGGACGGCGATCTCGCGGCCCACGATTTGTCGAGTTTGCGCCAATTGACCTACGGTGGCGCGCCGTTGGCGGTCAAGTGGATCGAGCGCGCGGCCAAGAGTTTTTCGTCAGCCGCGATTCGGCAAGGCTACGGTCTTACCGAAACCTCATGCGTTCTTGCCACACTCGGCAAGGAAGAGCACGCTCACGCCATGGCAGACGGCGATAACGCGTTGCTGCATTCGGTGGGGCGGCCGTTGGACGAGGTGTCGATCCGTATTCTCGACGGCGGCGGGCGCGAGATGAAAGCGGGCGAGGCGGGGGAAATTGTCCTGCGCGGTCCAAACGTATCGCCCGGATATCTGAACCGGCCGGAGGAAAATGCAGCGGCATTTCGCGATGGCTGGTTCTACACTGGCGACATGGGGCAGGTGGATGAGAACGGATACCTCTACCTTCTCGACCGCAAGAAGGACATGATCATCACCGGGGACGAAAACGTCTTTTCCTCTGACGTGGAAGCGGTACTCTATCAACACCCGAATGTGCATGAAGCGGCGGTGATCGGCATTCCCGACGAACGCTATGGTGAGGCCTTGATGGCGGTCATTGTGCCGGTGCCGGGAACGACAATATCCGAGGAGGCGATGATCGCCCATTGCCGCGGCAAGATCGGCGGCTACAAGATCCCGCGCCGGTTTGCCTTTCTCGATGAAATGCCCAAGAGCGCGCTCGGCAAGATTCTGAAGACGGAGTTACGGCGGGTGTACGCAAGTGGCACGGAAGAGGTGAAATGAAAGACAGTTTGAAGCCAGGCGTATCCCGGACGCGCCATGTCGCGGTGGCAATTGACCGGTCGGTCGGGTTTCTTGGACCCGGTTACGAAGTCTATTCGACGCCCTCGATGGTGCAGGACATCGAGATGCTGTCGCACGATCTGATCCTCGAACACCTCGATGACGGCGAGGAATCGGTTGGCATCCATATCTCGGTCGATCACCTTGGGGCGACGCCGATCGGGTTGGCGGTCGACATTACCGTGACGGTTGCCGAAATCAATCGCCGCCGCATCAGCCTCGAGGCCGAAGTCAGAGATGCCACCGAACAGGTGGGCCGCGGCCGTCACGACCGGTTCGTCGTCGATATCGAAAGACAAAAGACTCGTCTCGAAGAGAAGGCAGCTTCGGCAGCCAAATCCTAGCGGGCAGCGGCACGACTCTGGCCCGCACTCCGGGTGAGAAACTGGCGCCTCAGGAGAACACGTCAATGGCATCGCGCAAGAAAGTTCCCGCCTATTGCTATCAGTGTGGAGCCGGGCCCGACCTGATGAAGGTGGAGGTCGAGGATGGCGTCGCCGTGCGCCTCGAATCGAACTACGACATCCTCGGCAAGCATCCAGGCGGCGCGCGGGTCTGCGTCAAGGCCTATGGGTTGATCCAGAAGACCTACAATCCCAACCGCGTGCGCCAGCCCATGAAGCGGACGAACCCGAAAAAGGGCCGCGAGCACGATCCCGGGTTCGTTCCCATCACCTGGGGCGAAGCGCTCGACATCGTCGCCGGGAGAATGAACGAGATTCGTGCACGCGGGGTGATCGATGACTCAGGCTACCCGCGTCTTGCGACCACTTTTGGCGGCGGTGGCAACGCGACCCAGTATCTCGGCACCTTTCCCGCGTTCATGGCCGCGTGGGGGGCAATCGACCAAAGCTACGGTTCAGGACAGGGGGTGAAGTGCTATCACTCCGAACACCTCTACGGCGAGTTGTGGCACCGCGCCTTCACTGTCTCGCCCGACACGCCCTACTGCAACTACGTAATCAATTGCGGCAACAACGTCGAGGCATCGGGCGGTGTCGCCGGAGTCAGGCGCCAGGCCGACGCGCGCGTGCGCGGCCTGAAGCGCGTACAGGTGGAGCCGCACCTGTCGGTCACCGGCGCAGTGTCGGCGGAGTGGATTCCGATCAAGCCAAAGACCGACGCGGCGTTTCTGTACGGCGTCATTCACCACATCCTGCACGAGCGCAATTGGCGCGAGGTGTGCGACGTTCCCTTCCTCTCCAACGACAGCAATTCACCCTATCTGGTTGGCCCGAACGGGTATTTTCTGAGGGACAAGGAGACGCGGAAACCACTCGTCTGGGATCTCGCCGACAACGAAGCCAAGCCCTTCGACGCGCACGTCGGAGAGCCGGCGCTGACCGGCAGGTTCGCAACCGAGGGCGTCGAAGAGGGCCCCGACGTGCAGGAATGGGCCCATGAGTCGGCGAACGCAATGCCCGCGTTCCAGGCGCTGCTCGATCACATGAAACCTTTCACGCCCGAATGGGCCGAGGGCGAAAGCGACGTGCCGGCCGACCGGATTCGCACTGTGGCCGATGAATTCCTGGCTCACGCCTGTGTCGGCGAGACCATTGAGATCGAGGGGGTGACACTGCCCTTCCGCCCGGTCGCCGTCACGCTGGGCAAGGGTGTCAACAACGGCTGGGGCGGGTACCAGACGTGCTGGGCGCGGACCGTGATGGCAGTACTCGTGGGCGCGCTCGAGGTTCCCGGTGGGTTGCTGGGAACGGCCGTACGGATCAGCCGCCCGGCCAAGAGCCGCCACCTGTCCGTTGCGCCAATGGGCGACGGCTTCATGGACTACGCGTTTAACGAAACCACGAAGCAGGGCTGGCGGGCGAAGCCTGAAATTCGCAACGCCTACACTACGCTGGTTCCAATCCTGCCGGATTCTCCGTGGTCGGCGGCGCTGGGGCCGGGGCACCTGCCGTGGTTGTTCCAGAAGAAGCTGCCCGATCATTGGCCCAAGCAGACCAACCCGGAAATGTGGATCTGCTACCGGACCAACCCGGCAATTTCCTCGTGGAACGCGTCGGAAGTCGCTGAACGGATGGCCGAGTTCCCCTTTACGGTCGCCTTCGCCTACACCTTTGATGAAACGAACCACATGGCGGACGTGCTGCTGCCCGAGGCAACGGACCTCGAGAGCCTGCAGATGATGCGTATGGGCTCGACCAAATTCACCGAACAATTCTGGAAGCACGAAGGTTGGGCCATACGCCAGCCCGCCGGGGACAAGACGGTCGATTGCCGCGACTTGACTGACATCGCCACCGAACTGGCCGAACGCGTCGGCATACTGGAGGGGTACAACGCCGCGATAAACAAAGGCGCTGCCGGCATGCGGCTGACCAAGGCAGGTTTTGACTACAGCCTCGATCCAAAAGTCCCTCACCAATGTGAGGAGATCTGGGACGCGGTCGCGAAAGCCGCGAGCCATGACCTTTCCGACGGTGCAGAGGTCCACGGCATCGACTGGTTCAAAGACAACGGCTACATGCTGAAGCCCTATCCGCAACTTGAGTGGTACCTCTATCCGACTCTGAAAGCGCAGGGGCTGCGTTTCGAGATGCCGTATCAGGAACGCATCTTGCGCCACGGCTCGCAACTCGCCGAACGAATGCACGAAGTCGGCATCGAGTGGTGGGACAAGCAGCTCGAGGAATACGAAGCGCTGCCGTCCTACCAGCCGTTCCCGGAAATCTGGATCAACTACGCCAAGGAAGTAGGCCGCGACCCAAAGGATTTTCCCTTTTGGGCGCTTACGGCGCGCAGCATGCAATATACCTGGGGCGCCAACGTCGGCATTCCGCTAATCAACGAAGTGGCGCAGAACGTCTCGGGCCACAAAGGCCTCATTATCAATCGCACGGTCGCCGGCGAGCTCGGTCTTGCCGAAGGAGACCCCGTGGTCATCGAATCGGTGGCGGGTGTGACCAAGGGCTATGCCGTCCTGCGCGAGGGTATCCGGCCCGACACTGTGCTCATGATCGGCCAGTTCGACCACTGGGCGACACCGGTCGCCAAAGACCTGAAACTGCCGAGCCTGAATTCGGTGGCCTCCATGTCCTTGTCGCTAACCGATTCCACCGGCAGCGGCGCCGATCTCGCCCGTGTCAACATTCGCCGCGGCGAAGGACCGAGACGCGCCCCATGACCGAACGCTGGGGTATGGTGATCGACCTCAACCGCTGCGTCGGTTGCCAAACCTGCACGGCCGCCTGCAAGCATCAGAATGACACCACCCCCGGCGTTCAATGGCGCCGGGTGCTGGATGTCGAGCACGGCCGTTTTCCGGATGTGCAGCGGCTGTTTCTCGTTACCGGTTGCCAGCACTGCGCCAACCCGCCCTGCGTGCCTGTGTGCCCGACCGGTGCGACCCGGCAGCGCGACGACGGCCTCGTCACCGTGGACTACAACCGCTGCATAGGGTGTGGCAGTTGCGCAGTCGCCTGCCCCTATCAGGCGCGCACGATCGCTCACGAAACCCCTTGGTACTACGGCACCGAGACGGTACAGGAGCGCCACGTCGCCCACGCCGAGCGCATCGGCGTGGCGCAGAAGTGCACCTTCTGCGTCGCCAAAGTGGATGACGCCAAGTCCCGCGGGCTCACACCCGGGGTCGATCTCGAAGTGACGCCGGCTTGTGCCGCCAGTTGCATTACGACCGCGATTCACTTCGGCGATTTCAATGATGCGCAGAGCACCGTCTCGCAGCTCGTGCGTGACAACGCGAACTTTCAGATGCACGCGGAACTCGGTACCGATCCTCAGATCCGCTATCTGTACGAGGCCACCGCAATTCCGGGGCGCGACCAGGATGGGGACGAGGGCGCGGAAGGCGAAGCCGTGGCCCCGCTGGCAGGCGAACGTCAGACATTCTGGGATGTTCGCGCCGCGATGAATTTCATAATGGGCGGTTTCGGGGCCGGCCTTGCGATCGTCGCCTATCTGGTTCACCTGCTAAGCGCCTTGCCTGAACCCACGCTCACCTATCTCTACGTTGCCGCAGCGGTCAGCATTGCGATCGGGCTGTTTTCCGTGTTTCTGGAAATTGGGCGCAAGCTGCGTTTTGCGCTGGTGTTGCTGCGTCCCCAGTCGTCCTGGGCGACGCGCGAGGTCTATTTCGTCGGAGTGTTTTATGCCGCGGTGCTTGCCGATCTGATCTGGCGAACCGAGGCGCTTCACCTGATCGCCGCCTTGGGGGCGGCCGGGTTCTTGTACAGCCAGGCGCGAATCCTGTTCGGCGGCAAGGGTATTCCGGCCTGGCGCGTGCCACTGATGCCCCGCATGTTGATTGCGACGGGTTTGTTTGAAGGGTTGGGGCTGGCCGCATTGGCAACCGCATTGTTTCCGGGCGCCGCGCCTTTCACGCCATGGGTTCCGGCAGCGGGTCTGGTGTTGGCCACAGTCAACGCGGTACTGTGGCGGCGCTATTGCGGCGAGGCGAGGGGGCAGGGGATTGGCCCCGCGGCGCGCCGGGAATTTGCCCGCCTTACCCCTTGGCTTCACGGGGTCGGGCACGCGTTGCCGTTTGGATTGTTTCTTGGCGCCTTGATTGCCGGAGAAACGGCGCTATGGCTTGGGCTCGGAGGCGTCGCAGTTCTCGTCGGCGGCGCGGCGTGGAAATATACCGTGATCGTTCTTGCCAGCTATCAACAGGGATTTGCAGTGCCGCGGCTGCCGCAACGAGGCTCGGGCTCCCGGGCCGCGCCAATTCGGCTCAAAGGGCCCCGGCCCATCGCCTATGAATTGCCGAGCACCTAGCCGATTCATGAATCGGCACCGTCGCAACGCCGTTGATGCCCCCGCGCGTCCGGGGTCGCGGCGGCCGGTCGCGAGATCCTGGCAAAACCCGATTCTGGCCGCGGCTGCGGCGGCATTTCTTGCGATAGCGCCGGTGGCGGCGCAGGCGGCGGGTGACAAGATCACTACCGCAGATTGCGGCGGCGCCCAAGCGGACCGCCCGGCGGCGACCGACCGCGCCGTCGCCGCTGCAAACGGGTTGGGTTTCGATCTGCTCCGGTCCCTTGCCGACGATAAGCCCGGCGAAAACGTCGAGATTTCTCCCTACAGCATTTTTCTGGCCCTCGGATTGGCGCACATGGGGGCGGCGGGAGGGACGGCCGACGCGATGGCATCGACGATGCACGTCAGCGGTCTCGATTCCTTCACCCTCGGTCTTGCCAACGCCTGGACCCTGAATCACGTCCGCTGCGGCGGCGGTGAAGGCGCCGATGTGCGGATCGCGAACGGCCTCTGGCTTGCCGATGGATTCGAAGCCCGGGTCGATTATCTGGCCCGCGCGCAGTCCCAGTACCGGGCCGAAGTCGCCGCGCTCGATTTCGCGTCGGGCGATCCCGCCGCGCCGATCAACGCCTGGGTCCGCGAACGAACCGCGGGCAAGATCGAAAATGCGGTGGCCCGGATTCCGCCACTGACCGTTCTGATGATCGTCAACACGGTCTATTTCAAGGGGCGCTGGACGGCGCCCTTCGATTCAGCGCTGACGGAGGACGCGCCGTTTCATAAGGTTGATGGCAGCGACAAGGCCGTCGCCATGATGCGTTTTCCAATGAACGAGCGCCGCCTTCCCTATTTTGAGGGCGACGGGGTCCAGTCGCTGCGCCTGGCCTACGGCGATGACGAGGCGCTGCACATGGCGTTGTTCCTGCCCGAGGCGGGGCGCACACGCTGGAGTCGGTGATTGCCCAGCTTGGGACCGGAGCGTGGGACGATTGGCGCGGTTCTTACGA
>CAZTAK010000045.1:0-23241 GCA_964611585.1 uncultured Alphaproteobacteria bacterium
TGTGATTTTTGTAAGATCGCTGTCGACGTCTTGCTACGCTTCATTTCCTTTGTTCGCTCAATGGCATCATGACGGGACATGCCAGCCCGCTCAAAAAAACCAATGGTCGATGCGACTTCGAGTTCAACAGTGCGGTAATGAGTTAGGCGTGCCAGAACACCCCTGATTCTCGAATCTTCTGGTCCATTACTTTCGGCACTGTCACCATCATTTAGAGTGTAGGTCGTAACATAGCTATCATAGATACCAATATCCTGAATCCTCTCCTCAACCTTCCCTTCAAGAACTAGATTCTCGATGGTATCGACGACATCAAAGCTGAACGGCCCATAGTGATGGATTCGAAATTCGGCGTCGATGTCCGCACCGGCCAATTGCAGGAGGTGGAGTAGCTTTTGAAGGCGTTTCTTGCCGGTCACCTGCCGCGCAGGAAGTTCGGCCATCATCGCCAACACAGAATCCGATAAGGTCACGACGCCTGCCCTGCCGCAATTAACGCTGGGGAGTTTACAGAATCCGTAAATAATGTCGAGAAACAAATAGGGAACACAAACAACATTTGGTATTGTTTTTTTGCAACACTACTTAATGTTGCGATGATTCCCCACGAATTGACTTTGCCTGCCACCTAGTCGCCTATTCCGCCGCTTCGGGCAGATCCTTCGGGCGCCACCGCAGTACCGGGTGACGCGCCGCCCGGGTCTCGTCGAGGCGGCGGGTCGGTGTCAGTACCGGTGCCGCGTGGAATCTTTCGACGGTCCCCGACCTGGTCTCGTGCACGAGCGCGCGCAAGGTATCGATGAACCGGTCGAGAGATTCCTTCGATTCCGATTCGGTCGGCTCGGTCAACAGCGCCCCGCGCACCACCAGCGGAAAGTAGATCGTCGCCGGGTGATAGCCCTCGTCGATCATGGTCTTGGCAAAATCAAGCGTCGTGACGCCGGTGTCCTTGAGAAACGAATCGTCGAACAGGACTTCGTGCATGCACGGCCCCGGGAACGGGACCGACAGATCGTTTTCGAGACCGGCGCGCAGGTAGTTCGCGTTCAACACCGCATCCTCGGCGACGCGCCGCAACCCGTCCGAGCCGTGACTGAGGATAAAACCGAGGGCGCGCACGAACACCCCGGCCTGGCCGTGGAACGACCGCATCCGGCCGAGCGGTTTCGGTGAATCGCTCCCCTCGGCGTGCTCCTTGATCGTGAAGCCACCCTCGCCATGAACGACATGCGGCAGCGGCGCAAACGAGGCGAGTTCATCTGTCATCACCACCGGGCCCGAGCCGGGGCCGCCGCCACCGTGGGGGGTCGAGAACGTCTTGTGCAGGTTGAGGTGCATGGCGTCGATGCCGAGGTCGCCGGGCCGCACCTTGCCGATCAGGGCGTTGAAGTTGGCGCCGTCGCAATAGAAGTACGCCCCGGCACCATGAACCGCCTCGGCAATCTCCAGGATGTCGTCCTCGAACAGGCCGCAGGTGTTGGGGTTGGTGAGCATGATCGCAGCGACGTCGGCACCGAGTTTTGCCTTCAGCGCCACGGTGTCGATGCGCCCGCGCGCGGTCGAGGGTACGGACTCGATGCCGTACCCGCACAGCGCCGCCGTCGCCGGGTTGGTGCCGTGGGCCGAATCCGGCACCAGCACCCGCGACCGCGCATCGCCGCTCGATTTGAGCGCCGCGCGAATCGTCATCAGGCCATACAATTCGCCATGCGCGCCGGCGGCGGGTGACATGGCAACGGCATCGAATCCCGTGAGGTCCTTGAGCCAGCCGGCAAGCGTGTCGATCAGCTCCAAATACCCCTGCACCGTCGCCACCGGCTGCAACGGGTGGATGTCAGCAAAACCGGGAAGCCGCGCCGCCACTTCGTTGAGGCGCGGGTTGTGCTTCATGGTGCATGAACCGAGTGGATAGAGGGCGAGGTCGATGGCATAGTTCTTTTGGCTGAGACGAACGTAATGGCGCACGGCCTGCGGTTCGGAAAGACCGGGAAGACCGATCGGACGTGTACGGGCGCAAGGCCCGAGGCGCGAGTCGCGGTCCGCAGGTTCCGGCCAATCGACGCCGGAACGCTCCGGGGCGCCCTGTTCGAAGATCAGGGGCTCGTCCATCATCAGGCCACGGTGACCCGAATGGGTGACGGCACCGGTCATGACAGCGCCCGCCGGAGCGCGCCTGAAAGCGCGTCCATGTCGGCGTCCGTCGTGAGTTCCGTGGCCGCCACCAGCAGCAGGTTTTCAAGATCTGCGGTGCCGGGATAGAGCCGCGACGCCGGCACCCCCGCCAGCACGCCGCTGCGTGCAAGATCGTCCACCACCGGCGCCGCGGCGCGCGGCAGACGCACCGTGAATTCGTTGAAATAGGTATCGTTGAGAACTTCGATGCCCGGCACCGCCGCCAGTTTGCCGGTGAGAGCGACGGCCCGTTCGTGGTTGAGGCGCGCAAGGCGCGAAAATCCGGCCTCGCCCAGAAGCGTCAGGTGGATCGAAAACGCAAGCGCACACAACCCCGAATTGGTGCAGATGTTGCTGGTCGCCTTTTCGCGGCGGATGTGCTGCTCGCGCGCCGAAAGCGTCAGCACGAACCCGCGGCGGCCGTCGATATCGACGGTTTCGCCGCAAAGCCGGCCCGGCATTTGCCGCAGATACTTCTCTCGGGCGGCAAAGAGGCCGAGATAGGGTCCGCCGAACCCTAGCGGATTGCCCAGCGACTGGCCCTCACCGATGACGATGTCGGCGCCCATCGCACCCGGCGAAATCAGGGCACCGAGCGAAACTGCTTCGGCCACCGCCACCACCAGCAGGGCGCCGGCGACATGGCACGCCTCGGCCAGCGGCCGCAGATCGCGCACAGAGCCGAAAAAGCCCGGGTTCTGGACGACGACGCACGAAGTTTCGGCGTCGATCAGCGCCGCCAGATCTTCATCGCCGGAAGGGTCCGGGGCCGCGGCCACGACGTCGAAATCGGTAAACCGCGCACTCGTCGCGGTGGCCTCGCGGTAGTGCGGATGAAGCCCGCCGGACAGCACCGCCTTGCGCCGGCGGGTGACGCGATTGGCCATCATTACCGCTTCGGCGCAGGCGCTGGCACCCTCGTACATCGAGGCGTTGGCAGCCTCCATGCCCGTCAACAGCGCGACCTGGGTCTGAAACTCGAACAGCATTTGCAGCGTGCCCTGGCTGATCTCGGGCTGGTAGGGCGTGTACGACGTAAGAAACTCGCTGCGCTGAATCAGATGATCGACCGCGGCCGGAATGTGGTGGCGGTAGGCGCCGGCGCCGAGAAAGAACGGCACCGAACCGGCGGCGACATTGCGCGACGCCATCTGGCTCAGGATTCGTTCGACCTCGGCCTCGGACTTGTGCGTCGATGGCCCGGGCGGCGTATCCAGCAGGACCTCGGCGGGCACGCCTTGGAACAGATCGTCGATCGAGGCGACCCCGATCGCGGCCAGCATGGCTGCGCGGTCATCGGCGGTGTGAGGCAGGTAGCGCATCAATCGAGACCGGCCACGAAGTCGGCGTAATCGCCCGCATCCATCAATTCGTCGAGCTCGGCGGCATCGCCGAACCTGATCTTCATGAACCAGCCTTCGCCCTCGGCGTCTTCGTTGACCAGCCCCGGGTTATCCTGCAGCGCGTCGTTGACCTCGATGACCTCGCCGCTGATGGGGGCGTAGATCTCGCTGGCCGCCTTGACCGATTCGACCACCGCCGCCTCGGCCCCGGTCTCGACCGCGGTATCGACCTGCGGCAATTCGACGAACACCACGTCCCCCAACTGTTCCTGGGCATAGTTTGAAATGCCGACGGTGGCGGTGTCGCCCTCGACCAGCACCCACTCGTGATCGCGCGTGTATTTGAGTCCCGACATTCTTCTTGTCTCGCTGTTTCCTGTCGCATTCGCTATTTGCTTTTGTGATACCCGTGCGGCACGAACGGCAGCGCGGAAACCGTGCCGTCGTGCACGACCTCGCGGATTACGAGGCCGATTTCCCTTCCGGGTTCGGCGAAGGCGGCGCGGACATAGCCCATCGCAACCGGCGCCCCCACAGTCGGCCCAAAACTGCCGGACGTGATTTCGCCAATGTAGTTGCCCTTCATGTCGAGGACTTCGGTATCCGCGCGTGCCGGCGCGCGGCCCGCCGGCCGGATGCCGACGCGGCGGATCGCGGGGCCGCCGGCCAATTGTTTCCGGATCGCGTCATCGCCCGGGAACCCGCCCTCGCTGCGGCGGCGTTTCGAAATTGTCCAGACAAGCCCCGCTTCGACAGGCGTGGTGCCCGTCGTCAGGTCGTTGCCGTAAAGGCACAGCCCGGCCTCCAGGCGAAGGGTGTCGCGCGCGCCCAGGCCCGCAGGCGCGACCTCGGGTTCCGCCGCCAGAACCTGCGCCAGAGCCTCGACATCGGCGGAGGCGGCCGAGATTTCGAATCCGTCCTCGCCGGTATAGCCCGAACGGCTGACCCGCGCTTCGACACCCGCCACCACAATTTCCGCCGACCGCATGAAAGAAAGCGATTCGCAGCCCGGCGCGTGAGTCGCGAGCACGGCGGCAGCGGCCGGCCCCTGAAGGGCGATCAGGGCCCTGTCTTCCAGCAGCGTCACCCGATGGCGGGGAAGCCCGGCCTCGAGCAGCGCCATGTCAGCGGATTTCTGCGAGGCGTTCACCACCAGGAACAAATAATCGCCCGCGTCGGTGACCATCAGGTCGTCGAGCACGCCACCCTTTTCATTGGTGAACATCGTGTAGCGCATGGCGCCGGGCTTGAGCGCCTGAATGTCACCCGGCACCAGCGCTTCGAGGGCTTGAGCCGCGCCATTGCCGTCGATTCGCACCTGGCCCATGTGGGAGACGTCGAACAGGGCCGCGCCGTCGCGGCACTGGCGGTGCTCGGCCAGGATGCCGGCTCGGTACTGAATCGGCAGCGCGTAGCCCGCGAAGGGGACGAATTTGGCACCCCATTCGGCATGAAGGGCATATAGCGGCGTTTTTGCGGGTGCGATCACGATTCCTCCGGCGGCAGTCCCGTGACCGCGAAATGCAGGCCTGCATTGCCGGTCCGGGCCCCACTCTGTCTCGGAACCTGAAGAGATTGACCAAACGCCGCAGCGTCGGCTTGCCCCTTCGGTGAGACCGCCAAAAACACCCGCGGCCTGCTTTCCAGAGGATCATACACCTGCGGTCCGTTTGCCTGAGAGTTTCCGGGGCGGTTGCTCCTTCGGCGCCGGCTGAGCCGGTCTCTCCCACAGGGATCATATGTATGGGCGAAGGGCAGCGCCCTTCACGGGAAACATGATAGGCCCCACAGGCAGCGAGTCAACGCCGCCTTCCATTGACCTCCGGCGAGCGGCGGCGGCCGGTCCTGGTGGACAACATGTTTCAGGTCTTCGTGGCGCCCCTGTTCCTGATTGCCGAGGCCGATATCGCGCTCGGACTGAAAAAACGCCTAGCGCGCGACGTGGCCGCACTGATGCCGCGGCACCTGCCCGATCCCGCGCCCGAGTCGGCACCTGAGGCCGCGCCCGATCCCGCGCCAGGCCGAACCAACGCCTCGACCCGCGCCTGATCCCGTCTATTGGCGGCGCCGGTTGTACTCGAGCTGGTCGTTGGTCAGTTCAAATCCGATCAGGATTTCGAAATTGGCGCCGGACTGGCCCGGGGCCAAGGGAATCAATTCTTCGATTTCCTCGACGATTCCGGCGCGGCGCTGGCTACGCTGCAACGTAAAGTCCGACGAGAACCGTTCGCGGGCCAAAACCCGCTGGCCGCTATCGACGACGGCGACGAAGAAATTCATCGTGCCGGCGGTGGTGTTCGAGGCGGGTCCGCGCGCCGCGATTATTCGCACCGATGTGACCGCCGTGATTGTGTCGCCGGCCCGGTTGTATTCGCAGGAGGAATCGAGTCGGCTGATTTCGGCATCGAACTGAATATCGATCAGATCCTGCCCCGGTCCCGGCCGGAACTGCGTCATCCGCGCGGCATCGGCAACGATCGACGCTTTCGGGCAGGGACCCGGGTCGGGCGGCGAGATGACGCCGCACGCCGCCGCCACAAGCATTGCTGCAACCACCGCGTACCGGCGCACGCGGACAAACCCCGTCACGGACCGGCTCACTGGCGGAGCCCGTCAGATCTTGCCATGCGTTCCGTCGCAAACAGGTTTATTTCCGCTGCGCTTGCAACCACAGAAATACACGGTCTTTGACTCTTCGGCCTTGTAAGGAACGGGTCGGAATTCGGTTTCGGCATGGCTACCATCGCAAAACGACTGATTGGAACTTCTCCCGCAGCGGCACCACATATAGCTCTTGCCCGCCTCGACTTCGACCGGAAAGGGCCCTTTTTGCGGTATTTACGCTTCGTCAGCCATCCTTTTCCTTCCCCGTAAAGCGTGCCGCTGGCGCGGCGCGCTGAACTCTACCCATAGGCCCGGGCCGAAACAAGCAGCCCGCCTCGACAGCCGGCGCCGCGTTAAGGTACTCATTCGGGTGCCGACGGGCGGCGGAGGTCAGGTCATTGCGGTTAATGACGGTGATGTTGGGCGCCGGGCCAGGCGTGGCGGTTACCGCCACGGCAGGGGTCCGGACGCCGACCGCGCCCAGGCCGGCACGCCCGCGCAGGCGGCGTTCCGAGTCGGCGGGCGGAGGCCGTGATGGACCGCGCGCCGGAGACTGAACAAGTGCCCGATACCGTCAAGCCACCGCTGACGATTCATCTTGCCGCACCGCGCGGCTATTGCGCCGGTGTCGAACGCGCCATTCAGGTCGTGGAGCGTGCGCTCGAACGATTCGGCACGCCGGTCTACGTCCGCCACGAAATCGTCCATAACCGTACCGTTGTCGAGGATCTGGCGGCACGCGGCGCGGTGTTTGTCGAAGAACTCGCCGAAGTGCCCGACGGCGCGCCGGTGGTGCTTTCCGCCCACGGCGTCGCCAAGGACGTTTATGACGAAGCCGACGCGCGCAAGCTGTTCTACCTCGATGCCACTTGTCCCCTGGTAAGTAAAGTCCATCGCGAGGCCGAGCAAGCGCACGCCGCGGGCCACGAAATCCTGCTGATCGGGCACGCCGGCCATCCCGAGGTCATCGGTACCCTCGGTCAATTGCCACCGGGCTCGATCCGCCTGATCGAGAGCGAGGCCCAGGCTCGGGATGTTACCGTCGCCGACCCTGAGCGCCTCGCTTATCTCACACAGACCACGCTTTCGATCGATGAGACGGCCGATATTCTCGCAATTCTGAAGTCGAGATTTCCTGGCATTCAAGAGCCGCGCAAAGAGGACATCTGCTATGCCACGACCAACCGCCAGCGTGCGGTGCGAGCAATCGCCGGCCTGTGCGACGGGTTCCTCGTGATCGGCGCTCCCAATTCGTCCAACAGCGTGCGCCTGGTCGAGGCGGCGCAGCGTGCCGGGGCCGGGTTTGCGCTGCTGGTCCAAGGCGCCGGCGACGTTCCCTGGAGCCGCATCGAAGGCGAGCTCACGATCGGGATCAGTGCCGGGGCCTCGGCGCCGGAAAAACTCGTTCTTGAAGTGCTCGACGCCCTTTCCGCACGGTTCGAAACACGGATCGAGGAAGACCCGGTCGCGCAAGAAAACATCGTCTTCAAGTTGCCAACCGCTGTAGGCGGCTAGGAACGGCCCCTCATGGCAGTCTATACCGACGTCCCCGAATCCGATCTCGATGCCTTCATCGCGCAATACGATGTCGGGTCGGTCCTCTCGTATAAGGGCATCGCCGAAGGCATCGAGAACACAAATTATGTGCTGCACACGCAGACCGGGCAGTTCATTCTGACGCTTTACGAAAGGCGAGTGCACAAGAAAGACCTGCCGTTCTTTCTCGGACTGATGGAACACGCCGCTGCCAAGGGCGTGTCGTGCCCGGTCCCGGTGCGGGGCCGCGACGGCGAGGCGATGCGGAATCTTTGCGGGCGCCCGGCAGCCCTGGTCACATTTCTCGAGGGAATTTGGCCGCACGACCCCACCCCCGGCCATTGCGAACAATTGGGCCGCGCCATGGCCAACTTGCACACAGCCGCCGAGGACTTCGACCTAAGGCGCAATAACGATCTGTCGGTGGCGGGATGGCGGACCCTGTTCGGGCCACTGGCGGCAAAGGCCAACCGGATGAGGAAAGGTTGGCGCGGCGCGATCAAGAACGAACTCGACGCGCTCGAGGAGTCGTGGCCGAGGAACCTGCCGGAAGGCGTCATCCACGGCGACCTATTTCCGGACAATGTCTTTTTTCTCGACCGGCGCCTGTCGGGCCTGATCGACTTCTATTTTGCGTGCAACGATTTCCTCGCCTACGACCTGGCGGTGGCCCTGAACTCCTGGTGTTTCGATGCCGGCGGATCGTATCTTCGCGGTCACGCCCAGGCATTGTTCGAGGGCTATTCGCGCGTCCGCGAGCCCAGGCGCGAGGAGATTGCCGCGATGCCGGTTCTCGCCCGGGGAGCGGGCCTGCGGTTCGTGCTGACGCGGTTGCAGGACTGGAACGAACAGCCGAGCCTGGCGCGCCCGGCGTCCAAGGACCCGCTCGAATACTGGGCACGGGTCGAATTTCACCAAAGCATCGGCGATGCCGCCGGATACGGGCTCGCGTGAGCGCCAGCACCACCCCGGGCGTCGATATCTACACCGACGGCGCCTGCTCAGGAAACCCGGGCCCCGGCGGCTGGGGCGCGCTGCTGGTTTACGTCGGCCACGAAAAGGAACTGTCGGGCGGAAGCGCCGAGACCACCAACAACCGCATGGAAATGACGGCGGCGATCGAGGCGCTGGAGGTGCTAAAACGGCCGATGACGGTGCGGCTCCACACCGATTCGACCTATCTCAAGAACGGCATTACCGAGTGGTTGAACAAGTGGCAGCGTAACGGCTGGAAGACCGCCAACAAGAAACCGGTCAAGAACGTCGAACTGTGGCAGCGGCTCGAGGCCGCCGCCGAGCGCCACGACATCTCCTGGTTCTGGGTGCGTGGTCACTCCGGCCATCCGGAAAATGAGCGCGTCGACGAACTCGCCCGGCGCGCCATCCCCTGATCGGCCCTATCAGGCGAGGACGCGCACGCTGCCGGTCATGCTGAGGCGCTCGTGGGGTACGCAAAAATATAGATACGTGCCCGGCACCGTAAATGTGTGGCTGAAGATCTCCCCAGGCCGGATGTCGCCCGAATGAAACGTCGCCGCCCCATCCGGGACAACGGCATGATCGGGATTGCGCGCCAATGAGGGATCGGCAGTTACGGTATGGGTGAACAACGAACGATTGCGCCAATCAACGGTGTCGCCGACCCGAATCTCAAGTTCGGACGGGGCAAAGCCGAAGGTATTGGTCATCACCACTACCGCCGCTCCGCCCGCCGCAACATTCTGGTAGGCGGGACCGCGAATTCCGCAGCCCGACAACAGGACCACCGGCGCCAAGGCAAGTCCCGCCGCACCCAGCCGCAGGAAACCGCGACGGCTGGGTAAGGCAACCGCACCGCGGTTCGGCCGGTGCAACGCCGCGTCAACCAAGTTGTTGGAGCAGGACTTCGGCTTTGGACACCTCGAACGCACCGCCTTCCTCAACGTTAAGCTTCGTGACTACACCATCGTCGGCAATCAACGAGAACCGCTGGCCGCGTTGGCCGAGACCAAACCCGGTGGCGTCGAGTTCGAGGCCGAGCGCGCGGGTGAAGTCGCCATTGCCGTCGGCCAGCATCTCGATCTTGTCGCCGACTCCCCGGTCCTTACCCCAGGCGTCCATGACGAAAGCATCATTGACGGCCATGCAGGCGATGGTATCGACGCCCTTCCCCTTGATCGCATCGGCCTGTTCGATAAATCCGGGCAGGTGTTGGGCGGAACAGGTCGGCGTAAATGCGCCCGGAACCGAAAACAGCGCCACTTTCTTGCCGTCGAACAGCTCGGCCGTGGTGATCTGACCGGGTCCCCCGTCTGCGGTCATGTGCATCAGCGTCGCTTCGGGAATCTTGTCGCCTTCTTTGATTGTCATCTGGATCTTCCTCTGTCGTATCGGTTGGCAAGGCGGCCGGGCTGCCGCATAGGGTTCATTTAAGCCTGTGCCCGGCCAATTGAAAAGCCCGATCCGGCCGCCGTTCGGGCACGGCATCCCGCAACGGCCCTTCGTTTGCGCGGGATCATTCGGTGCGGCTCGGTATCAGCCGCCGTTCAATGGCATCGCTGCCGTTCGAAAGGGTAATGACGACGGCGGCACCGCGCGGCCATTCCGCACGGCCCCGGACGGGGATCCGAAACCGGGCGTCGTATTCGGCGCGGCCGATCGCGATGGCCGGGCGGAGGAAGGTGAACCCCTCCGGACCCTCGACAAAGGCGTCGGCATTGCGCCACGGTGAGTTCGACCGGGCGTGAAATTCCAAAACGCGAGCCGCAGCCGGACCGGCAAGGCGAAGCGCCTCGATGGTAAGACCGCCGGCATCGTGGACCGGCACCCGTGCGGCGTAGGTATCGATCAAGCCGGCATAGGGGGTGCGCAGTCCGACCCCGGGCGGCAGGTTGAGAACGAAGGTTTCGTCATGGATGGCGCAGACGTCCTTGCAGGTCGCGAATATCGCGTTTACGCGGATTTCGACCGCGCGCGCACTGTCTCGCGGCACCACGGTCATCGGCAGCACGACTTCGTCCGAGTAGCCAAGCGCCTCGAAACCGCCGAGGTTGTAGCGTTCCGGTAGCGGCCAGAGGATTTCGACGCGCGCCACGTTCTTCGATTGCGACCAGTCGAAACGCGGCGGCAAACCGGTTTCGCCGGCGGAGCGCCAATAGAAATGCCACTCCGGATCGAAACGGGCGTGAAAACCGATTCGAAGCGGCGCCGGCTCGACGGCATCCTGCGCGGCGATCATGCGAACCTAGCTGTAATCGGCCCAAATCCAGCTCGAATCGGTTTGTGCTTCGACGGCGGTGGTAAACGCCCACCCCAAAAGGGCCATGAGCATTGCGGTGGCGGCTCGCCGTACGCCTGCATGGGTCGGCCGGCCATCCGGGCAACCGCACCGGCCGCGGGCCCGCGCATCTACGGGCTGGTTTTTCTTTGGGGAGAAAATGTTCCGCAACGAGAGGTCCGCTTCACGGTTTGGTTAACGGGCACGCACACCGAGATTGCGGCGCGCGCCTTGTACTGTCCCTATTTCGGAATATGATAATAGCTGTGCAGTTACTGGTACTTTCATTTGTTCGTGAAGGGTTTTGTGGCTGCCTGCGAAGGGAGCATCAGGTTGAGTACGGACGGCGACTATCTCAAGGGACATTTGCTGATCGCCATGCCCAGCATGGGCGACGACCGGTTTGAACGCACCGTCATCTACGTGTGCGTCCATTCGCCCCAGGGGGCGATGGGACTGGTGGTCAACCGCCTGGTGGATCATATCAATTTTCCCGACCTTCTGGAAAACCTCGACATCGACCTGCCCTCGCCCGCCCAGCAGATCCGGGTGCATTTCGGCGGCCCGGTCGAATCGAGCCGCGGCTTCGTGCTCCATTCCGCCGACTATGACAGTGAGACCACGCTGCCGGTGGATGGAACCATCGGCCTGACCGCCTCCACCGAAATTCTGCGCGCCATCGCCGAAGGTAACGGCCCGCGCCACAGCCTGCTCGCGCTCGGTTACGCCGGATGGGGACCGGGACAACTCGATTCGGAAATGCAGGCCAACGCCTGGCTCCACGCCCCGGCCGATACCGACCTCATTTTCGGCGGCGACCTCGATGGCAAGTGGGGACAGGCGGTGGCCAAACTGGGGGTCGATGTGAGTCTTCTGTCGGGCGAAGCCGGTCACGCCTGACTTGGGCTTGAGCGGAACGGCCGCGGCGCGCGACGCGCCCGGCGGTCAGGCGGATCGAACCAGCGAGACCTTGCGGCGGGCCGCCGATTGCGGACGCGGATCGGTCGACAGCATCCCGAACAGAATGTGGTCCTGCCAGACACCGTTGATGCACAGGTACTCGCGCGCCGACCCTTCTTCGTTGAATCCACACTTCGCAAGCAGCGACCGGCTCGGCACATTGGTCGGCACGCACGCAGCTTCGAGCCGGTGCAACCTGAGACCTTCGAACACGAACCGGACAACCGCCCCCAGCGCATCCGCCATATAGCCCTGGCGCGTGTACTGTTGCCCGGTCCAGTAGCCGACCGAACACGATTGGGTCACGCCGCGGCGGATGTTGCTAAGTGTAATGCCGCCTACCATCGCGCCGTCGTCGCGCCGAAAAATAAAGAATGCGATGCCGCGGTCCTCGCGTACGTCGCGTGCATATCGCCTGAGCCGCCTCCGGAACGCCGTACGTGTGAGGGCATCGGACGCCCAGCTCGGCTCCCAGGGTTCAAGAAAATCCCGCGACTCGCCGCGAACCTCGTACCAAGCCGCATAGTCGCCCGCCTGCGGAAGCCGCAGAACAACATGTTCGCCCTTGAGTTCCGGCACCTCGGCTGCTGGAACAAGGTTGCGCAGCAACGAATTCATCGGCCTATCGCCATGGGCATTCCGGTCACGATGCACCAAATCTTGCCCGAAAGGCGTCATAACTTTCAAGTTGCGAGATCGGGCCCATCGCTGTCAGGGTCGGCGCCGGCTCCGATACCACCTTCGCCGCATACCGGCGTACAGCCTCGCGGTCGACCCGATCGACATGGCCAATAATCTCGGCCTTGGTGAGAACGCGCCCGAATATCAGGAGTTGGCGGGCGAACTGCTCGCACCGCGAGGGCGGGCTTTCGAGCGACATCAGCAGGCCCGCCTTCAACTGGGCCCGGGCGCGCGCCGTTTCATCCTCGTTCACATTTTCGGCAAGAGCCGCCATTTCGCCGGCGACAGCCGGTAGCAGCTCGCGCATATCCGATTCGCCGGTGCCGGCATAGACACCGAACAGGCCGCCATCGACATAGGACGACGCGAACGAATACACCGCGTAGCAGAGGCCGCGTTTCTCGCGGATCTCCTGAAACAGCCGCGACGACATGCCGCCGCCGAGCACCGCCGAATAGACCTGCGCGGTGTAATAGTCGGGATCGTCGTAGGCCACGCCCGCAAAACCGGCGAGAAAATGAACCTGTTCGAGGTCGCGGGGCTCGCGGTACACGCCGCCGCGGTAATCGGCGGCGGCCCGCTGCGGTGGCGCGGTGGCCGGCAATTCCGAAAACAGGTCTTCGGCCTGGCGCACCAGCAAATCGTGATCGACGCGGCCCGCGGCGGAAAGCACCATTGCCGGTGCGCGGTAGTGCTCGGCGAGATAGGCGATCAGTTCGTCGCGCCCGAAACCGGTGACGCCGTCTTCGGTGCCGAGGATCGAGCGCCCCAGCGGCTGGTCGGGAAAGGCGGTTGCCTGAAAATGATCGAAGACGATGTCGTCAGGGGTGTCCCGCGCCTGGCCAATTTCTTGAAGAATCACGGTCTTTTCGCGCGCGAGTTCTTCCGGATCGAACACTGAGTTCTGGAGGATGTCGGAGAGAATATCGAGCGCAAGTCCCATGTCCTCTTTGAGGATACGGGCGACATAGACTGTCTGTTCGCGCGAGGTATAGGCGTTGAGGTGCCCGCCCACGTCTTCGATTTGTTCGGCAATCTCCTGTGCCGAACGCCGCTGCGTGCCCTTGAACGCCATGTGTTCGAGAAGATGCGAGATGCCGTTGAGTTCTTCGCGTTCGTTGCGCGCGCCGGCATCGACCCAGACGCCGACCGTCGCGGTCTCGAGATCGGGCGAATCCTCGCTGATGACCCGAAGGCCGTTATCAAGCGTCGTAAGTACAGGTTCGGGCACGGGCGTTCCTTCAAGCGCGGGCGCGTTCGGCGATGTAGGCCCGTACCGCGGCAAGATCGTTGGGGAGGGTCTCGCAATGTTCCGGCCGCGACATCAGATCGTCAAGCTGCGGCGGCAGAGCCGGGTGTTCGCCGGTGGCGCGCTCGACCGCCTCGGGAAATTTGGCCGCAGAAGCGGTAGCAAGGCAGATGAGCGGCGAATCCGAGCTGCCGTGGCAGGCCCGCCCGGCGGCGATTCCGACCGCACTGTGAGGATCGATCAGGCGCCGGTTTTCCTTCCACTCGGCAGCGATGGCAGCCAGGGTTTCGTCTTCGCCGACGCGGTGTGCCACAAAGATGGCTTGCGCCGCCGCCAGACGATCCGGCGCGATCGAGAACCCGTTGCCGGTCTTGAGCGCCTCCATCTGGGCGCTGACTTCGGCGCCGTCACGCCCGCTCAGCTCGAACAGCAGGCGCTCGAAATTGCTCGACACCTGAATGTCCATCGACGGGCTCAGGGTCGGGACGACTTCTTCGATGCGGTAGGCACCGGTCTCGAAAAACCGGACCAGAATGTCGTTGCGGTTGGTGGCGACGATCAGGCGTTCGATCGGGAGCCCCATCCGGTGCGCTACGTATCCCGCCAGAACGTCGCCGAAATTTCCGGTCGGTACCGAAAAGGTGACGGCACGGCCCGGGTCCCCCACCCGGAGCGCCGCGACGACGTAATAGACCACCTGCGCCATGACCCGCGCCCAGTTGATCGAATTGACCGCGCCCAGGTGGTAGCGGTCGCGGAACGCGTCGTCGTCGAACAGGGCTTTGACCAGGGACTGGCAGTCGTCGAAGTTGCCTTCGATGGCAATGTTATGGACGTTGGCATCGGCCACCGTTGCCATCTGGCGCCGTTGCACGTCGGATACCCGGCCCGCGGGATGGAGCATGAAGATTTGCAGCGCCTCGCGCCCGCGGCAGGCCTCGATTGCCGCCGATCCGGTATCGCCCGAGGTGGCGCCGACGATGGTCAACCGCCCGCCGCGGCGGGCCAGAAAATAATCGAACAACCGCCCCAGAACCTGCAACGCCAGATCCTTGAACGCGAGCGTGGGCCCGTGGAACAGTTCGAGCAACCACTGGTTCGGAGCCAGCGAAACCAGCGGCGCCACGTCATCGCTGCCAAATCCCGAATAGGCGTCCGCGATCAGGTCGGCGAAATCGTCTTCCGGAAGGCACTCACCCGTGAACGGCGCCATGACGCGGACCGCGGCCTCGGCATAGGAGAGATCGCGCAGCGCCTCGAAATCGGCCTTGTCCCAACGCGGCCAGGACTCCGGCACATAAAGGCCGCCGTCGCGGGCCAGCCCGGTCAGGATCACGTCTTCGAAATCGAGGGCCGGGGCCGTGCCCCGGGTACTGACGTAGCGCACTGGTTTGAATTCGCGTTGGCTGCGGGCGACCGTGGCGGCCCCGGAAAAGTGGCGCGTACACTAGCCTCGGCACCCGGTAGGCGCAACCGGCCCTCACGAGGGTGTCGGCGGCGGCGGGTGAGAACTGCGGGGATAACTTTCCGCGTCCGTTGCGGCAAGCGGCCGACGGCATGTGAATGACGGGGATAGTTCTGTGGATAACTCACCGGGCAAGGGGAGTATCTCCGGCGTTGTCAGGGCCCGGCCGGGTTGCTAAGTCCTGTGGCCGGAGCACTCCCCAATGACCAAACCAGCCGACACACTTTTTCCCGCAGCCGACGATCCCGTTGCCGCCCATTCGACCGGCATCCTGCCCTCGCAGGCGATCCGCGATCTCATTGGCGAAGGGGTGCTAGCCGGCACGCCCGCGATTGCCGAGGACCAGATCCAACCGGCAAGTCTCGACCTGCGCCTCGGATCGACCGCCTACCGGGTGCGGGCAAGTTTCCTGCCCGGCCCCGCCCACACCGTGCGTCAGAAGATCGATTCGCTGGGTATGCACGAAATCGGGCTCAAGGACGGGGCCGTGCTGGAACGTGGCGGGGTCTACATCGTCAGCCTCGCCGAAGAAGCGCACCTGAAGAAAGACATGACCGGCGTCGCCAACCCGAAAAGCTCGACCGGGCGGCTCGACGTGTTTACGCGCATGATTGCCGATTACGCCCAGCGCTTTGACCGCGTCGAGGAGAGCTACCGAGGACCGCTCTACGTCGAGATCAGCCCGCGCACGTTTCCGGTCGTGGTGCGGGCAGGCTCGCGGCTGGTGCAACTGCGTCTGCGCCGCGGCCATCCGGCGCCGACCATCGTCGGCACGCGCCGCCTGCACGAGCGCGTCGGCCTGATCCGCGGCGAGGGCGATACCGATTTGGGCGCGCGCATATCGCGCGAAGTCCCGGTCAGCGTCGATCTCAAGGGCGACCCCGCGACCGGGATCGTCGGCTACAAAGCCAAGGCCCACACCGGCCTGATCGACGTCGACAAGACCGGCGCCTATGCCGTCACCGATTTCTGGGAACCGGTCATGGCCAACGCCGCGGCCACGCTGATCCTCGATCCTGACGCGTTCTACATTCTCGCCTCGCGCGAGGACGTGACGGTGCCGCCCGACCACGCCGCCGAAATGGACCCCATCAATCCGCTCCACGGCGAGTTCCGGGTGCACTACGCGGGCTTTTTCGACCCCGGCTTCGGGCATTCGGAATCGGGCGGGACGGGCTCGAAGGCGGTGCTGGAGGTGCGCTCGTTCGAAGTGCCGTTCGTGCTCGAACACGGCCAGACCGTGGGGCAACTGGTGTATGAACGCCTGATCGCGGTGCCCGACAAGGTCTATGGCGGCGCGGCGCTGAAATCGTCCTACCAGCGCCAGGGCCTCAAACTGAGCCGCCACTTCCGGGCGGAATAAACCGCTAGAGCGGTTCCGTTTCGATCGGAACCACTCTCGCTTTCTTGCCGCTCACGGCAGCGGACCCAAGGGTCCACGCCTGCGCGGGCGCGCCGCACAAGCGGCGGGCCGCCTTGCGGCCACGGGCGATCCCAGACGAAACGGAATCGCCCTAACTCAAATACCGCGCCTCGATGTGGGCGAGGTAGGCGGCGCTCGACAGCGCCTCGCCGGTGGCGCGCTGCAAGAGTTCGTCGAGCGGGTAGCGCGCGCCCTGACCGTGGATATGTTCGCCGAGCCAGGCCATCAGCGGCGCGAAATCGCCACGCCCCAGACCGGCACGGATATTCGTGTCCGCCGCGCACGCAGCGGCGAACACCTGCGCCGCCGCCAGCGCCCCCAGCGTATAGGTCGGGAAGTAGCCAAAATCGCCGCCGTACCAGTGGATGTCCTGCATGCAGCCATCGCGGTCGTCAGGCACGGATACGCCCAACAGCGTTTTCATGCCCTCGGCCCAGGCCGCGGGCAGGTCGGCGACCGCGAGATCGCCCGACACCATGGCGCGCTCAAGATCGGTGCGGAGCAATATGTGCGCGGGGTACGTCAATTCGTCGGCCTCGACCCGGATCAATCCCGGCGCCACGTGGCGGTAGAGGCGGCGCAGGTTGGCCTCTGCCCACGCCGCGCCAGTGCCGCCGAAGGCCCGGCGCATCACGGGCGCCGCAAAGGCGATGAATTCGTCCGACCGGCAGGCCTGCATTTCCATCAGCAGCGACTGGCTTTCGTGGACCGACATGCCGGCCGATTCGCCAACCGGCTGGCCGCGCCATACCTTGGGCAAACCGCGTTCATAGAGCGCATGGCCGGTTTCGTGCAGCACCGCCATCAGCGATTCGACGAAATCGCCGTCCTTGTATCGGGTGGTGATGCGGATGTCGTCGGGCACGCCGGCAGTAAAGGGATGGTGGCTGACGTCGAGGCGGCCGAAATTCTTGTCAAACCCGATCATCACCATCAGACGTTCGCCCAGCGCCTTCTGGGTTTCGGGCGTGATCTGGCCTGTCGGGCGGAGCGGCACGGCCTCGCCCTGGCGGTCGAGCACACGATCGAGGAGAGCCGGCAGGCGGCGGCGCAGGCCGGTAAAGATTCCCTCAACCCGGGCGAAGCGCGTGCCGGGATCGTAGGCGTCGAGCAGGGCATCGTAAGGGCTGAGCGTTAGCGCCGCCGCCTTGGCTTGCGCTTTTTCACGCACCAGCTTGAGTAGCGCTTCGAGTTTGGGCGCAACAACCGCAAAATCGTCGGCAGCGCGAGCCTCGCGCCAGGTCATTTCGCAAGCCGTCGCGGCCCGCGCGAGTGCCTCGACCAGGGCGGCGTCAAGCGCGGTGGCGTGGCGCCAGCGGCGGCTCATTTCGGCGAGGTTGGCGCGCTGCCAATCGTCGAGGTTGCCCGATTCGCCTTCCGCTTGGTCGAGCAGACCGCCAAGGTCCGGCGCGGTCAGCAGTTCGTGGGCGAGACCCGACAGGACGGCCAGCTGCTCGCCGCGCGCCTCCGCCCCGCCCGGCGGCATCATCACCGCCCAATCCCAGTGCAATACCGCCTCGGCACCGGCAAGACCCGACAACCGCCGGAATCGCGATTCGAGTTCGGCGTAGGCGGTCATCGAAGCGGCCCTAACCAGCCTCTTCGCGTTCCTGGCGGCGGTGCCAGACGACATAGATCACACCCAGCGCAATCGCCAGCGCGTACCAGGTGAAGGCGTACTGCATATGATCGTTGGGCAGGTTGATGCGGGTCTGGCCGCCGATAGGAAAGCCGCCCGGGACATCGGTTTCAATCGCCTCGACCACGACCGGTTGCAGTGGCCGCCCGACCGCCCCGGCCATTTCACCAAGATCGACCCACAGCCATACGTTTCCGGCGGCGTCGTTATCGGGGCTGAACCGGCCCCTGGCAGCGCCCGGCGTTACGATTCCCTCGACGCGCACCGGGCCTTCGATCTGGCCCAGGTGCCGCGCCGCGGGGTCTCGGCGCTGGCGCGGCACCCATCCGCGATTGATCAGCACAGTTTCGCCGCTGTCGCGCAGGAAAGGCGTGACGATGTGAAAACCCACGTTGCCGCGCATCGACCGCGCCGCAAGGTAGAGCTCGCGGTCGTGCAGGTACTCGCCTTCGATGAACACGCGTTGCCACAGGATCCCGGCAAGGTCTGCCTCCGAGCGCGGCAGGGGCACCGCCGCCGCATTGAAACCGGCCTGACGTTCGACGATCAGGGCTTCTTTCCAGAACAGGCGCTGAACCTGCCAGGTGCCGAGGCCGATGAGACCCGCGAGGGCGGCAGCGGTCCAGACGGTCGCCCAAAGGCGCGGCCGAAACCCGATAAGGGCGGCGATTTCCATCTCACCCTTCCTTGTCAACGTGGTGCCAGTGCTGGGCAAAGAATAGTCCTTTCAGCGGGCGAAGGAGACCCAGCGAGGCCCCCACAATGGCCGGGATCCACAAGAGGGCGTGGAGCCAATAGGGCGGCCGGTAAGCGACCTCGACCACCAGCGCCGCGGCGACGACCAGGAACCCGACGATCAGCACGACGAACACGGCCGGACCGTCGCCGGTGTCGTGGGTCTTGAGATCGAGGGCACAGACGTCGCAGCGCACCGCGACCGTGAGATACCCCGCGAACAGTCTGCCCCGGCCGCAGCGCGGGCAGCGGCCGGCCAGTCCTGCGCGCACCGGGGACACAGGCGCCCGCGGCGGTTCGTTCAGGGGATACTCTGCGGGGGGTCGGGTCGTGGCCTAGCTGCCGCCCCACCAGTAGATCGAGGTAAACAGGAAAATCCAGACAACATCGACGAAATGCCAGTACCACGCCGCGGCCTCGAGGCCGAAGTGATGGTCGGGTTTGAAGTGGCCGAGGTAAGACCGAATCAGGCACACGCCCAGGAAGATCGTCCCGATAATGACGTGGGCGCCGTGAAAGCCGGTCGCCATGAAGAAGGTCGAGCCGTAAATGTCGCCGCCGAACCCGAAAGGAGCCTCGGCGTATTCGGTCGCCTGGATCACCGTGAAAGCGATGCCAAGCAGGATCGTCACCCACAGGCCGAGCTTCAGACCGCGGTAATCGCCCTTGCGCAGCGCATGGTGGGCCCAGGTCACGGTCGTGGAGGAAGTCAGCAGGATGATGGTGTTCAGAAGCGGCAGTCCCCACGGATCGAAGGATTCGACGCCGGCGGGCGGCCAAACTGCTCCGATTTGTTCGCTCGGGAACAGGCTGGCGTTGAAGTAGGCCCAGAACCAGGCGAGAAAAAACATCACTTCGGATGCAATGAACAGCGCCATGCCGAACCGCAGACCCACCTGCACCACCGGCTTGTGGTCGCCACGGTGGGTTGCCTCTTTCACCACGTCGCGCCACCACACCAGCATGGTGTAGAGCACCCCAATAATGCCGATCACCAGCAGCCAGGGCGTCACGCCGTGCATGTAAAACAGCAAGCCAACGACGAGCGCCAGCGCTGAGATGGTGCCGACAATCGGCCACGGGCTGGGTTCCACGATATGGTAATCGTGTTTGGCGTGCGCTGACATGGGCCCTGTTCTCCTGTAACTCGGTATCAGTGGGTCGTTGACTCGGTGGCGATGGTCCGTTCGTCCGCCAAGCGGGCGGTGCGGTGGGCGGCCCGCGCGTCGTCATCCATTTCCTGTTCAAAGAACGTGTAGGAAAGGGTGATCGTTTTCACGTCGTCGAGATTGGGATCGTCGGCGATTTCAGGATCGACATAGAACGTCACCGGCATGTCGGCCGTTTCGCCGGGTCCGAGAATCTGCTCGGTGAAACAGAAACACGCGATCTTGTTGAAATAGGCTCCAACCTTTTGCGGCGTCACGTTGAAGGAGGCCGTTCCCATGATGACGCGTTCGGTGGGATTGGTGACGCGATAATACGCCAGCGTCTCTTCGCCGACCCGAACCTCGATCTCGCTTTTCACCGGCCCGAACGCCCACGGCATGCTGCCGGCGGTGCCGGCATCGAACCGGATCGTCATCTTCCGCTCCAGCACCTCCAGCGGCGCCACCTCGGCGCGCCGCGTGGTCCCGCCATAGCCCGTGACCTGACAGAAAAGCCGGTAGAGGGGCACGGCAGCGTAGGCAAGCCCGCCCATTCCAGCGACGACGCCACCCAGCATCAACGCTGTCGCCTGGCGCCGGGTCAAGCCGCCCGCCATCACGACCCCCCGCCGAGGCGAACAATGGTGATGACGAAGAACAGCACGACCACCGCCACCAGGACGCCGCCCAGAAGGTAATTTTTCGCCCGATTGCGCCGGTGTTCTTCGCTGAGCGGCATCTCGGTTCCTAGAGCCATGCGGGCACGGCCGCGAGTTCACTGACAAGAATTAAGTGCAAACATCAAAAACAGATAAAGAATCGAAAATCGAAACAGGCGCCGCGCCGCCCGATGGGTGCCGGCGCGCTCGTCCGCCTCGCCGTGGCGGTAAACCGCGACAGCGGCGGAGAGGAATAACACGCCGAGCACGGCAGCGCCCGCACCATAGAGGATATTCGCCAAACCCAGCAGCCACGGAGCGAGGCCCAAGGGCAGCAGCAGAATGCTGTAGAGCAGGATTTGCCGGCGCGTTTCGGCGCTTCCTGCGGCAACCGGGAGCATCGGCACGCCGGCGCGGGCATAATCCTCACGACGGAATAGCGCCAGCGCCCAGAAATGGGGCGGTGTCCAGAAAAAGATCAAGGCGAACAGGAGTACCGGCAGCAGCGAAACCTCGCCGGTCACCGCCACCCAGCCAATCAGCGGTGGCATCGCACCGGCGGCGCCGCCAATGACGATGTTCTGCGGCGTCCGGCGCTTGAGCCATATGGTGTAGACGAACACGTAAAACCCGATTGTGAGGGCGAGCAACGCAGCGGCGAGAAAGTTGGCCGCCAGCGCCATCACCATCACCGCCCCGCCGGCAACGACGACGCCGAGCGTCAGCGCCTCTGAGGGGGCGACGCGCCCCGCCGGAATCGGACGCGATGCGGTACGCGCCATCAATGCGTCGATATCGGCGTCGTACCACATATTGATGGCCCCCGAGGCGCCGGCGCCAAGCGCGATGGCGAGCAACGCCGAAAAGGCGAGAACCGGATGCAGACCGCCCGGCGCCAGCGCCATGCCGACGACCCCGGTGAAGACAACGAGGGACATCACGCGCGGCTTCAAAAGCGCGAAGTAATCGCGGACGCCGGCGGCGCGGACGGCGTTGTCCGCGCGGATGCCGGATTCTGCGGGATAGATTTCCGAGACGCTCACGCCGGATTACCCACCCTAGACTTTGGGCAGTTCCTCATAGGTGTGCCACGGCGGCGGCGACGAATGGGACCACTCCAGCGTCGTCGCGCCTTCACCCCACGGATTGGCTTCCACCTTCTTGCCCCGCACCTTCATGTCGAACAGGAGGTACAGGAACACGATCATTCCCGCGAACGCGACGTAGGAGCCGATCGAAGAAACCAGGTTCCAACCCGAAAACGCGTCCGGGTAGTCCGGGATTCGGCGCGGCATGCCGGCAAGACCTGAAAAGTGCATCGGAAAGAAGGTCAGATTGACGCCGATGAAGGTCAGCCAGAAATGAAGTTTGCCGAGGAACTCGTTGTATTGGCGGCCCCACATCTTTGCCGCCCAGTAGTAGAAACCGGCGAAGATACCGAACATCGCACCGAGCGACATCGTGTAGTGGAAGTGCCCGACAACGTAATAGGTGTCGTGGAGCGCGATATCGACGCCGGCGTTGGCGAGCGTGACTCCTGTCACGCCGCCGATAACGAACAGGAAGATGAACCCGAGCGCAAACATCATCGGAGTCTTGAACTTCAGCGACCCGCCCCACATGGTGGCGATCCAGGAGAAAATCTTGATGCCGGTAGGCACCGCAATCACCATCGTCGCCGCCACAAAGTAGGCCCGCGTATCGACGTCAAGGCCGACCGTGTACATGTGGTGGGCCCAAACGATGAACCCGACGACTCCAATCGACACCATCGCGTAGGCCATGCCGAGGTAGCCGAAGATCGGTTTCTTCGAGAACGTCGATATGACGTGAGAGATCACGCCGAACCCCGGAATAATCAGAATGTACACTTCGGGGTGGCCGAAGAACCAGAACAGGTGCTGGTAGAGGAGCGGATCGCCCCCCGCGGACGCGTCGAAAAAAGTGGTGCCGAAATTGCGATCCGTCAGCAGCATGGTGATGGCGCCCGCCAGCACCGGCAGCGACAGGAGCAGCAGGAACGCCGTCACCAGGATCGACCACACGAACAGCGGCATCCGGTGCAACGTCATGCCCGGCGCGCGCATGTTGAAGATGGTGGTGATGAAGTTGATGGCGCCCAAAATCGACGAGGCGCCCGCCAGGTGCAGCGAGAAGATCGCCATGTCCACCGCCATTCCGGGCTGGCCCGAGGTCGAGAGCGGCGCATAGACGGTCCAGCCGACACCGGGACCGCCATCGACGAAGACCGAGGTCGCCAGCAGTCCGATCGCTGGAATCAGGAGCCAGAAACTGATGTTGTTGAGGCGCGGGAACGCCATGTCCGGCGCCCCGATCATCAGCGGCACGAACCAGTTGCCGAAGCCGCCGA
>CAZTAK010000046.1:0-22683 GCA_964611585.1 uncultured Alphaproteobacteria bacterium
GTTCGAACATGTCACGCACGCGGCTGGCACCGACGCCGACGAACATCTCGACGAAGTCCGAACCCGAAATGGTGAAGAACGGCACGTTGGCCTCGCCGGCGATGGCACGCGCCAGCAGCGTCTTGCCGGTACCGGGCGGGCCCACCAGCAGCGCGCCCTTGGGAATCTTGCCGCCGAGTCTCTGGAACCGCTGCGGGTCCTTCAGGAAATCGACAATTTCTTCCAGTTCTTCCTTGGCTTCATCGACACCGGCCACGTCCTCGAATGTCATGCGGCCATGGCGCTCGGTGAGCAGGCGCGCGCGCGATTTGCCGAAGCCCATCGCCTTGCCGCCGCCCGACTGCATCTGGCGCATGAAGAAGATCCACACCCCGATCAGCAGCAGCATCGGGAACCACGAAATCAGGATTCCCCACAGCGATACATCGTTGCCGGCGGGCGCCGCCCGGACAATCACGCCACGGGCGATCAGGAGCGGCACCAGGTTCGGATCGGCCGGAGCAATCGTCTCGAAGGCCCTGCCGTCGTTGAAGCTGCCGGTTACCTTGTCACCTTTGATGACGACATCGCGCACCTGACCGGCTTCGATCTCGGCGAGAAGCTCGGAATAGGGAAGATCACGCACCGGTCCGCGCGAGGACGGGCTCTGGAACAGTTGGAACAGCGCAATGACCAGAAGACCGATAATGGCCCAAAGCGCCAAATTCTTGCCGAAATTGCTCACAAAACCGCCTTTGCCAAAGCCCCATCAATCCGCCATACGCCAGCGATCCGACGGGGCAGGGCCTGTCGAACCTTTATTAGATAGGGGTGAACGGGGCCAATGCAACCTCAAAATAGGGAGAAATCAGTGGATTTCGCGGCCTGAAACGGACCGCGGCGGGCGGGATCCGTCCCTCCTGAGCGCCTTCGAGATAGGGCACCGCCAGTGGCTTGCCTTGGCTCCACAATGCCGGCAGCGCGGCACGGGCCGCGAGCGGCACACCGGCCGGGCCCGGGCCCAAGGCTTCGGCTTTGCGCCGGCCAAGGGCACGCACCGAAACACCGTCCGGCAGCCCGGCCCCGATCTGGACCCCGAATCGTCCGTCCCACAGCGCCCGCGCGCCCGGGGCGAGGGCTAATTCGGGAAGGCCGCGCAATTCGCGGCAAATCAGGATTGTGGACGCAGCCCGCGTAACCCGGCACCCGCCGAGGGTGCGCGTGCCGTCCGGAGACGCGGCCCAGGCGGCGAGGCGTTCCAGCGCCTCGCGGCGCGGCGGATAGGCGCGCCCGCCGGCACAGAGAAGAGCGCGCCCCAGGGCCCGGATCCGAACCGCCGGGGGCGCCGCCGCCAACGCCGCACCGTCGAGGGCGACGTGGCCCCAGGGTGCGATCCGTCCGTTACGCGCGAGCCAGCGGCAGGTGATGGCTTCGTCCGCCGCGCGGATTCGTCCGATCCGCCGCGCCCGTGCCGCCCAGCGCCCGAAATCCGCGCCCAGGCCCGCCCGCACCCGGACGCGGGCATAGCGGCGGTCCCGGTTGGACGGGTCTTCGATCCAGTCCTGCCCGAGCGCGGCCAAGCTCGCGCGCAGGCGCACGGGATCGATGCCGAGGAGCGGCCGCAGCCGCCGCGGGGCCTCAAGACCGCTGACCGCCGGCATCGCCGCGAGACCGTCAAAGCCGCTGCCGGCACCGGCGCGCAGCAACACCGTCTCCGCCTGATCGGCGGCGTGATGCGCCAGCAGGAGGTGAAGAATTCCGCGCTCGCGGCAGGCTTCGTGCAGCAACGAATACCGCGCCTCGCGCGCCGCCGCCTGAATCCCCGCCGCCGGTTTCGCCCCCTTCCACGTCAGAATGTCATGCTCGATTCCGCGGCCGCCGAGCCACCGCGCCAGCGTCGCACATTCCTGCCGCGAGCCGGGGCGCAGGCCGTGATCGACCGTCAAGGCAACGAGCCGCCCGCCGCGGGCGCGGACCCAGCGGTCGGCAAACAGGCAGAGCGCCAGCGAATCAGCGCCGCCCGACACCGCGACCGCAAGATCGGGCCGGGCCTCGAACGGCCCGAGCGCGGCCATCAGGGTTTCAAATTCGCGGGCTTCGAGCGGGCTGGACGCATCCGGACACAGCGCCCGGGGGCGCGGCCTGGGCAGATCCCGGCCGGCCGGTTCCCTCAGCAGCCCAATTGCCCCTGCTCCTGGCGCGCCCGGCGGGCAATACGTTCCTCGGCATCGGGGAAACGGTTGAGCAATTCGCCGATGGTGGCGCAGGCATCGTCCTTTTGCCCCATCTGCCCGAGCGACAGGCCGAGCTTCAGAAGGTTGTCGGCCGCCTTGTTGCCGTCGGGAAAAGCCTGGAAACCCTCGATGAAGGCACGCGCGGCTCGCCCATAGTCGCCCCGCACATAGTAGGTCTCACCCAGCCAGTACCGGGCATTGCCGGCGAGTTCGTGCCCGGCATTGATTTCGAGGAATTCGCGGAACGCGGTCTCGGCCTGTTCGTAGTCGAGCCGGGTCAGAAGCGAGCGCGCAAAGGAATACTGTTCCTGGGGGCTCCCTTCGGGCAGAAGCCGGGCCGGGCCTTGGGGTGCGGTCGTTTCGGTTGCGGGCGCGATCGCGGCACTCGCCGCCGGCGGCGTACCCGTGCCTGCGTCTGCCGCAGGGCGCTGCCGCGCCGCCGGATCCGCCGCCAGCGCCGCCAGGTCCTGAACCATGCGGCGCAAGGTTTGCTCGATCTCCTTGAGGCGGAAATCGACGTCCGCTACCAACCGGTCGAGGCGCCCGTTCATGAGGTCGACCCGGTGGCCAATGGATTCGATGTCGCCCGTGAGGGCGCTCATCGCGGTCTCCATGTCGGTGAGCCGGCCCTCGGTCCCGGTGCCGACAGCGACGGCCTGTACCTCGCCAATGTCGATTGCCTCTTGGCCACCCTCGGCGGCCTGGGGCCGCGGGACGAGACTGCGGTTGTAGAGTTCGCGTTGGACGTCGACGAGCGTCGCCTCGAGCGATTCGAGACGGCGCAGCAGTTCCCGCAATTCGGCGTCTTGAGCGGCTGCACCGCCGGATAATCCGAACACGCCGGCGGCAAACATCGCCAGCAGCAGCGAAAGTGCCACCCAGCGCACCGGGCCGCGGCAGGATTGTGTCAGAGGCGTGTTTTGTACTGTCATCGACGAGCCCGGAGGGTGGTCAGGCGATCGCGGGTCACGACGCGCATAGGGGTCCGTAATTGTGGCAGAAATGGGGAGCCAAGACAAAAAATCTGCCCGCCGTTTCCGGCGGACAGGTACAACCTAAAGTCGATGTATGCCGGGTCAGTTGATGACCGTGACACCTCGACGGTTCCGCTCCCATGCGTCTTCGTTCGATCCGAGCGCCATGGGACGTTCCTTGCCGAAGGAAATGGTTGTGATGCGGCCGGCGTCGATACCGAGTTCGACCAAGTAGTTCTTGACCGAATTGGCGCGCCGATCGCCGAGCGCGAGATTGTATTCGCGAGTGCCGCGTTCGTCGGCATGGCCCTCAACCCGAATCACCACCGAGGCGTTCTGCTTGAGCCAAATGGCCTGACGCTGCAGAGTGCGGATCGATTCCGGCTTGAGATTGAATTTGTCGAAATCGAAAAACACCCGGTCGCCGATATTTGCGACAAGATCGGCCTGCGAACCGCGAAGAATCTGATCTTCCGCCGCCTGCCGTGTCGCGGTCTGGGTTTCGCCGCCGGTCTGGGTTTCGCCACCGGTTTGGGTTTCGCTGCCGGTCCGCGCGGTCGTGACCGCCGTCGTTGTGCTGGTCGTTGCGCCTCCCTCGCCGCCGGATTCGGTCGCGTCTTGAGACGCCGTTGTGCACGCCGCCACAAACAGAAGGGCGGCGGTCATCGTTACGAGCTTTGGACGCATCGAGTTTTCTCCGTTGCGGAAGTGTTGGCGGGAGCCTGACGCAAACCTTGCGGCCGCAATCCCGGCCCGGCATCGCTTGGCCGTTAATTATGACCCAAGTAATGCCGAATGTATTATTTGCCTCGTTATATTTACCTTGACTGTTTACCAAAATTAGGTTGCGCGAACCATATTGTCCAGCCCTTAAGGAAACTCTAATAGCGATTCTAACGGTTTAGGTGCGAAAGTGGCGACCATGCCGGGTCTGAGGCGTCCAGCGGAGTCACCATCCGGCGCTCGTTGAAACCGGTGAGGTCGATTGACCACAGCGACACGCTGCCGCCACGCCCCTCGGCATCGCGCGGGCGCTGGCGGAAAAACATGAGCACCCGCCCGTTCGGCGCCCAGGTCGGCGCCTCGTCGAGAAAACTTTCGGTCAGTAAACGTTCGCCCGACCCGTCGGGGCGCATGACCCCGATGTGAAAACGGCGGTTGCGGGATTTGGTGAACGCGATCAGATCCCCGCGCGGCGACCATACCGGCGTCGAATAGCGTCCGGGACCAAAGCTGATGCGTTTTGCGTTCCGCCCGTTCGCGTTCATTACATAGATTTGCTGGGTGCCGCTGCGATCCGATTCGAACGTGATGCGCGTGCCGTCGGGCGCGAATGACGGGCCGGTATCGATCGCCGGGTGCCGGGTCAGCCGTTCGACCCGGCGCGTGAGGATATCCATCGTGTAGATGTCGGAGTTGCCATCGGTGGCGAGGCTCATCACCACCTTGTTGCCGTCCGGCGAGAACCGGGGCGCAAATGTCATTCCGGGGAAGTCACCCAGTACCTCCTGCTGGCCGGTGTCGATGTTGTAGATGTAGACCCGCGGCTGATCGTTGAAATAGGACATGTAGGTTATCTCCTGGCGCGACGGTGAAAAGCGGGGTGTCAGCACCAGCGTACCGGGATCAGTCAGGAATTTATGGCCGGCGCCGTCCTGATCCATGATCGCCAGTCGTTTGATGCGCCGGTCGGCGGGTCCGGTTTCGGAGACATAGACGATGCGGGTATCGAAGTATCCCTCCTCGCCGGTAAGGCGCTTGTAGATCGCATCGGAAATCAGGTGCCCGACGCGGCGCCAGTTGGCGAAGGTCGTCCGATACACCAGCCCTTCCATCTGCTGTTCGGCGAACGTGTCCCACAACCGGAATTCGGCGCGGAAGCGCCCGTCCTGTTCAACGGTAATTCGACCCGTGACCAAAGCCTGGGCGTTGATCAGCCGCCAGTCGCCGAAGCGCGGGCGCGACGTGATGGCGCTTACGTCTTCGATGAACGCCTTCTTGTTGATCGGGCTGAACAGGCCGGAACGTTCGAGGTTCGCCGCAATCAGGTCGGAAAGATCGGCGCCGACTTCGCGGCCGCGTTCGGCGTCGCTGGCGAAATTGGTAATCGCGATCGGCAGCGGATCGACGTTCCCCTGCGTGATATCGACCTGCAGCACAGCGTACGCCGGCGCGTTGAATATCGCCAGGCCAAGCACCAGCGCAATCGCGCCAATCCGCCCGCGCACCATGCTGCGCCCGAACCATGACCGATGAGGTGTGTGAGATTCATTCATCCGCGTAGCAGGTCCCTGGGATTGAAGGTCAGTTCGATGTCGCGCCAGAGGTCGTATTTTTTCGGCGGCAGGTTCTTGAGCGGCGCGCACAGTTTAACCGCGCGATAGGCACTTTCGGCAGCGGCACGGAAATTTTCTTCGCCCGGGCGGGCCATGCGCACGCGATCGACGATTTCAGGATCGCCCAGCAAGGTCCCGTCGGGTTTCAGCAGGATGCGGATCTTGACGATGAGATTCTCGGCGTCGCGCGCGCCGGCGGGCACGCTCCAGCATCTTTGTATTTGCAGCCGGATCGCGTCGAGTTCGCTCATTGTCAGGGGCAGGCTCGAGACGCGCTGCGACTGATTGACCGGCTCGGGCAGGACGAACGGCTTTGGCGCCTCGGTTTGCTCAACCTCGGCGTCTTCGAGGAGCGGCGGCGGCGCGGCCTCGTCGTGCGACAAGTCGATCAGCGCCGATATTCGGCCCGGGTCGAATTCACGCGGACGCGCCGGCGGCGCCGGTTTGTGCGCGGGCGCCGCCACCGGACGGCGCGGTTCGGGCTTGGGACGGGGGACGGCGACGGGCTCGGGCGGGGGCGCAGGTTCCGGTTTGGCGGCGGGGACGGGCACCGGCTCGGGCGCTGGCGTCAGCGCGGCCATCTGCTGCTCGGGTTCGGGTTCGGGTTCGGGCTCGGGCGGCGGCGTCGGCGGTGGCGCCGGAGGGGCCGGCGGCGGTTCGGGCGCGGGTTCCGGTTCGGGTTCTGGCTCGACTTCCGGTTCGGGGGCCGCTTGCTCGCGGGTCGTGGTTTCGTCCGCCACCGTCACCAGCTCGACCAGGATCGGCGCCAGCTCGGGCTCAGGGTCCGAGTACAGCACCGGCAGGCCGACCACGGCCACGATAACGACCGCCACGTGAAGTCCAAGCGAAAGTCCCGTTTCGATTTGCACGCCTGATCGTCCGGTTCCGGTTTTCTGTCTAGGGGGCGGGCTGCGGCTGTTCCGCAATCAGCGCAACCCTGGTGAAACCCGCCGCGCTGAGTGTCCCCATCACTTCCATCACGCGCCCGTAATTGATGGCGCGGTCACCGCGGATGAAAATGCGGGTCGCGGGTTTACTTTCGGTAATCGCAACAAGCCGCGGCGCGAGTTCGCTCAGAGTCACTTCGGTGTCCTGAATGAATATCTGACCGTCGGCGCGGATCGTGACGGCGAGCGGCTCGTCCTGGCCCGCCAGCGCCGGCGCGTCGGTCTCGGGCAGATCGACCTTGACGCCCACCGTCAGCAGAGGCGCCGTCACCATGAACACCACCAGCAACACCAGCATAACGTCCACGAATGGCGTCACGTTGATCTCCGCCATCGGCCGGTAAGAACGGCTTCCGTTGACGCGGTGCGCGTCGGCGCCCTGAAGCTGGGCGGCCATTTCAGGCCGCTCTCTCGTCGAGCTGGCGTGACAGGATCGCGGCAAATTCGGCGGCGAATCCCTCGAGACGGTTGGCGAACCGGCCGAGATCGTTGGAGAACTTGTTGTAGGCAACCACCGCCGGAATCGCCGCAATCAGCCCGAAGGCGGTCGCGAACAAAGCCTCGGCGATACCAGGTGCGACCACCGCGAGGCTGGTATTCTTGCTCACGGCGATCGACTGAAAGCTGTTCATGATGCCCCAGACGGTCCCGAACAGGCCGACGAACGGCGCCGTCGAGCCGACGGTGGCGAGGAAACCGATATGGCGTTCGAGGCGCTCCATTTCGCGGCTGATCGAAAGGCGCATGACCTGGTGGATGCGGTCGCGCAGGCCGGCACTGAGCCGGTCGGTGCGGGTCAGACCCTTGGATTCAGAGCGCCGCCATTCCCGCATGGCAGCGGCGAACAGAACGCCCATCGGGTGATCAGACTGTTTGCCGATACGGTCGTAGAGATCATCGAGCGAGCCCCCCGACCAAAATGACTCTTCGAATCCCTCCGCCTTGCCGCTGATGTAGCGAACGCGGCGCAATTTTTCGAAAATGATCGCCCAGCTCCAGATCGACGCGGCCAGCAGAATGACCAGCACCACCTTGACGATAAGGTCGGCGCGGACGACCAGCGACCAGATCGAAAGGTCGAGGTCGGCCGATCCGGCGAGCAGGGCAGCATCTATCGCTTGTTGTTCCATAATGTCGGTCCGGTTTCCTCAGGCGTTGGTCGATTTCGGTGTCAGCGATTCGAGGGCTTTGCGCACCCCCTTGGGCAGGCGGCGGGCCCGCCCTTGGCTGTCGATGCAGGCAATCTGAAGCGCGGTGGCAACAAGGTCCTCGCCGCCGCGCCGCACGGTCTGGATGGCGTCGAGCGATGCGCCGCGCACTGAAACCAGACGGGTTTCCACTTCGATTTCGTCGTCGAGCCGGGCCGGCGCGCGGTAGTCGATCTCGCAACGCCGCACCGTGAACGCCACGTCGTCAGCGGCCATGGTGCCCGAATGCGTAATGCCGAGCAGGCGCAGGAGGTCGGTCCGGGCGCGTTCGGTAAAACGCAAATAGTTCGCGTAATAGACAATTCCGGAGGCGTCGGTGTCTTCGTAATAGACTCGCAGCGGCATGTAGTGCGCCCCGCCGTCGATGCGGCCACGGGTGGCGAGGCGCTCGGCGCTTTGTTCAGCCATCATCGTTCGCCTACGCCGTCTTTTCCGAATCGCCCAGGCCGAGCCGGCCGAGATCGAGCTGCGCCGCCACCGTCCCCGGCACCGGCAGATCGAGGTGGTCGAAGGCGGCGCGCGTCAGTTGCCGCCCACGCGGCGTGCGCTGCAACAGGCCTTCCTGAATCAGGTAGGGCTCGACGATTTCCTCCAGCGCATCGCGCGGTTCCGACAGCGCCGCCGCCAGGGTCTCGACCCCAACCGGCCCACCACCGTAGTTCTCGGCAATGGTGTGCAGGTAGCGCCGGTCCATGCCGTCGAAGCCGCGGCGATCGACTTCGAGGCGCGCGAGCGCCGTCTCGGCGGTATTGCGATCAATTTCGTCGTCGCCGGCGACGGCCGCGAAGTCGCGCACCCGCCGCAGGAGCCGCCCGGCAATCCGCGGCGTCCCGCGCGAACGCCGCGCAATTTCGGTGGCGCCGTCGTCCGACAGTCGAATATTCAGAATTTGCGCGTTGCGTCGGACGATTTTTTCGAGGTCTTCGACGCCATAAAAATGCAGCCGCAGCGGAATCCCGAACCGTTCGCGCAGCGGTGTCGTCAGCAAGCCGGTGCGGGTGGTGGCACCGATCAACGTGAACGGCGGAAGATCGATCCGCACCGAGCGCGCCGCCGGGCCTTCGCCGATGATCAGGTCGAGGTGGAAGTCTTCCATCGCCGGATAGAGAATCTCCTCGACCGCCGGATTGAGCCGATGGATTTCGTCGATGAACAAGACGTCGCGTTCCTGAAGGTTGGTCAGCAGCGCGGCGAGATCGCCGGACCTCGCGATCACCGGTCCGGCGGTGGCGCGGAAATTGGCTCCGAGTTCGCGCGCCACGATCTGCGCCAGCGTTGTCTTGCCGAGGCCCGGCGGACCCACCAGCAGCACGTGATCCAGTGCCTCGGCACGGGTGCGGGCGGCGTCGATGAATACCTTGAGATTGGCGCGGAGTTTGTCCTGGCCGACGAAATCGGTGAGCGCGGCGGGACGCAGGCTGATCTCGCGGCCATCGCCCTCGGCCAAAGCGGGAGTCACCAGCCGAGGGGCGTTCGAATCCGTCATTGGGCTAGCTCGTGCAGGCTGCCGCGGATCAGCGTCTCGACCGCCGCACCCGAGCCGGCCTCGCGGGCCGCGGCGGTCACCGCGCTGAAAGCATCGGCGCGCCGGTATCCGAGATTGACCAGCGCCGAAACCGCATCGGCGGCGGCAGTTCCGGTGAGGGTCGCGGCCGCGCCATCAGCCGCCGACCCGAAGACCTCGATTAGCGAGGGGACCTTGTCTTTCAGTTCGGCAACGATGCGCGCACCCAGTTTGGCGCCGACACCAGGCGCCTGGGTCATCAGCGCCTTGTCCTGAACCGCAATCGCCTGCGCCAGCGTCGCCGCCCCGAGCGCCGACAGAATACCAAGCGCGACCCGCGCGCCGACCCCCTGCACGGTCTGGAGCAGGCGAAACCAGTCCCGTTCAAGCGAATCGGAGAAGCCGTAAAGATGAATATGATCTTCCCGCACGTGGGTTTCGATCAGCAGGGTCGCGGGTGCGCCGGGGCGCAACTCTTCAAGCGTCGGCCCCGGGCAAAACACCAGATAGCCGACGCCGCCGACTTCGATGACCGCATGATCGGCGGCAACCGAGTCAATCTCGCCTTTGAGCTTTGCGATCATGACCCTGCGCCCGCCATCACCACGGCGCTGCGTGCCATGGCGTTCTGGGTCGCCAGATGATGGGCATGGCAGATCGCCACCGCCAGCGCGTCGGCGGCATCGGAGGACTCGATGGTTTGCCCCGGCAGCAAATGGGACACCATCGCCCGGACCTGGGCCTTGTCGGCGTGGCCGGATCCGGTCACCGTCTTCTTGACCAGATTGGCGGCATATTCGCTGACCGCCAAGCCGGACCGGGCCGGCGCCAGCAGCACCACGCCGCGCGCTGCGCCGAGCCGTAGAGTCGATTGCGCGTTGCGGTTTACGAAAGTTTCCTCGACCGCGGCCGCGTCGGGACGATGGCGGCCGATCACCGCGTCAAGCTCCGCACTGATTTCCATCAGGCGTTCCGGCAGCGGCGTCCGCGCAGCGGTGGCGATGACGCCGTTGGCGATTCCCGACAGCCGGTTGCCGTCGGCAAGGATCACGCCCCAGCCGGTTCGGTTTAGTCCGGGATCGAGGCCGAGAAGAATCATGAGGATGGCGCTTTCGACGCCTGCGCGCCCAGACGTTCGAGAACGTCGTCAGCGACCTCGAAGTTGGCGGCGATTTTCTGCACATCGTCGCTGTCGTCGAGTGCCTCGATCATCTTGAACAGCGTTATCGCCTCGTCCTCGCCGATTTCGACGGTGGCGCTTGGTTTCCACATCAGTTCTGCGCTTTCGGCGGTGCCGAAGCGGGATTCCAGCGCTTCGCGTACCTGGTAGAAGGACTCCGGCGCGCAGGTGAACTCGTGCCCGGAGGCTTCGCTAACGCAATCGTCGGCGCCAGCCTCGATCGCGGCCTCGAGCATGTCGTCGGCACTGCCCGCGTCCGCCCCGTAACGGATTGCGCCAAAGCGCGAAAACTGGAAGGCGACCGAATTGGTTTCGCCGAGCGTGCCGCCGTTCTTGGTGAACGCCGAGCGGACCTCCGAGGCGGTGCGGTTGCGGTTGTCGGTCAGCGCCTCGACGATCACCGCGACCCCGCCCGGTCCATAGCCTTCGTAGCGGATTTCCTCGTAGTTCTCGCCATCGTCGTTGCCGGCGCCGCGCTTGATCGCTCGCTCCATCGTGTCCTTGGGCATGTTGGCTTGCTTGGCCGCGGCCACGGCGGACCGCAGACGCGGGTTCATGTCCGGCTCCGGCAGCCCGGAGCGTGTCGCCACCGTGAGTTCGCGGATCAGCTTGGCAAACAGCTTGGCGCGCTTCGCGTCCTGCGCGCCCTTGCGGTACATGATGTTCTTGAACTGGGAATGGCCCGCCATGGTGGCTCCGCACCTCTAGGGACTGTGCTTTCTTCCGCGGCTTATACCAGATATTGTGGCTGATCGCACCGGCCCGGCCGCACCGAGGGGCGGCGTTGATAGCCCGCCAATGTGGCGATATTGGGGCGATTCAGGTGGGATCGGGCAGCGCCGGCGCGGCGACCTACTTCCCAGAAAATATTGTCTCAATCCCGCTGACCAATTTTAGCAGCCTGTCTCCAAAAATTTCTTCCAATGGCCGTCTATCGTTTCTCGTATCGCATCAAAGTCTTGTTCGGCTGCCAGATCCACCTCGAACCAGTTCTCCGACCATAGCGTCTGCCATTTGGGGTACAGGGTCGCAGAACTGGGCGCGAATACGTCCCTATTCGCCAATATCGCGTCAAATACTTTTTCTCGAATCTCGGAATCTCCAGGACCCAGGATCAGTGCAGCGGCAAGCCTGCTGGGATTGTTTTTGAACTCGAACAACAACATTCGGTTTGAAGGCGTCCAACCCGAACCCTTTCTCAAGTCGGCGACATCGTCCCAGACTTTGGGCACGAATCGAATTGATGATTTGGTGGAATGGACGAGTTCAAGCTCGGCATTATTTCTTATCAATTCCATCACCGCGGCACCAATATCCGACTGAATGTCGGGGCGCTGCTCGAAGATGAAGTCGAGTGCGCGGCGATGTTTCGCGTATATCGTGGCCGCCAAAACATTGAGCTCTGAGCCGCCCATGAAACGCCTCCGAATAAGCTTCGCGTAGTGGCGGAGCGCTAGCAGCGTATCGGCTCCTAACCCCCCGCCTCTCGCGTCAAGAATTTCTTCCAAGACCTGGCATACAAGGCCGTAAGTTACTGGAACATAATGACTATCAGACGGTTCATCGCCGTCAATAGTAAGATAAACAAATACGAAGCGATAATCTTTACGTTTATTAATTTGTTCTTTTCGATACTTAACAAACTGATTTGAATGTTCCGTCGAATAAATCTTGTTCTCGATCAGAAGGCAAAATCTATTGGCTTCGGATATCACAAGAACGTCCACATTATCCCGTTCCCGCCACACACCGGCATCACTGAAGTCCCATGTACCGATTTCAATGGGGCCGATTTTGGTACCCGCCTCGCTGCCAATCGCGAGCGAACGCAAGAGAAACCGCCTGAGAAAAATGTCGCCGAGACCATGGTTCTGCGATGGGTCGAGCAGATATGCGAGAAAGTTTGAATGCCGCAATTCGGATCGAACCGCGCCCAATGCTTCGAAGACATTTGGCTCGGCCAACAGATCCTCAAGCCGCTCAAGATCGAACCCGTCGAGAACGAATTTCTCCAGAGACTTTTTGAAGTCTGCTTCGTCGTTCATGGCGCGACCCTTCGAACCGTTCTATTCCGGCAGCGCCGGCGCGAGCCGGCCGCCCATGCGCACCGGGGTGACCTGGGTGGCGAGCCCGGTGCGCTCATCGGTTTCGACGAATACCGCACACAAAGTGCCCTCGCCGGTGGCGGCCTGAAAGCGTTCCCGTTGAACGCTGCCGCGGAAGCGCGCGATGGGCTGTTCCTTTTTCATGCCAATAACCGAGTCGTAGTCGCCGCACATGCCGGCGTCGGTCTGGTAGGCCGTGCCGCCGGGCAGGACCTGCGCGTCCGCCGTCGGCACGTGGCTGTGGCTGCCGACCACCAGCGAGGCGCGGCCGTCGGCGTATTGCGCCATCGCCATCTTTTCGCTGGTAGCCTCGGCGTGTATGTCGATCAGCACGAAATCGACGGTGGCGCCGAGTCGCACCTTGGCGAGTTCGTCGTCCACGGCGGCGAACGGATCACCGATCTCACCCATGAATACCCGTCCCATCACGCTGACGACCAGGGCCTTGCGTCCGCCCGCCACAGTGAAGATTCCGGCGCCGCGCCCGGGCGTGCCCGGGACATGGTTGAGCGGACGCAACAGCCGCGGATCGCCGTCGATATAGGGAATGATCTCGCGCTGATCCCAGATGTGGTTACCACCCGTAATGACGTCGATTCCGGACTGGTAGAGCGCTTCGCACACCGCCGGCGTAATGCCAAAGCCGCCGGCCGCGTTCTCGCCGTTGGCCACCACCAGATCGAGCGCGAGCCTTCGCTTGAGCTCGCCCAGGTTTGCAGCCACGACCTCGCGCCCCGAACGCCCGACGATGTCGCCAATGAACAGCACTCTCATGAAAAAACTTCCGCTCCCTGTTCCGTCAACACCCAGTCGAGCGCCTGATCCCAGGAATCGCGCGGCAGAAGATCCATGCGCTGCGCCGCAAAGGCGAGGCCGACCGCGACCGTGTGGCCACCGCGGCGCAACCGACTGAGGGTCGCGTCATAAACCCCCTTGCCGTAGCCCAGCCGGTAGCCGCGCGCGTCGTAAGCCAGAAGCGGCACCAGCACCATGCGGGGGATCGCCTCCGGCGCGGACGGCAGAGGTTCCTGGGTGCGGAACGGGCCCAGTGCCAGTTCGTCGCCCGGCCGCCAGGTGTGGAACGCTAGGTCCGTCTGTCCCGGCACGATCGCCGGTAGCGCCAGGCGGTGGCCCGCGGCCGCCAAAGACTCCATCAGCGGGCGTGGGTCGATTTCCTCACCGATCGGCCAATAGCCCGCAACGACAGATCCGGGCGCTAGCCTCAGCGCCGGTTCGGATTCAAAAGCCCGCACCAGCTCCTGACCCGCCGCATCGCCTGCCGCTTGTTGGGCGGTAGCCCGGCGCATCCGGGCATCCTCGCGCGCCGCGGCTTTGAGAGCGGGAATGCTTTCCGGTTCAGTCATCGGCGGGCTTGGATCGGCGGATACGGGCGGCATCGGCGGTGGGGAAGGGTGCGGGCGGGACCATCGTGGCCGCCGGACAACAGAATCCCCCGTGGCCTGCAGAAGCAGGTGGGCGCCGCATAACGAAACCAGGGTCCCGACAGAGGCAGCTCCCGGAGTAATCTGTATTGGCCCCAGGGAAACGTGGTCCGCCCTACCGGACAGAACCCGCCCGCGCCCTATAGGTAGCGATTGAGGGCCGCCGGGGCAATATGCCCTTGCGGCGCGGGCCGGCCTTGCGGCGGGAAATGGGGCGAACGCGCCGCGGATGTCCTTGCCGCGCGGGCCGGCCCTGAGACGCGGAAGATGGTTAACCCGCCGCGGGTGCAGGTTCGGGTACAGGTGCGGGTGGGGCGCTAGCCGCTCGCCTCAAGGCGCGCAGCGAGCTGTTCGATGCGGCTCGCGTACTCCTGGATCGTGTTCCGCGCCGCGCCGGCGGTCTCGGTGCGCACGCTCTCGACCTGGGCCGTCAGGCTTTCAGCCTCGTCGACCGACTCCGAGAGTTCGTCGGCGATGGTCAGCCCCGCCATCAGCATCAATCGCGCCTCACCGACCTGGCCGAGATCTTCCGCCAATTCGGCCACGCGTTTGTCGATGTATTCGGCAAGGCTTTGAAGATGCTCTTCCTGGCCGTCGTCGCAGGCGACCGAGTACTCGTGCCCGTTGATGGTGACCGTGACGACAGCCATCAGCCTTCGAGAACGCTCCTGAGACGGCCGATCGTAGCGTCGAGCCGTTCCGATACCCGGTTTACCGCCTGCTCGAGTGCCGCGTTGTCTTCTTGCGACACCGAATAGCGCCGGCCTAATTCTTCGTGTTCGGCGCGCAGCGTCGAGAGCTCGCTCGCGACGCGTGAACGCTCTTGCTGAACGTCCGCCAGATTCGGGCCTTCGGTCTGACGCTCGGCCACCGAGCCGACGGCAGATTCGAGCCGTTCGATGGCGCGTTCGAGTTTCTCTTTTGCGGATTCCATGTCGGCCATTCGCGATTCGGATAGCGGTGGTCTAAACCGGCGACGCACCCTACCCCGCCTGTTTCACCTGAAGTGTTTATTTCATAACGGGTTACATCGCACTCCCGAAGCAAAACATAAGCCCCGATCCGGAGCAAGCGGAAACGCGGCTTCGGCGGGCCAGGCCGCCGGTTGACGGCACGGCCCCGCGCCTTCATGTTGCGGCCTCCCCGCCTCCGTCCTTCCCCAGCAAGAACCAATATCCCGCGCACAATATGACCGTTTCCGAAGACCACGGCACAGCCCCCGAGTCCCGGGCGGCGAGCCCCCGGGATATGGCCAATGCAATCCGGGCGCTGGCAATGGACGCGGTCGAGCGCGCCAATTCCGGCCACCCGGGAATGCCGATGGGTAGCTCCGATGTAGCGACGGTCCTGTTCACGCAGTTTCTCAATTTCGATCCGGAGGCGCCGGAGTGGCCCAACCGCGACCGCTTTGTGCTGTCGGCGGGACACGGCTCGATGCTGCTTTACGCGATCCTGCACCTGACCGGCTATTTGGGCCTCGATATCGGCCAGATCAAGAAGTTTCGCCAGCTCGGCAGCCGCACCGCGGGGCACCCGGAATACGGCGCCGCGCCCGGAATCGAGACCACTACCGGGCCCTTGGGCCAGGGCCTTGGCACCGCCGTCGGCATGGCGATTGCCGAGCGCCGGCTGGCCGCCGAATTCGGCGATTCGGTGTGCGATCATTTTACCTATGCGCTGGTCGGTGACGGCTGCCTGATGGAAGGAATCAGCCAGGAAGCCGTTTCGATGGCCGGCCACCTCAAGCTCTCGCGCCTGACCGTCCTGTTCGACGACAACCATATTTCGATCGACGGCCCGACCGAGCTCGCGACCGGCGACGACCAGATCGCCCGTTTTCGCGCCTCGGGCTGGGAAGCGCTGGCGGTTGACGGCCACGACCCGGAGGCCATCGCCGAAGCCCTCACCACTGCCCGCGCGTCCGACCGGCCTACCCTGATCGCCTGCCGGACGGTAATCGGTTACGGCGCCCCCAACAAACAAGGCAGTGCCTCGTCCCACGGATCGCCGCTGGGCGCCGATGAGGTCGCGGCTGCGCGCAAGACGCTGGGCTGGCCGCACGACCCGTTCGTGGTGCCGGATAACGTCCGCGCCGCCTGGAAGGCGGCGGGCGGGCGGGGCCGAAGCCAACGGTTGGCGTGGGAAGAACGCCTCGACGCACTATCACCCGAACGCCGCGCTGACTGGGATCGCCGCCACGCCATGGCGCTGCCCGAGGCGTGGACCACGGCGCTGGCTGGCCTCAAGGCGAAATGGACGGCCGAGGCACCGGCGCTTTCGACCCGCAAGGCTTCGCAGGAAACCCTCGAGGTTCTCAACCCGATCGTCCCGGAAACGCTGGGCGGATCGGCCGACCTGACCGGCTCCAACAACACCCGAACCGCGACGCTCGACGCGATTTCGGCGGACGGCTTCGGCGGGCGCTACTTGCATTACGGCGTGCGCGAACACGCCATGGGCGCGGCGATGAACGGTATCGCCCTTCACGGCGGCTTGATCCCCTACGGTGGAACTTTCTTGGTCTTTTCGGATTACCTGCGTCCGGCGCTGCGGCTGGCGGCGATGATGGGCCAGCGCGTCATTTATGTGCTGACCCACGATTCGATCGGCCTCGGCGAGGACGGCCCGACCCACCAGCCGGTCGAACATCTTGCCAGCCTGCGGGCGATCCCGCGCGTCTGCGTGTTGCGGCCGGCGGACGCCATCGAAACCGCGGAATGTTGGGATGCGGCCCTACGCCACACCGGCCGGCCCTCGGTGCTGGCGCTATCGCGGCAGGGCCTGCCGGCAGTGCGGACCGAGGCAGTGCCTGCGAACCTTTGCGCCCGCGGCGGATATGAGCTTAGAGCCGCGGACGGCGAGGCGGCAGTGACGTTGCTGGCGACGGGCTCGGAGGTGCAGATTGCGCTAAAGGCGCGCGAGACGCTTCAGGACGACGGCATTCCGGCTCGCGTGGTATCGATGCCGTGCTGGGAACTGTTCGACGAACAAGACGCGTCGTACCGCGAGGCCGTGCTCGGCCCCGGCACTGTCAGCATCGCGGTTGAGGCCGCTATCGGCCAAGGCTGGGAAAAGTACACTGGCGCCGGCGGCGGCTTTATCGGCATGACCGGGTTCGGCGCCTCGGCACCGGCGCCGGATCTGTACCCGCATTTCGGTATCACCGCGGACGCGGTCGCGAATCTGGCACGCGAAAAACTTGGCGCGCAACGGTAGCGCGGAAAAGCAGCACGGGAGGCCGGAATGGCGGTTAGGGTGGCAATCAACGGATTTGGACGGATCGGCCGGTTGGTGTTGCGGGCGATCTATGAATCGGGCCGCCGCGACGTGAAGGTGCTGGCCATCAACGATCTCGGTCCTGTCGATACCAACGCCCATCTGCTGGCCCACGATTCGGTGCACGGCCCGTTCGGCCATCGGGTCAGGTCGTTCAAGCATTCCATCGGCATTGGCGCCGATCGCATCAAGGTTTTCGCCGAGCGCGATCCCGCCGGTTTGCCGTGGGGCGATCTCGGCGTCGACATCGTCCTGGAATGCACAGGCATCTTCAACAAGCGCGAACAGGCCGAACGCCACCTCTCTGGCGGCGCCAGGCGGGTGCTGCTATCGGCCCCCTCACCCGATGCCGATCTCACGGTCGTCTATGGCGTCAACGACCACAAGCTGCGCAAATCGATGACCATCGTTTCCAACGCCTCGTGCACCACGAACTGCCTCGCGCCGGTCGCCGCGGTGATGAACAAATCGTTTGGAATCGCGCAAGGCTATATGACGACGATTCATGCCTACACCGGCGACCAGCCTGTACACGACACGCTGCACAAGGACCTGCGCCGGGCCCGGGCGGCGGCATTGTCGATGATTCCGACATCAACCGGGGCCGCGCGCGCCGTTGGCTTGGTGTTGCCGGAACTGGCAGGCAAGCTGGACGGCACGGCGATCCGGGTGCCGACTGCCAACGTCTCGATGATCGACTTCATGTTCACCGCGAAAAAGAAAACCACCGTCGCGGCGATCAACGCAGCCGTCGTGCGCGCCGCCCGATCAAAACGGCTCAAGGGGATACTCGCCACCAACGACGAACCCCTGGTATCGATTGATTTCAACCACCATCCGGCGAGTTCGGTGTTCGACCTCACCCAGACCCAAGTGATCGGCGGGCGGCTCTGCCGGGTGCTGTCGTGGTACGACAACGAATGGGGCTTCTCGAACCGCATGGCGGACACCGCGGCGGCGATGGGCAAGCTCAGGTAAGTCATTTTCGGGTGCCGCGATGGGGATGACCCGCCGCGCAATCATCGTTCACGACCGTGGTCAGGCGCTGGCCGCCCTCGATGCCGCCAAAACCACCGGGGCGCCGGTTCTTCTTCTGACCGCGCCGGGAGCGGCACGCTATGCCGGGCCGGACTATTTGTTCGCCCTCGTCACCGAAGCCCTGGCTGCGCGGCAAGGGACGCCCGCCGAAACCGCCATCGATTGCGGCGAGGATGCGGGCGTCGCGATGGCGGCGCTGCGGGCGGGCTGGAAGACGCTGGTCTTCGTCGGACCCGCCGCGGTCCGGGAAAAGATCGAAAGCATGGCTGAACAGATGGGAGCAGCGGTTCTGGCCGATGCGCCCGAGGCGGTCGATATCGGGACCGGCCCCGACGCCGGAAAGAGGGCATCGGCGTGGCTGAGGCAGAGCCCGGCCTGATTCGGCAGGTGCGCCGGTGGGCCGCGTTTGCATCGGCGATTGCGCTGGTCTATTCACTGGCTCAAGCGGGGCCCGAATCCGAAATGAGGCACCCGGGAAGGTAGATCGCCATGACTGTCCAGAAACTCGAACCAACGGCGCAAGCCATGGTCGCGCCAGGCAAAGGCATCCTGGCCGCAGACGAATCGACCGGCACAATTCAAAAGCGCCTCGCCAGCATCGGCGTCGAATCGACCGAAGCCTACCGCCGCGCCTACCGCGAATTGCTGTTCACCGCCGAAGGCGCGGGCGAGTGCCTCTCGGGCGCGATTCTGTTTGACGAAACCCTACGCCAGTCGGCGTCCGACGGGCGGCGCTTGGTCGATGTGCTGAACGCCCAAGGCATCATCCCCGGTATCAAGGTCGACAAGGGCGCGAAGGCGCTCGCCGGCCACCCGGGCGAAACCGTGACCGAGGGGCTCGACGGGCTGCGCGAGCGGCTCGCCGAATATGCAGACCTTGGCGCGCGCTTCGCCAAATGGCGGGCGGTGATTCACATCGGCGAGGGCCTCCCCGGCCGCGCTTGCCTTGCAGCCAACGCCCACACGCTCGCCCGCTACGCGGCACTGTGCCAGGAGGCAGGGCTGGTTCCGATCGTCGAGCCGGAGGTTCTGATGGACGGCGATCACACCATCGAGCGCTGCCGCGATGTGACCGACGCGACCCTCGAAACGGTCTTTGGCGAACTGCTTGTGCAAGGGGTACGCCTTGAGGACACGGTGCTCAAACCCAACATGGTGGTGTCGGGGTCCGATTGCGCCGAGCAGGCCGGCGTCGAACAGGTGGCGGAATGGACCATCGCGGCACTGCGGCGCCAGGTCCCGGCGGCCGTGCCGGGAATCGCCTTCCTGTCGGGCGGCCAAAGCGAAGTTGAGGCAACGGCACATCTCAACGCCATGAATGCGATGGGACCGCAGCCGTGGGAGCTGAGTTTTTCTTTCGGCCGGGCGCTTCAGCAATCGGCGTTGCAGGCGTGGCGGGGCGAGGCCGGCAACGCCGAAGCAGCCCAGGCCGCGCTTTTGCATCGGGCACACATGAACGGACTTGCCCGCTCCGGCAAATGGCGGGCGGAACTCGAACAGGAGCGTGCGGCCTGAAGCGCGCACGCGCTCAGCCCGAACCAATCCGCCGCCTGGCCGCGCCCTTTCGCCTGTGACCGAACAAGCCTGCCGGCTCTACCTGATTTCGCCACCGAAAATCCGCCTGGCGGACTTCGAAAAATCCCTCGCCGCCGCTTTCGAGGGCGGGGACGTCGCTTGCGTACAGCTTCGGCTCAAGGACACGCCGGACGAGGATATCCGCCGTGCGGCCCGGGTGCTGATGCCGATTGCGCGCGACCACAATGCCGTCTTCCTGATCAACGACCGGCCCGATCTCGCCGCTGAACTCGACGCCGACGGCGTCCACATCGGTCAGCAGGACACCGACTATGCAGCTGCCCGCGCCCTCGTCGGCGCCGACGCCATTGTCGGCGTCACCTGCCACGATTCGCGCGAACTGGCGATGCAGGCCGCCGAGAAGGGGGCCGACTACGTTGCCTTCGGCGCCTTCTTTCCGACTGCCACCAAGGTGCCCAAAACCCGCGCCGATCCCGAATTATTGACTTGGTGGCAGGACCTTTTCGTGGCGCCCTGCGTCGCCATCGGCGGCATCACGGTGGCCAATTGCGGTTCGTTGGTGCAGGCCGGGGCCGATTTTATTGCCGTCGTAACGGCGGTCTGGGACCATGCCGACGGGCCCGCGGCCGCCGTCGCCGAACTCAATCGCGCCATCGACGCGGCGCAGGACTGATCGCGCGCGGCGCCGTTCGCTGGCTTCGATTGAAACCCGCACACCAAGCTGATAGGTTCCGCGCCGCCCGGCCCCCTCCGACACATCAGAATCGCTCCATGAAGATCAAGGGCAACACCATTCGTCCCGGCAACGTCATCGAACACCAGAACAAGTTGTGGGTGGCGGTGAAGATTCAGCACACCCAGCCCGGCAAGGGCGGCGCCTATTTGCAGGTAGAACTGAAGAACCTGCGCGACGGCAGCAAATTGAATGAACGATTCCGTTCGGCCGTAGACGTCGAACGGGTCCGTCTCGACCAGAAGATCTACCAATATATTTTCGGCGACAGCGACAAGGTTACCTTGATGGATACCGAGACCTACGACCAAGTCGAAGTCGATACCTCGCTTGCGGGCGAGGCGGCGGTGTTTTTGCAGGACGGCATGATGGTCACCCTCGAAAGCTACGGCGACGAGCCGCTCCAATTGACGCTGGCCGAAACCGCCACCTTCGAGATCGCCGAGACCGAACCCGTGGTCAAGGGTCAGACCGCGGCGGCATCCTACAAACCGGCGATCCTCGACAACGGGGTACGGACCATGGTGCCGCCCTTTATCGAGCCCGGAAACAAAGTAGTCATCAACACCGCCGACGGCAGTTACGCCAAACGCGGCGACTAGCGGTTCGACTCTGACCTTTCGCTCCCGCAACGTCAGCCCGCACCACCAAGCCACATTTTTCATGATTTTCAATTCCGACTTTGGGCCCCATTCCATCGGCGTCCAATGTCGGACCTGACCCGATAGGAACCAGAGTGGCGCACCGCCCGCCTATCATCAACGTCATGTCGGCAGCCGCGCTGAAGGCCGCGCGCGGCCTGCAACGCGACTACGGCGAGGTCGACAACCTTCAGGTCTCGCGCAAGGATCCGGCCGACTTCGTCTCTGCCGCGGACCGCCGCGCCGAAAAGTTGCTGCGGACCGCACTCGAGCGCGCGCGGCCCGGGTTCGGGTTCTTGATGGAGGAGTCCGGAGCGGCCGAGGGCACAGTGCCGGGCGCGCGTTGGATCGTCGATCCGCTCGATGGCACCACCAACTTTCTGCACGGCATTCCACATTTTTCGATTTCAATTGCGTACCAACAGGATTTGGAAATCGTCGCCGGGGTGGCGTACGACCCGCTTCGCGACGAAATGTTCTGGGCCGAAAAAGGCGCAGGCGCCCATGTCAACGACCGCCGCCTTCGGGTATCGGCGCGAAAACGGATCGAGGATGCCGTGGTCGCCACCGGGATTCCGCACCTCGGCCGCCCCGGCCACGACCGCTTTCAAGACCAGTTGAGCGCGGTGATGGAACGGGTCGCCGGCGTGCGGCGCATGGGATCGGCGGCGCTTGACCTCGCCTACGTGGCGGCGGGCCGGTACGACGCCTTCTGGGAATCGGGACTGAGCCAGTGGGACTTGGCGGCGGGACTGATTCTGGTGCGCGAGGCGGGCGGACTGATCTCCGATCTCGAGGGCGGCGAGAACATCCTGGAAAGCGGCGGCGTCATCGCCGCCAACGCCGACCTGTTCGATTCCTTTGCCGCTTTGATCCGCGAAGCGGGCTAGACCCGTCCTCCCCGCGGCGGGCCCCGCGCCCGGCAGCGCGGAGGCCCGGATTCCCTTGGCCTTGTTCAGTCCGCTAGGTTAAGGTGCGCCACCATCGGTTTGAAATCATTGCGACTATCGGGGTGGCGAGAACAATTCAGCATAGGACGCGCGCGAGCCGCAGGGAGGTTGCCCTGCCCCGCTTTTCGTGGACGGCAGCGGCCCTTGGGCTCGCACTTGCCGTCGGCGGCACGGGCGGTGTCGCGGCGCAGGACACGGTGTTCATCGGCGGTGGCGGCCTTGCCCCGGTCGAGGTCAACCTCGACGTGCTCAACGATTTGGGAATGCCGCTCCAGCGGCGGCTGCTGCTAGCGCCCACCGAGGGCGATGAGCCGACTGGCCGGCTCGTCCTGCGCCGCCCGGGAGACGTCGCGCCTGCCGCGCCCGCACCTCGAATCCAGCCGCCGGCACCGCGTCGGCCCGCACCCCAGGTAACGGTGGTCCCGGCTCCGGCCGCACCGGCCGCGCCCGCACGGACCGCACCCGCGGCCCCGCCGCCTCAGGAAACGGCCCGTACCACCGAACCGCCACCGCCACCGCCGCCCGCGGCGCTGTCGCCGGCTGCGCCGCGAACCGACACCGCCCCACGCCCGCCGGCCCGGGCTGCAGCCCCGCCGCCCG
>CAZTAK010000047.1:0-2991 GCA_964611585.1 uncultured Alphaproteobacteria bacterium
GTGGCCCAGGGTTTCGGCTCGCTCGGAATGATGAGCAGTGTGCTGATGACGCCCGACGGCAAGACCGTCGAAGCCGAGGCCGCGCACGGTACCGTCACCCGCCATTACCGTATGCACCAGCAGGGCAAGGAAACTTCGACCAACCCGATCGCGTCAATTTTCGCCTGGACGCGGGGGTTCGCCCACCGCGCCACACTCGACGGCAACGACGATTTGCAACGCTTCGCCGATACGCTCGAAAAAGTCTGCGTTTCCACGATCGAAGGCGGTCACATGACGAAAGATCTCGCCATTTTGGTCGGCCCCGATCAAACGTGGCTCACCACGAATCAGTTCCTCGACAAGCTCGACGACGGGCTTCAGGCGGCGATGGCCTGACGGAAGTTCAGACGGACGCCGCCTCCTGCCCCTGGGCGGTGTGTTTTTCGAGATAAGACAGGCGCTCGTCCGCGACCTCGGTCACGGCATCACGCATGCCGGAGTCGGCCTCGATCAACTCGCGAAAATCGGTGGCCTCCAGCACCAACATTCGGACCCGCGTTATGGAACGTACCGTGGCAGTGCGCTCGCCTTTCCGTAAAAGTGCGATTTCACCGAAGTAATCGCCGTCGTCGAGGACGACTGGCTCGGGCGGCACTTCCACCGCCACCTTGCCCGAGACAATGAAATACATGCAGTCCGCAGAATCGCCACGGCGCACGATGACAGTTTCCGCCGGTACGACCCTCGATTGCAGCAGGTTCGTAACGCGCGCCACCGATGCGGCGTTAAGGCCCGCGAACAACGGCACCCGCGCCACCATGCCCCATGTCACAACGAAGTCGCGGCGGTGGATTTCGCTCGAAAAGCCTGACGCAATGATGGCAACGGGCAACGCGAACATTCCCAAACCAAACACCATTACGATCATGCCGATGAACTTGCCCAAGCTGGTGACCGGCGTGACGTCGCCGTAGCCGACCGTGGTCAGAGTGGCAAGCCCCCACCACATCGCGTCCGGTATGCTGGCAAACTTGTCGGGCTGAATGAACCGCTCGGCGTAATACATGGCCGTCGAAGAGAGTATGAGAAGACCAAGCATGATGAAGAGTGCCCCGAGCAGAGCGCGGCGCTCGTCATACAAGACGCGCCCCAACGTTGCCATCGCCGGTGAATAACGCGCCAGCTTCAACAGCCGGATCAGGCGGAAGATTCGCAGGATGCGCAGATCGACCAGGGGAACGAAAAGGGAAAGGTAGCACGGAAACACGGCGAGAAAATCGATGACGGCATACGGCCCAACGGCAAAGCGAAGCCGTGCACCAATGGGGCCATGATGGCGCAACGGAACGTGCTCGGTGCAGACCCATAGCCGCGCAAGGTATTCGACCGTAAACGCCGCCACTGAAAAGATCTCGAACCAGAAAAACAGGCCTACGTAGGCCTGCCCGATCGATTCCACGGTCTCGATGACGACCGCGACGATGTTGAGCACGATCAAGATCAACATGAACAGGTCGAAGCCGCGGCTCAGCCGGTCGCCGGCATGCCCCTCATCAAGCACTTCGTAAAGCCGATGTTTGAAGCTGTTGCTCATTGCCGGGCCTCCTTGCCCGGTGCCTTAGGGCCTGTACTCAATAAAGGTAATGGGTTGAAAACAAACAGTTCCCTCTTCGCGGATCGAAGCGTCAAACAATGCCAAATCAATTCGTACCGCGGAAATGAGGCCGGCCCCTAGCCCAATCCGGCGAGCGAGCGCTCGATCGCGTCAAACGCCGCGTCCGCCCTGCCGCCGTCGGGCCCGCCGGCCTGCGCCATATCGGCCCGGCCGCCACCGCCCTTGCCGCCCATCTCCTGCGCCGCCACACGCACCAAGTCAACAGCACTGCAGCGCCCGGTGAGATCGTCGGACACCGCGACGACAATCGCCGCCTTGCCGTCGTTGACGGTGGCAATCGCCACAACGCCGGAACCCAGTTTCTTCTTGGCCTCGTCGGCAAGACCGCGCAGGTCCTTGGGCGGTACCCCGTCGAGACGATGGGACGAATAGCGGATGCCCGCGACATCGCGCAGCTCGGCGCCGGTACCGCCGCCGGACGCCATTTTCCGCCGCGTGTCGGCAAGATCGCGTTCCAGCCGCTTGCGATCCTCCAGCAACGCCTCGAGGCGCGCCGGCAGTTCGGCCGCCGATGCCCTGAGTACCCGTGCCGCCTCATCCAGAGCCGCCAGACGCGCGTTGATGAAGGAGAGCGCCGCCGCCCCGGTAAGCGCTTCGATCCGGCGCACGCCCGCGGCCACCGCCGCTTCCGAAACGATCTTGAACGGGCCGATATCACCGGTGCGCCGAACATGCGTGCCCCCGCACAGTTCGACCGAATAGGGCCGCCCGCCGGCATCCGCCCCCATTGAAATCACCCGCACTTCATCGCCGTATTTTTCGCCGAACAGCGCCAGCGCACCTTTTTCCACCGCTTCGTCCGGTTGCATCACTACCGTCTCGACCGGCGTGTTGGCACGCACCTGGGCATCGACGAGGACCTCGATTCCGGCGAGCTCGGCGGCGGTGACGGGTTTGGGGTGGCTGACGTCGAATCGCAACCGGTCGGGCGCGACAAGCGAACCCTTTTGCGTAACGTGATCGCCCAGACTCTCGCGCAGCGCCGCGTGCAATAGATGTGTCGCCGAATGGTTGGACCGCAGCGCATTGCGGTTGGCTCCATCGACGCACAACTCGAGTACATCGCCCGTCCGCACGGTGCCCGCGCCCAGCGTGCCGTAGTGGACATGCAAATCGCCGAGTTTTTTCCGCGTGTCGCTAACGGCGATCTCGCCGCCGCCGGTGCCGAACACGATTCCGGTATCGCCGGCCTGGCCGCCGGATTCGCCGTAAAACGGAGTCTGATTGACGATCACCGCGACTGCGGTGCCCTCGTCCGCCGCCGAGACTTCGGCGCCCTCGACCAGAAGCGCTTCGACGCGGCCTTCGGCGACCTCAGTCCCGTAGCCGAGGAA
>CAZTAK010000047.1:3001-16315 GCA_964611585.1 uncultured Alphaproteobacteria bacterium
CCGACGGCCGCCGTCTGGTTATTGCTGATCCCAAGTCGAACCAGATCCGCTCGGTGGCCTGATCGCCGCTGCCCGCCCAGGCGGCGCGGGCCTCGGCGCGCTGCCGCTCCATCGCCACTTCGAAGCCTTCGCCATCGACGCCGCGCCCCCGGCCGCGCAACGCGTCCTCGGTGAGGTCGAAGGGGAAACCGTAGGTATCGTAGAGCTTGAAGGCGATCTCGCCGGGAAGATCGGCGCCTTCCGGCAGGCGCGCGATTTCCTGGTCGAGCAGGCGCAAGCCGCGGTCGAGCGTTTTCTTGAACCGGGTCTCTTCAAGACGCAGCATTTCCGTAATCAGCGCCTCGGCGCGTTCCAGTTCCGGAAACGCCTGACTCATTTCCGACACCAGCGCCGGAACCAGTTGCCACATCAACGGCTCGCGGCAACCCATCTGGTGGGCGTGGCGCATGGCGCGGCGCATGATCCGGCGCAGCACGTAGCCGCGCCCTTCGTTGGACGGCATCACACCGTCGGCCATCAGGAAACTGACCGCGCGCAGATGGTCTGCGATCACCCGGTGCGGCACCGCGTGTTCTCCGTCGGCGGCGACGCCCGCCTTGTCGGCCGAGGCAAGAATCAGATGCCGCATCAGGTCGATGTCGTAATTGTCGTGGGTCCCCTGCATGACGGCGGCCATCCGTTCGAGGCCCATGCCGGTATCGATCGAGGGACGCGGCAGATCTACCCGTTCCTCGGCGCTCAGTTGCTCGAACTGCATGAACACGAGGTTCCAGATCTCGATGAAGCGGTCGCCGTCCTCGCCGGCGCTGCCGGGCGGGCCGCCGGGAATGTGCTCGCCATGATCGAAGAAAATCTCGGAACACGGTCCGCAGGGGCCGGTTTCGCCCATCGCCCAGAAATTGTCGGAACTCGCGACCCGAACGATCCTGTCTTCAGGGAGCCCGGTGATCTTATTCCACAGCACCGCCGCGTCTTCGTCCTCGTGATAGACGGTGACCAGCAGGCGCGCCGGATCGAGACCGTATTCCTTGGTCACCAGATCCCAGGCGAGTTCGATGGCGACGTCCTTGAAATAGTCGCCAAAGGAAAAGTTGCCCAACATCTCGAAGAAGGTGTGGTGGCGCGTGGTGTAACCGACGTTGTCGAGATCGTTGTGCTTGCCGCCTGCACGGACGCACTTCTGGCTGGTAACGGCGCGGTTGTAGGGACGGGATTCGGCGCCGGTAAAGACGTTCTTGAACTGGACCATGCCCGCGTTGGTGAACAGCAACGTCGGGTCGTTGTGGGGAACAAGCGGACCCGAGGGCACGATCTCGTGGCCGTGGCGCTTGAAGAACTCGAAGAATGCCGAGCGGATTTCGCTGGTGGTGGTCATGCGGGCCCCGGCGGCGGGCGGAGCGCCCAGGCACCCCGATTCGCCGCTGACGAATCATACAGGCCTGCGCCGCCGGATGTCCTCTGCATCCAGCCCCGCCGGCCCCAATCCGGCCCCGCCCGAAAGATGCGCGGCCGGCCCTGCTTTTACCCCTAGGATTCCGCGCTTGTCCAGCACCGGCGCCCGGCCGGGCCTAAGTCCGGCCGGCACGCCCTGCCGGTATTTCAGGCCTCGGCGGCCGTTTCTTCTTCGCCCGCCGCGTCCGGCTCGTCGCTCCCGACACCGACTTCGAGGCTGTCGCCGACCACGAGACCTGCGTTTTCACGCACCGCCTGCTCGATGGTGGCGGCGATGTCCGGATTGTCTTTCATGAACTGCTTGGCGTTTTCACGGCCCTGGCCGATGCGCTGATCGCCATAGGAGAACCACGATCCGGATTTCTCGACCACGCCCGCCTTGACGCCGAGGTCGACCAGCTCGCCGGCCTTGGAAATGCCCTCGCCGTACATGATGTCGAATTCGACCAGCTTGAAGGGCGGCGCCACCTTGTTCTTGACCACCTTGACCCGGGTCTGGGAACCGACCACCTCGTCGCGGTCCTTGATCGCGCCGATGCGGCGGATGTCGAGACGCACCGAAGCGTAGAACTTGAGGGCGTTGCCGCCCGAAGTGGTTTCCGGGTTACCGAACATGACGCCAATCTTCATGCGGATCTGGTTGATGAAGATCACCATGCAGTTCGACTTGGTAATCGAAGCGGTGAGCTTGCGCAGTGCCTGGCTCATGAGGCGGGCCTGAAGGCCGACGTGGGTATCGCCCATCTCGCCTTCGAGTTCGGCCCGCGGCACCAGTGCCGCGACGCTGTCGATCACCAGCACCGAGACGGCCCCCGAGCGCACCAGCGTATCGGCGATTTCGAGCGCCTGCTCGCCGGTATCGGGCTGGGAAATCAGCAGTTCCGGAATATCGCAGCCCAGTTTCCCCGCGTACGCCGGATCGAGGGCGTGTTCGGCATCGATGAACGCGCAAATCCCGCCGGCCTTCTGCGCCTCGGCCACGGTGTGGAGCGCGAGCGTGGTCTTGCCCGAACTTTCCGGTCCGTAAATCTCGACCACCCGGCCCTGGGGCAGGCCGCCGATGCCGAGCGCGATGTCGAGGCCGAGCGAACCGGTCGAAATCGACGCGACCTGGACCGCCGATTCGCGCTGGCCGAGTTTCATTACCGAGCCCTTGCCGAACGCCCGTTCGATCTGGCTGAGCGCCGAATCGAGCGCCTTTTGTTTGTCCATGGAATCCCTCTCGACCAATCGCAACGCTACCTCGGACATGACCTCGCCTTTCTTATTTCACGGCGCCCGGCGGGGCGCAATTTCTCCGCCCGGAGGCGGCCCAAGGGGCAGCGCCGGGCGCTGCCGTCGGGGTAATGTACACGTTTTGTTCTTGCTTGCAACGGGTTTAGCTAACATATTGATATTGCGCGATAAACACCAACACGTTCCGAGTCTGTTCGGAGAAAAATCGGGCGCCGGTGCCCTTACCCGACAGGGCCGATGCAGTATTGGGCGGCGCGGCGGCACGCGGTTCGAAATTGGGCGTGCGGGCGATTTCGTACCCGTGCTCGACCATGCCGTTCTTTTTCGCGGCGCGGAACGGATGCTAGCGGAAAGCCGGGCCGCGTGGCGCCGGAGAAAATGCGCGCATGGCCGTCGATGGCGGCGTACGCCAGCCCAACGCAAGACCTGATCACAAAGTCGAATTCAACATCATGAGCGGGAATTTGTCGCTATCGGCCCGCGACCGGCCTGCGATCGACGGCGCCACGCTCACGGTCCTTCCCGCCGTCGCCCGCCCCCTACCCGCCTTCGAAGTGGGTTTTGACGGTGCTCAGGAGTTCCTTGAGGCTGAAGGGCTTGGGCAGGAAGGCGGCATCGAGGTCGCCGTCGAGGTCCGAGCGGAACACGTCCTCGGCATACCCCGATATCAGGATCGCCTTGATCGCCGGGCGGTCTTCGCGGGCACGCCGAATCAGGGTCGGCCCATCCATGTTGGGCATCACCACGTCGGTCACGAGCATTTCGATGGTGCCGTCGTGATCGCCAAGGATGCCGAGCGCGACCTCTCCGTTCTCGGCTTCGAGTACCGTGTAACCCTTGTTGGCCAAGGCACGCGCCGCGAACTGGCGCACCGGCGCCTCGTCCTCGACCAGCAGGATCGTCCCCGAGCCCGTCAAATCGCGCATCGGCGCGGCGTCTGACGCCGCCGTCTCGACCAACTCGGCGGGATCCTGCGAGACATAGCGCGGCAGAAAGATCTTGAAGGTGGTGCCGGCGCCAATTTCGCTGTAGGCGAAGATGAAACCGCCGGTCTGCTTGACGATTCCGTACACCGTCGAGAGGCCCAGTCCGGTACCGGCGCCAACGGCTTTGGTGGTGTAGAAGGGATCGAAAATCTTGTCGAGATTCGCTTCTGATATTCCGGTTCCGGTGTCGCTCATCTCGATCAGGACGTAGTCGCCAGCCGACATGATTTCGTCGCGATAGCGGTTGGCGGAATCGAGAGTGATGTTCTCAGTGCGGATTGTCAGCGTACCGCCGTCGGGCATGGCGTCGCGCGCGTTGACGACGATGTTGATGACGACCTGCTCGAACTGGCCCTGATCGACTTTGACCAGGCCAATATCGCGCGAATGGACCATCTTGAGTTCGATGGTCTCGCCGATCAGGCGGCGCAGCAGATTGGTCAATTCGGCCAGCACGTCCGTCAGCACCAGCACCCGCGGCTGCAAGGTCTGCTGGCGCGAAAAGGCCAGCAGCTGGCGTACCAGGTTGGCGGCGCGGTTGGCATTCTGCTTGATCTGCATGATATCGCCGAAGGATTGGTCGCCGGCCCCGTGACGCAGAAACAGGAGATCGCAAAAGCCGATCATCGCCGTCAGCAGATTGTTGAAATCATGGGCGATACCGCCCGCCAGTTGGCTCACGGCCTGCATTTTCTGGGATTGTGCGAACTGTTCTTCGAGGCTTTTGCGCCCGGTCGTATCGACCAGGTAGACGATCATGTCGGCGGCGACGCCGCTGGCCTCCTCGATGGCGCTGGCATGGAGCTGGGCGGTGCGTTCGCCCGCACCGGCGATTCGAATTTCGAGTCCGTCCGGATGGGCGCCGCGACGCGCTTCGGTCAGTCGTTCCGCAACCTGGGCGCGGTCGTCCTCGAGAACAAGATCCACGAGCGCGGTCTCCGGGCCAACCTCTTCGGCGCCGATCATGCTGCGAAAGGCAATATTGGATTCAACGATTTCGTCACGGACGTCGATCATGACGATGCCGATCGGGGCTTCGTCGAAGAACCGGCTCGAACGCGCGGCCCTGCGGCGGTCGCCGAAGCGCCCGGCGCCGGCATGATTGACGATCAGCCCGTACTGGATCGCGTTGTCCGCGCCGGCTGCCGGAGCGGCAATCTCGATGGTGGTGGGAAAGACCTCGCCGCCGAGTGCACGCAGCCGGACCTCGCCGCTTTTGAGAGCCGGATTTCCCGCCTCGTCGGGCTCGCTCGCCTCGCCGCTGGCGACAAAATCGAGCAGGTTGGCACCGCCGACGAGACGGGCCGCGTCTGCCTCGAGCCAGCCGGCCAGGGTCTGATTGGCGAACACGATGCGCCCGTCGCGCCGAGCCGCAAAGATTCCAACCGGCAGCGAATCGACGGCGCGGCCGAGTTCGGTCGAGGGAACCGGCGCCGAAACGCCGCCCGAACGGGGCGCCAATATCCGCAACCTGCTGGGGCGCGCGATCCGGCCCCAAAGCGGTGCAGGAGACCAATCCGCGCGACCGCGGCCAGGCGTCAGCGCCCCCTTTGGCGCCGCGCCCTACCGGCGGGCGCGGGTCTCGCGGCCCTCTTGGTCCTTTGGCTCGCGGAGCCCGCGGCGGCGCAGCAACTCTCTCTCGATCTCGGCAGTGAAACGGGTCCCCTGACGGGGCGGCTACTTCAACTCGTGGCGCTGGTTACGGTGATTGCGCTGGCGCCTTCGCTGTTGGTCGTGGTGACCTCGTTCACCCGTATCGTGGTGGTGCTGTCGTTGTTGCGGAGTGCCATGGGCGTGCAGCAGACGCCCCCGAACACGGTTCTGATCGGGCTCGCTTTGTTCCTGACTGCCTACGTCATGGCGCCGACCTTCGAGTCTGCCTACCAAAACGGAATCCTTCCGCTCCTCAACGACGAGATTAACGAACCCGAGGCGTTGGAGCGCGTGGCCCAGCCGATTCACACCTTTATGCTGAGCCAGGTGCGCGAACAGGACCTCGGCATGTTTCTGGAGTTGACGGGGCTCGAGTTTCCCGAGAATCCGGAAGCAACGCCGTGGACGGCACTGGTGCCCGCTTTCATGATCAGCGAGCTCAAACGCACCTTTGAGATCGGGTTCATGATTTTCATTCCGTTCATCATCATCGACATGGTGGTGGCCTCGGTGCTGATGTCGATGGGCATGATGATGCTGCCGCCGATCCTGATCTCGCTACCGTTCAAGCTCATATTCTTCGTGCTGGTGGACGGCTGGAATCTGGTGACGACTTCGCTGGTCCTGAGTTTCACCTGAACCACGCCGGTCGCGCCGGCGCCCGACCAAGACCTTCCGCAGACAATGCGGGTCCCTCGTCTCCAACCCGCACTTCTGTCGCCTGCCGCATCGGCGACAAATCCGATCAATAATATTTGGAACCTTTCGCGCCAGGATATTGCCGCGCCCTGTCCAAACTCAACCCGGGTCCCGCAATTTCACGACCGGGCAGAACCGTTCAGCCCCGTCGGCTCAGACAGGGTGTCCAATATCGGTCGCCGCCGCCTCGTGTTGGTGGCCCAACCATGACCGGCTCCGGCGGGCGGCACTAGTTGATGGCGCCGAATCCCTCTTCGAAGCTGGAGCGGTAAGACTCCATGAACTCCTCGAGGGTGACAACCTGGGCGATCGCGCTGGCGACGGTGCGGAACGACATACTGGTTCGGTCCACCCTGCCGGTGATGATCTCGAAGGCGTCCGATTCGGCAGTGCCGTCCATGAACGGGGCGAAATGTTGGCGGGCCCGGTCGACGCCGACCTCGTTGTCCGACAGCACAAATGCCACCGCCAAGCGCAGGACCCGCTGGCGTTCGACGGCGGAGAGCGGTTCCGGATCTGTCCACCGGCCATTGAGAAGGCGTTCGTAGGTCGCCGATGCCGCGGCCCACTGGCTGGTTCTCCAGAAGGCGCTGGCGCGAAGCGATTCGGCGGTCGGTGAGCCGTCGCCATCCAGGAGTTCCATCATCTCGTCATAGCGCTGCAGGTCGATCAGCGCCTGGGCTTTGAGATAATCACGCTGGCGTTTGACGATTTCGGGATTGGCGCGCCAGCGGCTGCCCTGAAGCGCCTCAAGCGCTTCCTCCGGCTGCCGGTCAAGGATGTAGATGGCGGCGAGCTTGGCGGCGACGCGCGATTTTTCCTCGCCCTTGAGGCGGAACTCGACCTGGTGCTGGATCAGTTCCGCGGCGCGGCCAAGAAGATCGACCTCGACCAGCCGGTCCGCCAGTTGCCGGATCATGGCGTCGCCGTCACGGCCGACCGGCGTCAGTTCGCGGAAATCGAAAAACAGCGCCAGTGCCTTGACCGGTTCGAGGGAATCGGCGCCGCGTTCGAGGTACAGATCGCGGAAGATATCGTTCATTTCCCCTGCCACCGCGGACGCCTTCTCGTGTTCGCCGAAGTTCGATACCCGGTCGCGCATCGACTCCAGCGCCTCGCGGTAGTTTCCGACTTCCAGGTACAGCTCGCCCAGACGTTCGAGCAGTGCGAATTCGAAGGTGCCGCCGCGCCACGCAAAACGCAGCGTGTCAAGTTCGGCAATCGCAACATCGGTCGAGATTCGTGAATCGGCCAAGCGCGCCTCGGTATAGGCCATCTGCGCCCACGGCCGCACCGGACGGTATCCGGCATGGATCGCCGTCGCGAGCGCCTCGAGACCACCGTCGAGATCGCCCGATTCGATCAGCGTCTTGCCAAAAATCAAATCGGCCTCGCTGCGCTGGAACACCGACGGGTCGCTTTCGAGCAGCGCCGACAGATTGATTTCGACGCTCTCGAAATCGCCCTGCACCAGCGACGTTTTCGCCGAGGCCAGTTGAAAACGGGCGCGGAACACCGGTGGCGTCTCAAAATAGGCGAATTCGCCGAGAATGAACTCCTGGCGCGCAAGGTCGAACTCCTTGCGCTGCGCCAGCAGTGAACCGCGCCACAGCGCCGCCCCCGGATCCAGCCCGAAGGCGGGATCGAGCAGGTCTCTGGAGGCTTCTTCGTAATGCCCGAGCGAGAAATGCGCCGCGCCGCGAACCGCCCGGAAAACAAGATCCTCGTCGGCCGCGGGATCTCGTTCGAGGATCATATCCATCAGGCCCAGCGTCTCCGCGGTGAAGCCGTGGGCGAAATAGTACTTGGCGAATTCCCACTGCACGACGCCGATCCCGCCCGCAGGCGCGCGCGCCAACGCCAACTGGTACTGTTTCTTGCCCTCGTCGAAGGATTCGAAATTACCGAGCCAGCTTCCATACTGGAACACACTGGGGGCCAGCGACGGCGGCGGGGCGCGGGTCGATCCGGCTTCCGCGCCTTCGGCGGCAGCCAGTTCGGTTTCGCCGACTTCCGAGATTGCCAGGCCCTGCGGCGCAGCGATTTCGATTCCGTTGCGTTGCGGACGGACCTCGATCGCATCGGACCGCGGCACGATGGCCACACCCTGCGCCGAGGCGAGCAACGTGAACTGGGCAAAAACCCGCGTCACCGGCACGCCCCGCCCGGATTCGCGCAACGGCACGACATAGAGAAAATCGCCTACCTCCGGGTCCGGCAATTCGACCCGCCGCACCGGCTCGTCCGAGGGTAACAACATGCGCGGCCCCGCCATGGCGCTGGCTTCGCGCAGCGGCACGATCGGATCGACGGGCGCCGGCGGACGGCGCGCGAGTTCGACCCGCCACACCGGACCCTCGCGCGAGGCGGAGGCCCTGAGGTCTTCGCGTATTTTGAATCGCAGCGCGGTGCCACCGGAGATGGGGACCTGTTCGACGAGGAAGACGGCGCGTCCCGCCTCGGCTGGAATCGGTTGGAGCTCGGCAGCGCCGCGGGCCGCGAACACCGCCCAGTAATACCCGGCGCGGGTGAAAAAAGCAGCCGGAACTGGCTCGGTCCAGACGAACACCAGCACCGGCTCCTCGGCGCCCGCTTCGACCGAAGCGACGAGTCCGGCGGCGACCGCGGGCGGCGGACTGGCGTCGCTGTCGGCGGTTCGCAATTCGGTCGGGGGCGAGGTCTGGGACTCGGCAACCGCCACCGGTTCGGGCGCCGCCGGTTCGGGCACCGCCGCGTTTGGGGTTGGAGCCGGTGTCTCGGCAACTGTGGTTCGCGGCGGCTCCGGTGTGCTGGCGGCAGGGCGTGCCGGCTCGGGGGGCGGTGCGACGGCGGTGGCCGGAGCCGCGGCCTGCGCAGGAGCGGCTGGCGAGTCTTTGACAACATCGACCACCACTTTGGTGCCCTCGCGGAAGTGGCGTACCCGGGTGTCGGACTCGATCTGGAGCACGACCTCCGAGCTGGCGGCATCCAGCGAGGTGGTTGCGCCCTCGACCAACGGACGCTGACCGCGGCCGAGCCGGCCCAGGTTGAACGTCGCACGCTCGTCAAAGCGGATCGAAACGGCGGTGCCGCTGCGATCGACGCTGTACTCGACCAGCCGGGTCCAGTCGAAGACGACGCGGGTGAAATCCGCATGTTTCCCGACCCGAAGCGGCACCGCGGGCGCGGCGTCCGCAGCCGCTGCGGCGGGCGTTTGCGCGGGCGCAGGCGCAGATGCGGCGGCATCGAGCAAATCGATGACCACCGATGTGTTGCTGGTACTGGTGCGCAGCCCGTATTCGCCCTTGAGGTGAATACGAACGGTGGCACCGTCGTTTTCGAGGTCGGCGCCGACGATGTAGTCGCTCAGCAGAGACTGCATCCGTGCAAAGTCGGTTTCGAGTGCCCGGCCGAAATTGACCGTAAGCGTTCGGGCTTCGATCCGGGCCTCGAACGTCACTGCGGCCGGCCAGTCGAACACGATTCGCGCAAACCCCGGATGCGGCCACGCCCGGGTCCGGACCGGGTCCGCCGCCAGGGCGGGAAACGTCAGGCTCAGCCCCAACACGACCGAAAACAAGGCCAATGCAAGGGCCGTAACTGGCTTCCTAGGGCGCGTTGGATTGGGCTCCGTCAGCACTGTCCCGGATAACCACATCCACCCGGCGAGCAAGCGTCATTCGCTTATCTTCGGGCAATTCCTGAGAAATGTTACCATATCTTGAATCAGACAGGCCAACCGCTGCAACATTTTTGTTGAGCCCGGCCTGGTTGAGGGCGAAGGCGAAGGCAGTCGCACGCGCCACCGATAGTTCCCAGTTGGAGGGGTATTCGGGGGTATTGATCGGCACTGGGTCGGTGTGGCCCTCGACATCGATGCGATTACCGAAGTTGCCCAGAACCGCAGCGAGAACGTACGCGGCACCCTCGGCTTCGTGTGTCATATCGGCACTGCCAGGCGCAAACAGGCCGTCGGACGGCAGCGACAGCACCAGACGGTCCCTGAGGCGGGTCAGCGCCGCCCGTTGCAGCACCGGATCGTCATGGATCTTTCCAGGATCAGGGTGCCGAGGTAGTCAAGGTTGGCAGCCCGCGGCACGAAGATCTGATAAGTGCGAAAATTACTGCCCAACGACACCGACTGGCCCGATTTGGCCGGATTTAGCTGTTGTTTCAGCGAATCGACTACCGCCTCCCAGGTTGCCATATCGACCCGTTGCATCGAAAACAGCAGCACGAAAAACGTCAGCATGAGCGCCGTAAGATCGGCAAACGTAATCATCCACGCCTGGCTTGAGCCCTGGCCGTTGCCGCGTTTCGGGTGGTCGTCTTCTTCCATCTAGAGACCCTCGTCGCCGAAATTCACCGTTTCACGGTCTTCAATCGTTTCGCGAAAGGAAAAAGCGATGGTATCGGCCGGTCCCGGCTGCATCCCCGTCGCAATCGTATTTGCAGCGACACCCCGCGCTGCCAGAACGCGGGCAACGGTGCCGGCACGCTGCACCAAAAGCTGGCGTGCCTCGCTTTCCAACGGCGGCAGATTCGGGCCCGAGCGCAGGACTATCTCAATCTCGGTCACCAGTCCGACCCGTTTGGATTCGAGAAGGGCTGTCAGATCGACGAAAAATTTCGATCGATCGGGGCGGAAATTATCGGTTCCGGGTAGAAACAGAAAGTCGACCGCAAGGACGATGCGGACCGCGCCAGCCTCAACTTCCGGGGCGTACTCGATCGAAGGCAGCGCATCGCGGAACGTACTCTCCACATCTCCCCGCATCCCGTCGTCGACCTTGCCCGCGCCGATCTCGACGACCAGACTGGATCCCGTTGGCCGGTCGCGGCCTCCGGCCTGAAAGGTGGTGCTGACGCTACCAACGGCCTCGGAACGGCGACTCTCGTCTGCGGTCGAAATCGAACTCAGCAAGATGAAGAAGGCAAGCAGGATCAGATAGAGCCCCAAAAACAGGGCGACACTCGGGTCTTGGAGGCTGGGCCGCCGGGGGAAAGCCTCCAACTCATCCATGGCGGTCCCGCGGATCAGTCGAACAGGGCGTCGATATCTGCCTGGGTGTTGGCTACCTCAGGCATCGAGGGGCCGTTGAGCAGCGAGTCTTCGCTATCGGGCGATTCTTCAGGCGGCGGCGGCGCATTGGGATCCGCTTCATAGCCGATCGCCACAGCCATCTGACCGACTTTTCCCTCGATAGTACCCAGCACCTTCAGCACCTTGGTAATTCGCTGGCCGGTGATGTCCTGAAAACTCGAGGCTTCGTAAATCCTGGTCGCGATCTCCGTCAGTTTATCAGCGGTTTCGCCGGCGAGCGTCCTCAGCCTCGGCAGCACTTCATCCAATACCGGCACCGGCTCGGTGGCGCGGACCGAGGAACTGACGCTGACGGTGGCCGCGATCATTACCTAGGTTTTGCCCAACGGAAATCTGGTCATCCAGGGACGCCAGGAGGTGCGGGTGAATTTCGAGATCCGCGAACTTCTGGTCACCGGCGTGGTCCGCCCCGAGGACATCAGTGCCACCAACACCATCAACCATACTCAAATTGCGGAGGCCCGGATTTCCTACGGTGGGCGTGGGCAACTGACGGATGTACAGCAACCCCGATACGGTCAACAGGTTCTGGACATCTTCTTTCCCTTCTAAGCGCCCGCCGATTGCCGCCGCGAAAAGGCCGGTCCAGAACGGACCGGCCTTTTTGTGTGTCTGAGAGCGCAGCGCCACCGCTCAATCTCTCGGAGAAGCAGTACCGCCCTCGCCCCCGACGCCAAACTTGAGACTGGTTTCGGGTGGGACAGAGCCTACGGTTCTTCCCGCCGGGAGAGGATACCTGAGGCGAATGACCGCGAGATACGCGGGCATGCCGCCATCATGGCGAGCGGACCGAGGATATTTCGCGCCGATGGGAACCAACCAATCCGGTCACGCGCGCGCTACGCCCAGAGTGGAGCCGACATCAATCCGTTTGCTGAAATTCGCCGGAGCAGGCAAAAATCGGCGCTTCAGTTACCTGGAGGATACCCATGGGTCTCAAGAAAAGAGTTCATGCCCGAATGCTTTTCGCAGGCGCATTGATGCTGTTAAGCCCGTCAATCGCCGTGGCTCAAGAGGTATGTTCCGGCCTTCAAACCATAATGAGATTGTCGGATGACGTTCGCTCACTGGAAGGCACCCCGACCGACAACCCCTTGGTTGAATTGTTTTGGCAAGGTGAGTACCAAGATGTGCACGTTGGAAAGCAAAGATTTGTCGAAACCAGCCTCCAGCTGCCGGACGCAACGCTGTGTCTGATTGACTCAAACATGGGCGACTTTTTTTGTGTCTACGAAACCGACGGCCGCAGTTCGGCTACCGCGATTTTCTATTCTATCCTCGACCAGATTCCCGCCTGTTTCCGGCCGACATGGGATGACGATCCCGTATATTCGCGCGGTCCCGATGGTGAGAAGGAATATTCGGGGTGGACTGGGCGCCACCGCTTCTTCGCAATGAAAACCGGACCGGATCAAGATTGGGCCGTGACGCTTACCCTCGGAAACTTGAGGCGGTAATTCCGGCGGCGTCCGCGCCCTTATTCGTTACGATAGACTTTTTCGCGGCGCTCGTGGCGTTCCTGGGCTTCGATCGACAGGGTCGCGATCGGGCGCGCCTCAAGCCGCTTGAGGTCGATATGTTCGCCGGTCTCCTCGCAGAAGCCGTACGAGCCATCCTCGATTCGTTCCAGCGCCTCGTCGATCTTGCCCACCAGTTTGCGCTCCCGGTCGCGGGTTTTGAGTTCCAGCGATCGGTCCGATTCGGCGCTGGCCCGGTCGGCAAGATCGGGTTCCGCGCCGGTCCTTTCCTGAAGATTCATCAGCGTTTGCGAGGTCTCGCGAAGAAGTTCCTCACGCCAGTCCAGCAGCTTGTTGCGGAAATAGGCGAGTTGCTTCTTGCTCATGAAGACTTCGGAATCGGTAGGCCGGTACGAGCCGAGTTTTGTCCGCTTGAACGAGATCGGCCGCCGAACCAAGGGCCGTGAAGTCTTGGCCGATTCGGCTTGCTCGCCCGTACCGGGGTCGATTGGCGCGCCACGCCGGAGTCCGGACGGCGTTTTGGCGGCACGGCGCGAAGGCCGAGCCGGAGCGATCTTGCTGACGGCGGCAGTGCGCGCCGGTCTGGCTTTTTTCGCCGGGCCCTGGCGCGTTGCAGGCTTTTTCTTGGCCACCGTTCTGGTAGCAGGGGTCTTTGCCGCCTTCTTTGAAACTGGTTTCTTTGGGGCTGGTTTCTTTGGGACCGGCTTTCTTGCCGCCGGTTTCCTCG
>CAZTAK010000047.1:16415-22159 GCA_964611585.1 uncultured Alphaproteobacteria bacterium
GGTTTCTTTGCCGCTGGTTTCTTCGCCGCTGGTTTCTTCGCCGTCGGTTTCTTCGCCGCCAACCTCTTCGCCGCCGGTTTTCTTAACCTAGGCTTCTTCGCGACGCCTTTTCTTGCCGCCGTTTTCGGGGCCGAGGTTTTTCTTGCCGTCGCCTTCTTGGGGGCCTTCTTTTTCACGGCCGCTTGGCGCCCAGATGGCCCCTTCGTCGCCTTTTTCGTAGCCGAAGCCTTGCCCCGTGAGGCTTTCGCACGAGCCACGGTCTTCTTGGATGCTGACGGTGACGACCGCTTTTTTCGGGCTTTTTTCACCCCTGCTGACTTTCGCGCTGCCATGCACGTCCTCGAAAATTGCTACCCGCCCCCCGCGAGGGCGCCGCAGTATATCGATCCGTAAGTAGCAGGCAAGGCCCACCAGCTTCGCATTCACAAACTATTGATTCTTTATAAGAAATGGCGCCGAACTGGCTACTGGAGTTCGCCCAGCTTGGCGAGTTCCACCGACGCCCGCAACTCGATCTTGTCGAGCAGTGTCTTGAGGCGAGGGTCATCCGTCGAGTCGCTCCGATCTTGGACAGACCGCAAAAGCGCCCTCAGCCGCTCGCGCGGGATCGTCCCGGCCAGCAGGCCAAGCCGCACCTGCTCGAGCATATCGAGCATATCGAAACCTCGCTGCGCCGCGCGGCGCCGGCCACCGGTGCCGTCGGGGACCTCCTGCACGGCGAGCAGGGCTTCAACCGGCGTCAACGGCGAGCCTCCGGCGGCTGCGGCGGGGACGTGATCCTCTTCCTCGGCAATGGCGACGGCTTTGTCGCCAAGTTCGACAAGAACGGCGCCCTCGACTGGTCGCATCAGTTCAACGGCAGTTTCGCGAATGTGACGAACGGGATCGCCTTCGACACCGACGGCACCAATGTTCTTTCGCGCCTCGGCCTGCCCGAGGGCAAAGTGCCGCCGGATATTTCCGACAACGTGACCGCAGTCAGCGCCACCCGCCCCGGCGCATTTTTCTATATCTCGGTGGATGACGGAGAACTGCAGAAGATCCAAGTCGAGAACGACGATACCTTCGGCTTTCTGTCCTACAAGATCCGTAGGGCCATCGGGGCGCTGGATCCGACCCTGGGCAATGCCGTTTTCGTCGATGACGACATCGAAGGTCGCCACTTGAAGATACAGGCGCTCAACGGCCACAAGATCCAGATTTTCGCCGGCAGCGAAGGCTTCGATGCCCTCAAGGGGCTGGGCCTCAAGGAAGCCGTGCTGTTCGGCGAAGCGCCTGAAGGCGATACCGAATCGGCCGCCAACAACGCTTTCGGGCTCGGCTTTACCAGCGACATGAGCATCGCAACGCCGGATGAGACCGTCGACGCCCTGGTGCTTCTGAAAAACGCCCAGCGCATCGTCCGCAAAGCCTACACGCTGCTGACCAAGGGCCCCGAGGAGAAAGACATCCTGCCCAAGGGGCAGGCTTCGGCGCTGACGCTCAAGCGCCTTGCCTCCTACCAGGACGCGCTTTCACGGCTACAGAACCTGAACCCGGTCAACGTCGGCGCGGTGCCGTCCCTGTTCTAGTCCTCGGCGGCCGCGGGCATCGGTGCCGCCGCCGCAGCGCGCCGGGCGTGGCGCATGGCCACCAGCGCCGCAAGAAACGCGCACGCCCCCATTCCGGTCCACACCACCGATACCGGCAAGGCCGTCCCGTCATGGAGCACGGCGACGAGGATACTGCCGATCGCCCCAGCCCCCGCCTGCGCCGATCCCGTCACCGCCGAAGCGGTCCCGGCGTACTCCGGTTTGATGTTGACACAGGCCGCGACCGCGTTGGGAATGACAAATCCGTTGCCGAAGCCCATCAGGAAGGCGGCAATCGCGAACCCGGCGAGGGTGAACGCACCGGCAAGTTCGGACGCCACCAGCGATCCGCCTGCGACGGCACCGAGCAAGGTACCAATCAGAATTGGAGTCACCGTTCCCAGAGTTCTCCCGAGGCGCGGCGCGAACCCGGCGCCAAAGAGAAACCCGCCCACGGCGGCGATGGTAAACAGGCCGAATCCGGTCGGCGACAGGCCCAGAATATCTATCGCAACAAAAGGACTGCCGCTGAAGAACGCAAAGAATGCCCCGTTCACGAACGCCGAACTTCCGGCGTAGCCAAGAAACAGCGGATTCGTCAGAAGCGCCCCGGACTCCCTCAGGCCGCGGCCGCGCACCTTGGTCCGGCGCTCTGCGGGCAGGGTCTCGCGGAACAGGACAAACACGGCGACGAATGTCCCCAGCGCCACGATGCCGGTCAGATACAGATTGGCGCGCCAGCCCAGCCACGACACGATGAGGCCGCCGAGATAGGGTGCCGCGGCCGAGGCAAACCCGGCGGAAATCGCGACATAGGCGATGACTTGTAACGCGCCCTTTTCCCCGTAGGCATCGCGGGCGATGGCGTTGCCCAGCACGAGGACGACGCACGACCCAAGGGCCTGAAAAAACCGCGCCGCAATCAGAAGTTCGATATTGGGCGCAAATCCGGCAAAAAAGCTTGCCAGCACATAGACGCCAAGTCCGAACAGCAACACCGGCCGGCGGCCGAGGCGGTCCGATGCCGGTCCGTACACGAGCTGAAACAGGGCATAGGATACCAAAAACAGGGTCAGGGTGAGTTGCGCGGTCCCCGCCGCCACTTCAAAGTCGGCGGCGATGGCGGGAAGCGCCGGCGCCAGAATCTGCATCGCCATGATTGCGCTGACGGTAATCAGCAACAAAAGCAACGTCGTCCGGGTCCCCAATAGGGTACTCATTTTCCTGTCTCCACCCTTCGACTCAACTCTGAACCTGTCCGGGCGCCTGTTCCGGTGTGCCGCCTCCCCGGCGGATCAAGACCAGCGCCCCGAGGCCGCCCAACGACATCACCAGCATCAGGATCGCCACCGGTAACTGGGTGTCGTGAACCAGCACACTGGCAAGTCCCGATCCGATGGCGCCCATACCGAGTTGCAGGAAACCGAGCGCCGCCGAGGCGGTCCCGGCGATCTGCGGCATCAGGCCGACGGCCGCCGCCGAACTCGGCGGAAAGATGAAGCCCGCGCTGATTCCGATCAGGAACATCGGCACCATGACCGCGCTGACGGTAACGATGCCTGCAAGGGCGACGCCTGTCATCGCCGCGATAAACAACGTCGTGGACACGGCGCCGATGGCGATGGTGGCGTGGAGACCGATCCGGGCGGCGACCCTCGGGCCGGTCCAGGTACCGATCAGGAACCCGCCGGTGCTGAAGAGCATCATCACACCGAACACGTCGGGCGTCAGGCCGATGCGCTCCATCAGGATGAACGGCGAGGCGGTAATGAAGGCGAAGAAGGCGCCGTTGACGAAGGCGACACTGAGCGCATAACCGAGAAACTGCTGCGAGCGCCAAAGTTTTCCATAGTTGCGCAGGATCACGCCGATGCCGCCGCCCTGGGCCTCGCGTTCGGTATGGGTCTCGCGCAACACGAAGATCGCGGCAAAGACGGGAACCGCCGCCACCGCCGCAAGAAACAGAAAGCCGCTGCGCCATCCGAAGGCCGTCTGCAGGGCGCCGCCGATGGTGGGAGCAACGGCGGCGGCAATCCCGGCGCTCATCGCCAGGTACCCCATGATCCGGACCGCCCCTTTGATGCCGTAACTGTCGCGGACGATGGCGCGGGTGAGCACGCTGCCGCAGGCCGCCCCCGCCGCCTGAAGGATGCGCGCGCCCAGCAGGAAGTCGATCGAAACCGCCGCCGCACACAACAGATTGGCGGCAATGAAGATGCAGAGCCCGCCCAGCAGCACATATCGCCGCCCATAACGGTCCGACAGCGGCCCGTACACCAGCTGCGCCGCCGCGAACGTGATCAGAAACACCGTCACCGTCTGCTGGACGGCGGATTCGCTCGTCGTCAGCGCCCGGGCGATGTCGGGCATCGACGGGATGTAGATATTGATCGCCATCACCCCGCCGACGGTGAGCGTCACCAACAGCAGGACCGGCGGGCGACCTCCGGCAGCGGACATTCAACGAGACCTGAAGCAGAAGCGGGCAAACAAATCTGAAATAGAAGCGGGCAACAAAACCTGAAATAGAAGCGGGCAAAGACCCGGAGGGGACCCGGTCCCCGACCCAAGAGGCTAGACTGACCCTTATAGGGGATCGGCGCGGGCCGGGCCAGCCGGGCCACCGCCGGGGCGATCTGCGGGCCGGTTGCGGCCGAGTGGTGCACGGGGTTCGTTCCGGCAACTCTCGAGTATTGCCAAACGAAGCCAATTTCCCCGCCTTTCGATCATCGCTAAATCCTTTGGTTTCAAGCGACTAGATCGTTCTTTTAATAGTTCGCCTGAATAAATACGAAGCCAATTCGAAGCCAATGCGAAGCCAATTCGAAGCCGATCCGATGCCGGCGCGAAGCCGCCATTAATCGCAAAACCGAGCGGGCAAAACCCCTGGCGGAAGCCCCCAGGATACTGGATCGAAAAAACCGCAGGGGTCGGGCCACCCAGTGGCCGGGCCGCCCTGATCCCCGGTAGCTCAGTTGGTAGAGCAGGCGGCTGTTAACCGCCTTGTCGTTGGTTCGAGTCCGACCCGGGGAGCCAATAAAATCAAGGGGTTAGGCCATAACGGCCTGACCCCTTGTTTGCCCGAGTGACCAAAGAGTGACCAGCGCGGCGCTGAAAATGGGGTTTCCGGCCCTCAACGCACCCGGCCCGTCGGCTCGGAGTACCTCGGTCCAATGCGTCGCAAGCATTGTAAGCATCAACCGAAACCGAGACATCTCCGTATCACGCGACAAAAAACGGGTGCTGTTACTGTCCTGGCACTTTCGTTTTTGCCATCCGTTCGACCAGCAGGTCGGGGTCTTCCCGTTTGAGCCGGAGCATGTCGATGGACGGCCCGACGACGATGTCGATCTCATATTTGCCCTTGGCAAGGCCGTCAACGATGATCTCGCCACCAGCGATCGCCGTCATGCCTTCGTCCGGTCCCCAATCGTCCTTGCCCCATTCGCCGCCGTTGCCGGTTAAGGAATTAAAAGACACATTGCTCTTGATCCCCGCAACCACCAAAAGGCAAACACGAATATTGTAGGGCATCAGCTCGATGCGCATCGTGTCGAAATAACCGTGCAAGGCATGTTTGGCCGCGCAATAGGCGCTACGCAAAGGGACACCAAATTTTCCGGCTACGGACGAAGTGACGACCAGTTGTCCGCTCTTTCGCTCGATCATCCTGGGGAGCACTAGTTTGGTCAGGGCAATGGGCGCAAAGTAATCCACTTCCATAATGCGCCGGTCGACGTCCATATCTGTGTCCTTGCCGAGTGAGCGCTGCGAGATACCGGCATTGTTAACGAGCACGTCAACGTTCCCGGCGATGTCGTGGACGCGGCGGACAGCAGCCTCGCGCGCGGCCGCGTCGATGACATCGAACGGCACCACGTGAACCGCCCCGCGCCCATCGTTGCATTGAGCCTTGACGCGTTCGAGCTCGGCTTCGCGCCGCGCCGACAAAATTATTTCGGCGCCTTCTCTATGAAACACTTGCGCCAAACCCTCACCGATGCCCGATGAGGCGCCTGTAATCCATACAACTTGATCTTTGAAACGCATGGGCGCCTCCAAATCTTGCTATCTCAAGACTTTAGCTCAATTGCTGATCGAAAAGGACAACTGGACGTATGACCTGCCCCCACGAAGTGGTCCATCTCCTATGAGAGAGTCTGGCGCGGGTTT
>CAZTAK010000048.1:0-16991 GCA_964611585.1 uncultured Alphaproteobacteria bacterium
GGCTCCTGATGGGCTTGCGCTCAGATATGCCACGCCCGCGCGTGCTGGGCAATATCAGGCCGCGCGGCAAAAGGACGCGAGGCACGAAGGCGTTCCCGGCGACGCTTCCGCCAATGATGAGCCGCCGATCAGGGCTGGCGGCAGGGTTGCCCGGGGCCGGTCACGATCAGCGCCGTGACACCGTCGCCTCGCGTACGCGGGCTTCGGCGATCTCAAGGGCGGCGGTGCGCGGCGAGATGCCGCGATCCTGGGCACGTTCGAGGATGACCTGCGTGTTGTCGCGAATCATGCGCTCGACCAACGCCATCGCCTCATCCTTGTTGCCGCCCCTGAGTTCGACATGGCCGCAAATCAGGCCGCCGGCGTTGGCAATAAAATCGGGTACCGAGACGACGCCGCGGCGGTGGAGTTCGTCTTCGGCCTCGGGCGCAATCGGAATATTGGCGCCCTGAACGATCAATCGGGTATCGACGCGGCCGACGTTGTCCAGAGTGATGACATCGGGACGCGCCGCCGGCACCAATATGTCGCACGGAATGGCGATGGCTTCGTCACGGCCGATCAAAGCGCCGTTGGCAAAGTCCCTGACCTCGCCCCCGGACCCGACATGGGATGCAAGCGCCGCCACATCGATTCCCTTCTGGTCGTGAAGCGCACCGGAAATGTCGGCGACCCCGACCATGACGGCGCCGCGGTCGACGAGGAACCGGGCGGCGTGTTTGCCGACGTTGCCGAAGCCCTGAATAACGAATCGGGCACCGCGGAATTCCATCTTGCAGAAGGTGCGCGCCACGTCCGCGGCCGCCACCACGCCCCAGCCGGTAGCGCCGATTTCATCGAGCGGAATCCCGCCGAGCGCTTCGGGCAGGCCAATGGCGCGGCCGATTTCGTCGTGGACCCAGGCCATGCATTGTTCGTCCGTGCCCATGTCGGGGCCGGGAATGTAGTCGTGAACGTCGCGGATGGCGTGGGCAAACGCTCGAATCAAGGTTTCTTTGTAGGCCGGCGGCATCGCCGGATCGCCGTAAATCACCGCCTTGGCGCCGCCGTGAGGCAACCCGGCGGCAGCACTTTTGAAGGTCATGGAACGCGCAAGCCGGAACGCCTCTTCGGCGCTTACGTCAGGCGCCAGGCGGATGCCGCCGATGCAGGGCCCGGCGGCGGTATTATCGACAACGACAATCGCCCTCAGGCCGGAGGATGGTTCGTACAGATGAAGAATCTTTGCGGGGCCGAATTCATCGGCGAGATCGAACAGGGGCTCCATGACATCCCTCTCTTCCCCCGGTTCAGGCGGTCAGATCGATGCGCGGCCGGTCGTCGCGCGGTTCCCCCACTATACCCGCGCCGCCGCGATTCAGCCCCCCGGCAGCAGTCATCCCCACTTCTTTGATGGGGGATCGTGCGCCGGCGGTTGCACCGGATTCGACACCCTCGCCAGCATCGCCGTTCTGCGGCGCCCTGGCGGACTTCGCCTCGCCGCGCGGCCGCTCCGCGTCCGCCTCCCGGGGCGCCTGACCTGGTTCGCCAGCCTCGGGCGCGCGGGACTCCGCGGTCTCGTCCGCCCGGACGCGCGCCGCCTCGGCCTGCGCCTGAATGCGTTGAGCCTCGGCCTGGCCGGCGATACGCTGGTCCTGCGGAGAAGGATCGCCCGGCGCGAGCGCGGCACGCCTGACTTGCTCCATCTTGCGCATGGTCGCTTCCGGGTCGCCGCCGAAGGGGCTCGCATCGATCGGCGTCGTGCCGCCCACCGCATAGCTGCGGCCGTCGGGACCGCGTTCGAAGCTATAGCTGGGCGTGCCCGCGTAGACTCCGCCTGTATTGGCATGGGCTTGTTCATGACGGCGGACTTCAACGTCGCGCGCCTTTAGCTGCGCCACCTGGCGGCGTTCGGCTTCGTTAAGGTCCATGGCTTCGGATCGCGGCGCGGCGCCGGACTGCTGCACAGCAGCGACGGCACCGGTATCGATCAACGGGTGAAGCAGACGGGTGCCAGTGGCGGCGGAGTTCCGTTGCGGCGTGGCACCCACGCCCCTTTCGCCCAGGTCAGCGGCAAAGGGGCGGTCCGGCGCACGCGCACCGCTTGCCGCATGAACTGTCTGAAGCGAGTGTCGCTGCGGCAATGCGGCTAAATCGAGGGTCATCCCGAAAGTCGACCCCCTGTACCCGGGGCGCCGATGCCAGCGTCCCCACCATGGTCAATGGATGGGGTGCGGCGAACCGGCCTTCCAGACACCGTTTGTGTGCCCGGCCGGGTTAACAGGGTGTTAACGAATGGCCACGCGCCTCAGGCGGCGTTGCACTTGCGATTTTCCTCAATGTAAGCGATGACCGCGTCGAGCGTGGTCACGTCGGCATAGCGCCGGCCGACATCGCGCAGGTTGTCGTAGTGAGGACCCTCTTCCGCATCGCCCGCACATTCCTCGGGAATAATCGTGCGGTAGCCGTGGGAGAAACTTTCGATCACGCTGGCACGGATGCAGCCGGAAGTCGTACAGCCCGTAATGATGGCGGTATCGATCCCCATCTTGGTGAGGTAGGTCTTGAGCGGCGTCTCGAAGAAGATCGACGGCGCCGACTTGCAGAAATTGAAGTCGTATTTGGCGTCGAACACCCGCGGGTCCATCGTCATCGAATCGTGGCCCCAGTAGAAGTGGTCGTGCACCGCGTCGATCTTCCAGAAGGGCATATCGTCTTCCGAATGATACCCGGTATAGCAGCTTGCCACCGGCACCTGGCAGCGCCGCGCCACTTCCAGAAGTTTCGCGGTTTGTTTTACGGCATCATGGATGCCTTCGAACCCACCCAAGGGATATTGGTCGTCGGTAAAGGCTTTCTGGAAGTCGACCACGATGACGGCCGGCCGGACACCATAGCCGATCTCGCCGTTGTTATACCCGGCTGCTTCGTAACTGTCCGACACTGGCTGTTCCTCCGTCCACGCGCGCGGCCTCGCCGCCGCCACCGACCTTTCGATCGCCCCCTAAACTACGCCAGATTCGGAGGTCCCGGCAAACCGAGGGCACTGCTTCAATTGCCAAATCGGGACGCAATCGGTAGCATGGGGTTTCCAGGTTCGCCCCGAAATCTGGCGGTTTTGGCCGCAATTCATGGAGTCCACGCCGATGCAAGCGTTGTCCGACATCATCATGCTCGACCTCACCCACATGCTGTCGGGGCCTTACGGCGCCATGCTCCTGACCGATCTGGGCGTGCAGGCGATCAAGGTCGAGCCGCCGGGAAAAGGCGAAGGCACGCGCGCGTTGCAGGCCAACGACCCCAACAATTCCCTCAACGGTATGGGGTCCTATTATCTGACGCTCAACCGCAGCAAGAAGAGCATCTGCATCGACCTCAAAAACGAATCGGGGTTGGAGCTTTTCTACGAACTGGTGCGCAAGGCCGATATTGTGTTCGACAATTTTTCGGCGGGTGTCACCAAGCGCCTGAAGGTCGACCACGAAACGCTGGCGGCGATCAACCCGCGTATCATCACCTGCACGGTGACCGGCTTCGGCGAGACCGGGCCCGACAACAAGCGCCCCGCCTTCGACATGGTGGCGCAGGCCACCGGCGGCGGAATGTCGATCACGGGGACGCTGGATTCGGGACCGACGCGGGCCGGAATTCCGATCGGCGACCTTGGCGGCGGCATCATGGGTTGCATCGGAATCCTGGCGGCGCTGCATCAGCGCACAGTGACCGGCCGGGGCCAGCACGTCGATGCCTCGATGGTGGATGCACAGATCTCGTTGCTCAACTATATGGCGACGATGTTTTTCCTGTCGGGTGAAATCCCCTACGGAATCGGCAATTCGCACTTCGTGCATGTCCCCTACAACAGTTTTCGAACCAAATCGCAGTTCATCATTCTGGCCATTATCACCGACAATTTTTACCGTTCGCTGGTTGAATTGCTGGACGACCCCGACCTGAAGAAGCCCGAGTACGACGGCCAGCCGGGGCGACTCAAGGACAAGGAATTCATCGAGAAGCGCGTGCAAGAGCATCTCGAGAAGGAAACCTGCGAATACTGGTGCGAGAAATTGCGCGAGGCGCGTATTCCACACGCGCCCGTCAACGATTTTGAGCACGCACTGAACGATCCGCAGGTGCGCTCGCGCGACATGATCGTCACCGTCGAGCACCCCGAGGGCGGTTCGGTCGAGATGCCGGGCAACCCGGTGAAACTGAGCGACCATGAAGATTCATTCGGGCCGCCGCCGCTGTTGGGCCAGCACACCGACGAAGTACTGAAGAGGGTGTGCGGCAAAACCGACGACGATCTCGCGCAATTGCGCGATATGGGCGCGATTGCCTGATCAGCCCCTTGAGGAAAGGAACCCGGCTATGGGTAACAACGTGCGCATCAACGAGGTGGGCCTGCGCGACGGCCTGCAAATCCAGCCGAAACTCGTGCCCACAGAAGGCAAACTCGAACTCGCTCAGGCGCTGATCGACGCGGGCGTGCGCGCCTTCGAGGCGGTCTCGTTCGTCTCCCCCAAGGCGTTGCCGCAGATGGCGACCGCGGCAGAGGTGTGGGCCGGTTTGGAGATGAAGGAGGAAATCTATTACTCCGCCCTGGTGCTCAACGAGAAAGGCTACGACCGCGCCGTTGAAGCGGGCGCGACGGTCGTTTCCCTGGCATTGGCGACGACCGAAAAAATGAACCTGGCCAATACCCGCATGTCGCTTGAGACCGCGACCGACGTGTGCAGCAAGATTGTCCGGCGCGCCAACGATGACGGCCTCGAAGCCCGCGCCTATGTCTCGACCGCGATGGGCTGCCCCTACGAGGGCGACGTGCCGGTGGCAACGGTAGTGGACCTGACCGCCAAAATACTCGATGCCGGAGCCGACCGGATTTCGATTGCCGACACCATCGGATCGGGCAACCCGGAACAGTGCAAACGCATCTTCGCCGCGGTGGTGGAGAAATGGGGCGCGGAGATTTTCGGCGTCCACCTGCACGATACCCGCGGGTTCGCGCTCACCAACGCCTGGGTGGCGCTGCAAGCCGGCATCCGCGAATTCGATTCGTCGATCGGCGGATTGGGCGGCTGCCCGTTTGCGCCGGGCGCCAAGGGCAACGTTGCCACCGAAGATATCGTCTTCATGCTGGAACAATCCGGCTACGACACCGGCATCGACATGGGCGGCCTCAGGCGCGCGGTCGGGGTCGCCGAACGCCTGGTCGGGATCGAACTCGGCGGACGCATCACCGACTGGTGGGTGAGCCAGGAACGCAAACGCGCCAAAGAAGCCGCCGAAGCGGCCTAGCCGTAGGTATCTGAATTCGCCTCGTCCGGCCCGGTACTGCGACCGGGTGGTGACGCCTTACGCCATGCCGTTGGCTTTGAGGTCGATCTTGAACTTCCGGAATATCTCGCAGAGGCGACCGTAACAGACACCCACGCGAACGGTCTTGAAGGTGGTGAAGTCGATGATCGAGGACGACATGCCCTCGTCATTGGAATATTTCGAGAGGCCGCCGTCGACCAGAATGTCGCCCGCTTCCAGCACCGGCCGGTCGATGTCCTCGAGCCGGTACTTGCTGCCGGTTAGCGACGTGTTGGCCGACGAACCCAGCACCGGCATCATGCGCTCCATCGTTTGTCTGGTCATTTCGTTGTGAAACACGCCCGCGTTCAGCAGCATGTCGATGGTGCCGGCCTTGGTCGAGTTCTTTAATACGAACGGAGCCACGTTTTTGAAGATCGGATGATCGGCGCGGAACGGCGCCACAGTCGAAAACGGCAGGTCGTTGTCGAAGATTACCGCCTTGACGATGTCGTGCTGCCACGGCTCCATGATCTGGACCTCCTTGAGGAGATCGAAATTGGAGAACATGCCCGACGGCTTTTCAAACGAACGCTCCTTGGCGGAAAAGATGCACCGGATCGAGTCTTCGGAGTTGCCGATGATGGCGTAGGCCACGTCGAGCGGAATAATGGCGACGCCGCCCCCTTCGATCACGTCGAGGATTTGCGCCGACTGGACGACGACATCGCCCTGATCCAGTCGGGTTTGTTCGTGGGCGGGAGCATCGCTCATGCGGCAGTCTCCATCGACGGGGTAAACGGTGTCATCAGGCCGGTTGCGTCGTCGGTCTCCGGCAGGCGTTCGATCTCGGCGGCAAACTCCTCGACGGCGAAATCCGGGCGCACGGCGCGGACGAGGCCATCGAATTTTTCCAGCAGCGCCGCGAACGGCATCGGATTGACGGGCGTGCCGTAACTGTCAAGCACGTCGGCACGGCGTTGGGTCCCGTCTTTGAAGGTGATCTCGACCCAGCTTCCGAAGTGCTCGGGGAAGGCACGCTCCATGTCTTCGTCGGCTTGCGCCGAGACGCGGTCGGCAAGCGAAAGAATTGCGTTGTCGTTCAGGCGTTCGGCGGCGAAAGCGTCGGCATCGAACGGCCCCGCCACCAGCGCCGCGCCCAGGGTGTAGGGCAGGCTGTACTGCGCCGCCATCATCGAAGTCGGCCGCGCCAGCATGTGCTGGGTTTGAAGCAATGCGGGCCCGCCCACCGTAATGTGCTCGATGTCGCCGTTGGCCGCGGAATAGTCACTCGTCACGGTGCGGAGCGCATCGAGAGTCGAATGGAATAACCGGCAGCAGGGATAGGGCTTGTAACTGATGCGGTGGATTTCGAACGCGTCGTTCCGGTCCGGCACCAGCCGGTCGAGATCGGGATTGGAGCCAAAGTTGTTGCAGAGCCCGTAGATTCCGTCGAGCGCCTGCGCCGGCCCGGCGATGCCGCGTGCCGCCAGTTCCACCGCCATGATTCCGTTGTGGGCGCCATAGCCGCCGTGGAGGCGTTTGACGGTGGTGCCGTGGGCGTCCTGCGAGAACTGCATCGAGCCGCCGGCCATCGACAGCATCAGGCCCCACGCCTCGGACAAGGTTCCGGCGTCGAGACGTTTTAGCCGGGCGGCAACCGCGACCGCACCGAAGCCACCGAACAAGGCGGTCGGGTGAAATCCGGCTTCGAGAATATCGGCGGCCCCGGTCGCCATGCCGGCGCGCACCATCACTTCGTATCCCGCCACCACGGCGGGAAGGAAATCGGCGCCCCCGGCCCCGGTTTCGGCGGCAACCGCAAAGGCGCTGGCGATCACCACCGCGCCCGGATGGGTGATCGATTCGTCGTGGGTGTCGTCGAGCTCCATGCCGTGGGCGGCGGTGGCATTGACCAGGCCCGCGACCGGCGCGCTCACCTTGCGGCCGGTGCCAAGTACCGCCGATCGTCCACTGCCCGCGTAAGGCCCGGACCAGTCGGCGAGTTCCAGCCCCCACGGCAGATGCGCGCCGCGAAAGGCGACGCCGAGGTGATCGAGCACAAGACCCTTGAGTTGCGCCAGGTCCGCCGGTGACAGGTCGTCCAGCGTCAGCCCGGCGGCGAAACCGGCGAGTTCGCGTGTCCGGTCCCGTTGCGGCGCTTGATCCATTGGAGAGCCTTTTGCGTCAATTCGCGGACGCGGCCGCCGGCGGGCGGTTACCCTGGCGGTCGAGATAGTCCAGCACCTCGACCTCAGAGAGGACATCGGCGTATTTGGCATTCATGTCGAACAGGTTGGCTTCGTGCGGACGTTCGTCGCGGTCGCCGCAGGCGTCGCGCACCACGATGGGGCGAAACCCGTAGGACACGGTATCGAGGCAGGTCGCGCGCACGCATCCCGACGTGGTGAGGCCGGTGAGAATCAAGGTGTCGATTCCCTGTGCGGTGAGAGTGGACGAGAGCGAGGTTCCGAAGAACGCACTGGGATACTGTTTCGAGATCACCAGTTCGTCTTCGCCCGGTTGAAGGCCCTTGGGCCAGGCGCCCATCGGTCCGCCGGCTTCCATCATGTGGAGTGCCGGCACCTTCTTGATGAAGATACCGCCGTCAGCGCCGCCCTTGGTGAAGACGACGTTGGTGTAGATAATGAAAAGATCGGCTTGGCGGGCGGCATCGCGGATGCGCAACGCCGAGACCAGACTGTCCTCGATATCGGCGTAGAGAGGCGAACACCTGTCGAAGTAGGCCTCGACGAAGTCGATCAGAATCAGCGCCGCGCGCGCGCCAAAACCGAGGCGCCGGTTATAGCCCGCGCCTTCATAATCGTTATTAATATCCTGTGCCATCGTCTGTTCCGCCTCTGGGAGTTAGCGCCGCACCGCCTTTGAGTCCGGCGCCGGACCGGACCCGCCGTCCGCGCGTTCTCCGGTACCGATACTCCAGCGCGCTTCAAAGTCCCACACTTCGCGAAATCCCATCAGCTCGTGCATCTCCATCTCGCCCAGCACTGGGACGCCGAGTTCGAGCGTCGAACCGTCGCGCTTGAGGGTGTCATAAACAGTTTGCATTGTCACGGTGGCGGCGGAAAAGGCGGTGCCGGGATAGATCGCCAAGGCATAGCCGAGTTCACGAAACCGAGCGGACGATAACGCCGGAGTCATGCCGCCGTCGGTAACGTTGATCAACAGCGGATGGTCGAGGCGGCGCGCCACAGTTTCGATCTCGGCCTCGCCATCGAGAGCCTCCACGAACAAGACATCCGCGCCCGCCTCGGCGTAAGCGGCGGAGCGCGCGATGGCTTCGTCGAGGCCCAGTTTCTGACGCGAATCGGTGCGCGCGATGATCAGGAAATCGGGATCGGTTCGGGCCTCCACCGCCACCTGAATCTTTCGCACCATATCTTCGCTGGCGATGACTTCCTTGCCCGGCGTGTGGCCGCAACGCTTGGGATCGACCTGATCTTCGATATGAAGCGCCGCGACACCCGCTGATTCGTATCCGCGCACGGTCTGGGCCACGTTCAGGAGCCCGCCGTATCCGGTATCGGCGTCCGCGATCAGCGGCGTTTCCGTGGCGGCCGCGATCTGACCCGCACGGGTGACCATGTCGCGGTACGATGCGAGCCCGGCGTCCGGCACCCCGAGGTAGGACGCCACCGCGCCGTAGCCGGTCATGTAGATCGCCTCGAAACCGAGACGGTCGGCAAGACGGGCCGAGATCAGGTCATAAACGCCGGGCGCCACAAAGAAATCCCGCGCCCGCACCCGTTCGGCGAGCTTGCGTCTGTGGCTCTTGGTCATCGGCACCCTCCCTGGTCCGGGCCGGAACCAAATCGTGGCGCCACCGCATTATGCCGTGGCGCCACGATTGGCCGTCTCTAATGCCCGAGTCTTTGAGACAAGGGCAGTCTGTCCGCGCTACTCGGCGGCCATCGCCCCTTGGGCAAGATGCTGAACGCGGCGATCGAACACCGGTGCTGCCGGCGGATCGAACGAGGTCTCGGCCTTGCAACGGGCTTTGAGCTCTTCGATGGTACCGCCGAAATCGAACAACTGCGGCTTGCCGCGTTCTTTCGACAGGCGCGCCCGCAACGCCTCAGTCGCCTTGACGTCGACCGTGAGGTTCTTGTTGAGGACGACGCCATAGCGTTCCGCCCCTTCGAAGCTGACCAGACCGCGGTCCACGTCGAGCGCGACCAGGTTGGCATCGCGCTTGTACGGATCGCCCCAACCGCCGCCACCCCAAGTGTTGAAGTACAGGATGTCGCCTTCCTTGACGACAACGTGGTCCTTCTTGGAAGGAATCAGTTCCTCTGTACCGTCCGCGCGGACCAGTAACTTGGTCGAGCGACCGCCCGGTGTGCCGCCGTTGACACCCCAGGGATAAGTCAGCCAACGGTCGTCGTGGACCGAGACCTTGCCGTCCTCGAGGAAGCAATAGCCCAGGCGGATTCCGTTGCCGCCGCGGTGCAGCCCGGCACCGCCCGAATCCGGGATCGTCTCGTAGGTTTCGATCCGGAGCGGGAAATACGCTTCGAGGTATTCGTTCGGGACGTTGGTGAAGTCAGGCCACAGCGAATGCCCGTCGGGCCCGTCGCCCCAGGGCCGGCCCGGAATACCGCCGAACCCGATCTGGTAGAGCTGATACCAGTCGCCCTTCTTGTCGTAGCCCGAATACATAAAGTGCGGGCTGTCGGAGAAGCCGGCGGCGTTGAGATAGTCCGGCGCACCCTGGCCCAGAAGGCCGCCCATGATGTCGAAAATGCGGCCCAGCATGTGGGTACGGCACGAAAGCGCCGCCGGTTTGATGGGCCTGAGAATCGTGCCCTCCGGTATCCGAATATCGAGCAGGGGGTAGAACCCGTCGTTGAACAGTATCTGCGGGTCGAACACCATGATCATGAAGACGCCGACGAACATCTTGAACATATCGGTGTTGAGATAGAAATTCACCGAACTGATCGACTGAGGATCGGTACCGGTGAAATCCCAGATCTGCTTTTCACCTTCGCGCCACATCGTGCAGGCCACCTTGTAGGGGCCCATACCGACGCCGTCGTCGCAGATGTAATCCTCGAAATACTGCTTTTCTTCGGGGATGTTGGTCATGATCAGGTGCTTCATGGCCCGCATGTTGCGGTCCAGCACCTTTTCAAGGCTGGTGTAATAGACGTCGTCGCCAAAGCGGTCGACCAGCTCGATAATGCGTTTCTCGGCGAGCCGGCAGGCCGCGACGATGGCGTTGAAGTCGCTGCGGTTCCAATGCGGAAGCCGGCAGTTGTGCAGGATGAGTTCGAGAATGTCGCTCTGCAGTTTGCCTTTCTTGTAGATCTTCGTGGGCGGGATCTGAATCCCTTCCTCGTAGATCGATTCGGCGTCCGTCGGCAGACTGCCCGGCACCTTGCCGCCTACGTCGGTCATGTGACCGAACATGGCGACCCAGCTGATCAGCCGGCCGCGGCGGAACACCGGCAGCAGGATCAGCCAATCCGGCAGGTGGCTGATAGCGGCGCCGCAGCTGTAGGGGTCGTTGGTCAGAATGACGTCCCCTTCCTCGATCGTCCCGTCATAGGCTTCCATAAAGCCGTGGATAAATGATCCGAACTGGCCCACCACCATCTTGCCGTCACTGTTGGCGATCATCGGGAACTCATCGTTCTGTTCGCGGATTCCCGGCGACATCGCGGTCCGAAACAGGACCGCATCCATCTCGAACCGGGTCGAACGCAACGAACTTTCGATAATGTCGAGCGTGATCGGGTCGACTTTGATCTTCTTGAACTTCTTCTTGCTTCGCTGGATGACTTTAGCTGGCATTTTTCGCTCTCCCGGGGATCAGTTGACGGGCCGGATCAGGAGGTTACCCACCCGGTCGACTTCGCCGTAATGCTTCGGCAGGATAAGTGTTGTGGAATCCATTTCCGTGACAATGGCCGGACCGACAACCCGGTTGCCCGCTTTGAGCAGCGCGCGGTCGTAGATCGTCGTCTTGCGGTCCTTTTGATCCAGGTACACCTTGGCAGTGGCGATCTTGCTTTCCTTGGGCGGGGTCGAAGTGCCCTTGGGAATGCGCGGTGCCCGCACCGACGCCGCCTTGCCCTGGACCGCTGCCCGCAGGTTGACCAGTTCGTGGTCGGCGTCCAGAGCGAACGTGAACAACTGGGTGTGTTCCTTGTCGAACTTGCGGGCGACCGAAGCCAGACCGTTCTTCTTGAAGTCGTCGAGCTTGACGTCGATGGTAAGAACCAGTCCCTGGCCGTGATAGCGGACATCGACCTGGAAGTTCGCGGACTGATCCTTGCGGGCTACCTTTTCGGCGTCCAGCGCCTTGGCGGCGCGTTTCTGAAGGTCTCGCAGGATCTTCCCGACCTCGCGGTCGTTTGTTTCATGGAACCGGCGGATGAAGGTCATCGACGATTCATCGCGTAACCGCGTGGTCGCATCGCCGTAGGCGCACAACACGCCGGGCGACGGCGGGACAATCACCGGCCACGAATTGATCAGCTTGCCAAGAGCGTTGGCATGCATTGGGCCGGCGCCGCCGAAGGCGACCAACGCAAAATCGCGCGGATCGAACCCTTGTTCCACCGATACCAGACGCAATGCGCCAAACATGTTCTCGTTGACGATATCGATGACGCCCTGCGCCGCACGATTGACCGGCATCTTTAGGGCGGTCGCGATCTTCTTCATGGCCTGCTTCGCCTTTCCATGATCCAGTGCCATGTCGCCGCCGAGTTTCGCCATGTCCGGCAAGACGCCGAGCACGCAGTTGGCGTCGGTCACAGTCGGCTCTTCACCGCCCTGGCCGTAAGCCGCGGGTCCCGGTTCGGCGCCCGCACTTTGCGGTCCGACGCGGAGCGCGCCGGTCAGTTCCGGCACGTGGGCGATAGAGCCCCCACCCGCGCCGACGGTTCGGACGTCCACCGAGGCGGCACGCACCGTCACATCGCCGACGGTGGTTTCACGGCGGGGCCGCGCGATTCCCTTCTGAACCAGGCACACGTCTGTCGAGGTGCCGCCCATGTCGAAGGTAAGCAGGTTCTTGTAACCCGCTTGGCGCGCGATCCAGATCGCACCGGCGACGCCGCCGGCGGGTCCGCTCATCAACATGCTCACGGGTGAGTTTTCGGCCGCCTCCACCGAGGCGAGACCGCCATCAGAGCGAAGAACGTGCAGTTGTACGTCCTTCATGCGGCGGGACAGTTCGCGGCGCAAATTCTTGATGTACTTCGACACCACCGGGCGCACGTAGGAATTGGCGACGGTGGTGATGGTACGCTCGTATTCCTGCATCTCGGGAATGATTTCCGATGAAATCGAGATCGGAACCTTGGGCATCACCTGGGCGGCGATCTTGCGCACCTGGCGTTCGTGTTTGCCGCTGGCGTACGAGTTGATCAACGAAATGGTGAGCGCTTCGATGCCGCGCTTCTTCAGCTTCTGGAGCTTCTTCTTGAGATCGTCCTCGTCAAGCTTACGGACGGTCTTGCCCTTGGCACTCATCCGTTCGTTAGCCTCGATGGTCAGCTCCAGCGGCGCGAGCGGGTCGCTCTTGTTGTAGATGATCCAGCCGCCGAGGCCGCCAGGCACGAACGAACGCGCGATTTGGAGAATATGAGCGTAGCCCTTGGTCGTAACCAAGCCCACTTTGGCGCCCGATCCGGTCAGGATCGTGTTGGTCGCAACCGTCGTGCCGTGCATCACGTGGGTGATTTCGTGAGCTTTGATCCCGGCGCTGGCGCATACCCGTTTGATCCCGTTCAAGACCCCGATCGAGGAGTCCTCCGGAGTCGAAGGCACCTTCGCCATGGCGGTACCGCCGGTCTTTTCGTCGATGAGAAGCAAGTCGGTAAATGTCCCCCCGACATCAACCCCCAATCGGTATGGCATGACTCATCACTCCCTTTTCTAGTCGCGAACCGGCGGGCGCCGATCCATGGTTTTTGTCGGAATATCGCGCCCGGCACCAGTCCGGGCGGAACTCATCCATTGACTGGACTATCGAATTTCGCGTTGCTGCTGTCAATGCTTGGACCCGTCGCAAGGCTGCAAAGGCCCTAGGGATTCTGCGATTTCTCGCGCCTGCGTCAATCCGCCCCCTGTCGGGCATCCCCTGCCACCAGCACGCTGTCGTATGATTCGGGCTCAGCGGCAGCGCCACCGCCCAGGATGGCGCCGGCGCGGCGCCGCTGGATGGCATAGAGAATGCCGAATGTGATGAAAATCAGCGCCAGCGAGAACACGGTGGTCATGGTCCCGACCGCATAGAGCGAGGGCCGGGCCGCCGTGCCGGTTACCGCCACCATCTCGACCGGCAGGGTGTTGCCCTGCCCGGTCAACAGCGAGGTCCGGGCAAATTCGTCGTAAGACAGGGTAAATCCGAACAGGGCGACGGCAATCAGGCCCGGGGCAACGATCGGAATGACGACGTGGCGCAGGTTTTGCCACGGGGTCGCCCCCTGGTCGCGCGCTGCCTCCTCGATCGAGCGGTCGAGACGGCCGAACACCGCCAGCATGATCAGGACGCCGAACGGCAGCGTCCAGGTCAGGTGGGCGCCGAGGCCAGCCGACCACCAGCTTGCCAGCATGTCGAGGCCGGTAAATCCGAGACCGATCCCCATGCTAACGAGGAACGAGGGGATAATCAGGCTCGCGACCGTCAAATAGAACACCGCGCCGGAACCGCGGAACCCGCGCCGGTAGGCGAGGCCGGCGAGGAACGCCACCAGCGACGTTGCCACCATCACGATCAAGCCCAGCACCAGCGAGCGCACGAACGGCTCCCGGAAATCGCCAATGAAGGTGGGGTTGAACACTTCACCGAACCAGAACGTCGAAACCCCCTGCATCGGGAAGGTCAGGCCCCCGGTCGGCCCCTGGAAAGAGAGGACTGTAATGACCAAAACCGGGCCGTACAGGAAGACCGTGAAGGCAATGAAGACTCCCCAGCGGATGTAATAGCCGCGGCTGCGCTTGAACTCTTGTCTGGCCGGAACGGCCTCGCGGTTTTCGGCATCGTCTGTACCGGTTCCGGCCGCCGCCGGTTGCGCCGGTCCCCCGGCCGTGCCCGTCATCCACTGATAGACGCCGACAATGGCGATGATGAGGACGATTATGAAAACGCCGTTCATGCCGGCCTACAATTGTTTGCGGATATCGACCAACCGCATGACGCCGCCGACGAACAGCAGCAGCACGATCAGCAGGACGATTCCGTTGGCCGCCGCGAACGGATACTGCACGCCGAGATACTGGTTCGAGATCGTCATCGAAACCGATCCCAGCTTGCCGCCGCCAAGGAAGCGGATCGCGGTGAAGTCACTCGCCACCAGGGCGATAACGAAGATTGTGCCGATGACGATACCCGGCTTCGACAACGGTATGATGACGTTAATCAGGGTCTGCCAGTTCTTGGCGCCCTGATCGCGCGCCGCCTCGAGCAGGTTGCGGTCAATCCGCGCCATGACGTTGAACAGCGGCGCCACCATAAACAGCGTAAACATGTGAACGTAGGAGACGATGACCGCAAACTCTGAAAACAAGAGAAAGTCGAGCGGTGCATCCGACAGGCCGAGGGCCATCACCGCCCTGTTTATGACGCCTTCCCTGCCGAGGAAGGGCAGCCACGCGATCATCCGAACCACGCCCGAGGTCCAGAACGGCACCACCGTCAGCAAGAACAGGAATATCTTGACCCGCAGCGTGATGATATCGAAAACAAAAAAGTAGGCGAGTGTAAACCCGATGACCAGAGTAATCGCCCAGGTGATTAAAGTAATTCTGATCGTCGACCAGTAATTCTGGTAGGTAATTTCCAGGGTGACGACCCGTATCCAGGCTTCAAATTCGAACGCCGGCTGGGTGAAGTAACCGGTGAACCGGTAAAAGCTGTAGGTCGCGATGACGAACAGGGGTCCGATCAGGAAAATCGCCAGGATCAATACCAGCGGCGTCACCTGAAAGAACGCGCTGTACCGACTGAACGCCGATTGTAGCTTTTGCATAGGAACCTATACGGGCGAAGGGCCCGATACGAGCGTAGAACCCGGAACCGGGCGGCCCGTTTTTAGCGCCTCAAGAGCCATAAGAAAAGGGATGCGGGGCAATTTCTTGCCCCGCATCAAGATTCGATCAGGCGACTAACCGGCCTGGAACTTGTTCCACTTGTCGACGAGGTATACCTGCTCGGAGAATTCGCTATTCCACACCGCAACATTGCCCATGCGGTTCTTGTAGGAGCCGCCGTCGCGGACCGAACCCGCTTTTTCGAGTACGTTTCCGCCCGGGTCCTTGATTGGGCCCGCTGCTGTTTTGCCCTCGTACCAGAAGCCCCACTCGTCGTCGGTGAGGAAGTTCTTGGTCATGTTCGGCGTCGGCATGTAGTAGCCCTGGCGCGCGAACAGGGCGCCAGCGCGGCCCGAATACAGCCAATCGAAGAACTCGTAAGCCGCATCCAGCTTGAGCCCGTCGAGATGCTTCGGCACCATGTAGCCGATCGTCCACGACCGATAACCTTCCTTGAGGTCGGCGTAGATCGCGGGCACACCCTGCGACTTCACCACCGTAACGGCCGGCGACCACATCGACTGGAGGACCACTTCGCCCGAAAGCATCAAGTTGACCGATTCCATGAACCCGGTCCAGAAGGCGCGGAAGTGGTTCTGCTCCTTCAATTCGAACAGAAAGTCGAAAGTCGTGTCGATTTCCGCGCGGGTCATGTCGCCCTTGTTGGCGTAACTCACCTGCCCCGAAGCTTCCAGCGCCATCGCGAGATCCATCATCGCGATTTCGGGGAAGATCTGGAGGGCGACCTTGCCACGCCATTCCGGATTGATCAGCTCGGCCCAGGTGTCCAATTTGCGGCCGACGAGGTCGGGCCGGTAGCCCAAGGTGTCCGCATTGTGTTGACTGGGAACCGCAGTGAGCCACTTGGACGAACCTGCGGGGACAAAGTCCTTGCCGTCGATGGCCGAGGTGTACTCCACCGTCGAGGGATTCTGGCCTTGGCCGAATCTCGCGTCCGGCCAGATCATGCCGGGGGCCTTGTAAAGATCGATGGCGTCGTCCCAGTGCTTCAGACGCGTCGAGTCGACGGCCTGCATGTTCCCGGTCGGCCAAATCTTTTTGAAGTCGTTGTAGGTCGGTTCGAAGATGTCGAACGAGCGCGGCTGCGTGATGCCACGGGTCCGGATCGCGTTGAAGTCGAGAACCGTGAATTCGAGTTTGAATCCGAGATCTTCTTCCGCCAACGCCTTGTACGGCGGAATATGGGTCACGCCGGATCCGACCGAACGCAAGGTGATATTGCGGATATTCTGCGCCCAGATAGTCGGAAAGCCTGTCAATGCCCCCGACCCGACGGCGGCACCCGCTGCCGCAGCAGTGCCTTTCAGCATCGACCGGCGGCTGATGCCCTTCCTGCCGTTTACTTTCGTCTTGTCCCTCATTTCCTGCTCCTACCCTGTTCTGGTGCCTGGTTATCGTTGTGATCGAACCGGGTCCAGAGAACGCATCCGTCCGCTATTGACACACGGCTCAATGGCCCGGGAATCCCGGGCTGCGCCCAAAACATAGCATGGATTAAGAATTGATACCAAGGATTGCGCTTGCGATCGCCGCCATCAACATCAACAAAAGTTGAGCCACAAGGACGGACCGGGCGCGCCATGATGGCGCCATGACGGCGAATTCCACCGGACGGCGCCGCC
>CAZTAK010000048.1:17091-21180 GCA_964611585.1 uncultured Alphaproteobacteria bacterium
CGGCGCCGCCCGCCCCGATGACATCCGCGGCTGGCAGGGGATCGAGTGGGGGCATGATAATCCCGGAGGTTATGGCGATTCACGCAAGCACGGGCATGCTGCAACGCACCAAGTTCCAGATCGGGCATTGCTATTGCAGCCACGCCGTCCCGGTCCGGTTCGAGGACGAGGACTGGGATGTTTGGCTGTGCGAAGACCGCGATACCGGCGCCATCAACGCCGTCAATCTCGAACTCGGGTATCGCGGCGGGCTTTTCTTCGGCGCCAGCGGCAGCAAGCTGTTTCTTTAGTTTCTCGACGACCTGACCCTTGCCTACGGCCCCCCGCAGCGCTGGATAATGATGCGGTTCGAACGCCCGACGGGGCGGCCCGAGTTCGGGCCCGGCGTCTGCGCCGCATCGCCGAAGCGGGTCCCCTGACGAAAAAGGCCCCGCCGTTCGGGGCGGGGCCTTGGGATGCCTTCTCGTGTCTCGATCAGGTGCTCAGAAGATGCACATCGTGCGCCGCCCACCGGGCAATCACCGGATCGCCGAGCTGGACCGGATCGCCGAAGAATTCCTTTTCCTGGATGTTGGCAACCAGAATTTCTTCCTTCGCCCCGTGCGCCATCGTGACCTTGACCCAGGTCCCCTGATATTCAATGGCGTGGACCTTGCCGGACAGGCAGTTCGGTTCTTTCGTCTTTTCGTCTTCCTCGCCGCGCACCATATGGACCTTGTCGCGGCGGATCGAAAACCCGATCTTGTCGCCGACCGAGATATCGGACCGGCCAAGGTGGTATTCCTCGCCGGTTTCACTGTGGATTTCTGCGTTGCCGTCGGCAAGATTGGTGACCTCGCCTTGGAACACGTTCCACCCCCCCATGAACGAGGCGACATAGGCGGTGTCGGGCAGATCGAAGATTTCGCGTGCGGTGCCGAACTGATCGATCCGGCCCTCGTCCATCACCACGATCAGTTCCGCCAGCGCCAACGCTTCGGGCTGAGTGTGGGTGACGTGGATGAAGGTAATGCCGATCGCGTGCTGGAGCCGGCGCAGTTCCTCGCGCATTTGCAGGCGCAAGAATTCGTCAAGCGCCGACAGGGGTTCGTCCAGCAACAAGACGGTAGGGTTGGTAATCAGGGCCCGCGCCAGCGCGACGCGCTGCTGCTGGCCGCCGGAAAGCTGCGCCGGAAACCGGTCGGCGAGTTCCGTCATCTGCACCGTCGTCAGAATTTCCATGGCGCGTTCGCGGCGCTGGGCCTTGTTGACGCCCTTCATCTTGAGGCTGAAGGAGACGTTGTCGGCGACCGACAGGTGCGGGAACAGGGCATAACTCTGGAACATCATGGCGGTGCCACGTTCCGACGGCTCCAGCCCCTCGACCGCGCGGCCGCCGATCAGGATATTCCCCTCGGTAGTGGTCTCGTGGCCCGCGATCATGCGCAAGATCGTTGTCTTGCCGCAGCCCGAGGGCCCGATCAGGCAGCAATAGGTGCCATTCGGGATCGTCAGGCTAATGTTGTCGACCGCCAGTGTCGGGCCGAACCGTTTGGTCACCCCGACGATCTGGACTTCGCCACCCTCACTCATGTGTCACGCTTCCTCTATAATCCTGTGTCACGCTTCCTCTATAATCCGAAACGCCGGTCCCGCCGGCCCAAACCGCGCCCGCCCCTGCCAGGCTGCGCCAACAATACGCCGAAAAACCGCCGCACGATGCCCGTCCTCCCCGATAGGATCCAAACCGTCCCCATTCTGATTATTTTTTTCGGGAGACAGCAACCAACGACACCCTACCGGGCGCAAAGGATTGAGTCCTCGCGGTACGCGGGCGGTATTATCGTGGGGGCCCAAGGGGTGTCAAGGTTCTTGCCGGAGCCGCTGACGACGATAACGGCCTGCAAGAGCTCAGGGGCTGGCAATCAGGCCCGGGGTGCGGTACTTCGCCAACCGGGAGGGAGTTACGCCGGATGCCAGCGACGAAAGGAAAATCATGATCGAAGAATTGAAGGCAGGCATCACCGAGGAAGCCCGGGAGGAAGCCGACTTAAAGGTCCGCCGAACGGTCGAGGAGATACTGGCCGATATCAAGGCGCGTGGCGACGAAGCCGTTCGAGACCTTTCGGTCCGATTCGACAACTGGACGCCCGGCAGTTTCCGGCTATCGGCGGAGGAGATTGACGCGGCCGTATCCTCGGTATCAGCGCAAACCCTCGATGACATCCGGTTCGCCCAGACCCAGATCCGCAATTTCGCGCAGGCGCAGAAGGACGCGCTCAGGGATATCGAGGTCGAAACGCTTCCCGGGGTGGTGCTGGGGCACAGGAACATCCCGGTCGCTTCGGTCGGCTGCTATGTGCCCGGCGGGCGCTATCCCATGGTGGCCTCGGCCCACATGAGCGTGGTGACGGCCAGAGTCGCGGGGGTCGGCCGGATCGTCGCCTGCACGCCCCCGATCGACGGCGAGATTCCGGCGGCGACGGTGGCGGCGATGCACTTTGCGGGTGCCGACGAGATCAACATTCTGGGCGGCGTTCAGGCAGTGGCGGCGATGGCGCTCGGTACCGATACCATCGCCCCGGTCGATATGCTGGTCGGCCCCGGCAACGCCTATGTCGCCGAAGCCAAGCGGCAACTGTTCGGGCTGGTCGGCATCGACCTGCTGGCGGGCCCGACCGAAACCTTGATCGTTGCCGACGAAACGGCAGATGCGGAAATGGTCGCGACCGATCTGCTCGGCCAGGCCGAGCATGGCCCGAATTCGCCCTCGGTTCTGCTCAGCATGTCGCGGGAACTCGCCGAGGCCGTTCCGGCGGAGATCGAGCGTCAACTGGAAACACTGCCGACCGCCGACGTGGCCGCTGTCGCGTGGCGCGACTATGGACGGATTCTCGTGGTTGGCACCCTGGAAGAGGCGGTGGCCGCGGCCGACGAGATCGCCTCCGAGCACGTGCAGATTCTCACCCGCGACCCGCAGTACTTTCTCGACAACATGAAGAATTACGGCTCGCTGTTCCTCGGTGCCGAAACCAACGTCGCCTACGGCGACAAGGTGATCGGCACCAACCACACGCTGCCGACCAAGCGCGCCGCGCGCTATACCGGCGGGCTGTGGGTCGGCAAGTTCATCAAGACCATGACCTATCAGCGCTGCACCGAAGAGGCGAGCGCGATGATCGGCGAATACTGCTCGCGCCTGTGCGAGATCGAAAACTTCGCCGGCCACAAAGCGCAAGCCGACCTGCGCGTCAGGCGCTACGGCAAGACGGGGTAAGCGCCGATGCCCGCGCTTGATGGACGCATTGCACTCGTCACCGGGGCGAGCCGGGGGATCGGCGCCGGTTGCGCGGCGGCGCTGGCCGAAGCCGGAGCGCGCGTCCTGCTCGTCCATCGCGACTCGTTTGAGTCTTGCGAGGCGGCCGCTGCGGGCCTCGCCGGTTCGGGGCATCGGGTGATTCAGGCCGACGTGACCGATTCAGGCGCCCTGAAGGCCGCCGCCGAAGACATCGCCGCAAACGAAGGGCGGCTTGATTTGCTGGTCAACAACGCCGGGTTCTCGAAGGTGGTGCCGCCCGAAGACCTCGACGGCCTCGACGACGCCACCTTCGACCGGGTCATGCAGACCAATGTGCGCGGGCCGTTCGCCTGCGTGCGCGCCTTCCGGCCGATGCTTGCCCTCGGCACCGATCCGGCGATCGTCAATATTTCGTCGGTGGCGGCGCAACTGGCGGCCGGCAGCAACATCGCCTACTGCGCCTCCAAGGCGGCGCTCGACACCATGACGCGCGCGCTCGCCCGCGCGTTAGCGCCCGGTATTCGCGTATTCAGCGTGGCACCGGGGCTGGTCGATACCGATTTCACGCGCGCCTGGGATCCGGCGGTACGCCAGCGCCAGATCGACCTGGCGCCGATGGGCCGCCTCGCCACACCGGAAGATGTCGGCAAGACGGTGGTCGCCGTCGCCGCCGGGCTCACGTTTTCCACCGGGGAAGTCATCCTCGTCGATGGCGGCAGGACGCTGGCGGTCTAACGCAAATCCCGAGCCGGTGGACTCGCCGGCGACGACGATTTGCGTTCTATGTCAAAGGGATAGAGCTTTTCGCGTGA
>CAZTAK010000049.1:0-20783 GCA_964611585.1 uncultured Alphaproteobacteria bacterium
AAGCGCCCGAAATATGATGATTTGCCGATCCAAGTCAACGCCAAAACGCGCAAACGCAACCGCGCGCCGCCCCTATGGCTTGCGTGGCCGCCTCCGTTCGTCCATACACCGATTGTGGGGCTAATATAATAAAGACCATGGCGGCAGGCAAGCACTTGAAAAGGCGGCGCCAAACGCCGGAAAATCGGGCGAAAGGGCGAAAGGAGGGCGGTCTCGCGCCCTATTGGCTCTATGGCGGCCATGCGGTGCTGGCGGCGGTGGCGAATCCGGCGCGCCCGATCAGCCGAATTGTGGCGACGGCGGCCGCCGCGCAGCGGCTGGGCCCGCCGCTGGAGTGCGCGCTCGAGACCCGGAACCAGGCCCGGAACCAGGCCATCGCCCCGGAAATGCTCGATTCCGAGGCGATTCGCGATCTGCTGCCGCGCGATGCCGTCCATCAGGGGATCGCCGCCCGGGTCGAGCCGCTGGCGCCGGCCGCCCTCGAGACCATGGGACCGGCTGCCGGGGGCGATGTCGTATTGGTGCTCGATCAGGTGACGGACCCCCACAACGTTGGCGCAATCCTGCGCTCGGCGGTCTTTTTCGGCGCCCGCGCCGTGGTGGTAAGCGAACGCCACGCCCCGCCGGAGAGCGGCGTCCTGGCCAAGGCCGCCTCAGGCGCGCTGGAAAGCATGCCGCTGGTCCGGGTGACGAACCTGGCGCGGGCGCTCGGCGCCCTCAAGGGCGAGGGCTACTGGTTGGTCGGACTCGATGCCGACGCGCCCGCGGTCCTTGCCGCCGGACGCACGCCAACGGTGCTGGTGCTGGGCGCCGAGGGCACGGGCCTCCGTCGCCTGACCGCGGAAACCTGCGATTCGCTGGCCCGGATCGAGGCCGCCCCGGCGGCGGCCGTCGCGCCGCCCAGTCTCAATGTATCGAACGCGGCCGCCGTGGCGCTGGCACTTGTGCGCCAAGCGCAGTGAGGGTCACGGCGCCTGAGGGCCGCCAGGCGGTGCCCGGCCCCGCCACACACCGCCGGGATGACCGCCGCCGCACCCTGCACTATGGATGCGCGCAGAACGGACAAGGCCGAACCCGGCCGCGCGGCGATGATTTCGGCAACGATCGCCGTTGCCTTTTCGCGGATTCGGCTTTTTTTCAGGTGTCTCCGCTCCCAGGCGGGCCGAGTGTGCTGTTGGACCGTCCTGCGTAGCACCGTCGAGTGCCTTGAATCGCTGGGCGGTCGCATCGGAGGTAATCTTTTCCGCCTCATCTTCAGTAATTTGACGCGCCTGTTTTGGCGCAGGTCTCATGCCGGGATAGGCCGTCACCACCCACACGACGCGTCGCCGTCGTGGAGCGGCTGAAGCACAACCGTCTTCCCTTTCCAGACGATGTTTCGGCGAAACTGCTGTTCTCGTTTCGTGATGTAGTAGGGGCCCATGCGGCCGTTCGCGATCACCTCGGGGATCTCGCGGATCAGCGTTTCGGGATTCGACATCCCTGCCGCGCGGCGATGAGGCCGACAGATCGCAGTAGAGTGAGGATCGTTTGCGTCCACTGACGCTATCTGTGCGCGTTCCGAATCAGTAGGTTTTCCGGGCGGGACAGAACCAATAGAAGGAACAGCCGCGGCGGCCCTGATCAACCCGGGTGTGCTGCCGGGCCATATTGCTCAGTCCGGCCACCCGGTAGTCGCACCCCCGCCGCGGCGCCTCCGCTCGGGACGATCTCCTTAGCCCCTCAATCGCCATCTTCGATCGGGAGAAAGTCCTCGTCGAATCCGAACTTGCGCGGCCCAAATACTTCCAGGGCTTCCGGGGTGCGCATGATCGGTGCGCAACTGACGCCGATAACCTTGACGCGCTGCCCGTATCTCAGGGTTTCCGTCGTCACCGGCTCGCCCGATTCGCGATCGACGACACAGACCAGGTCCGGCACGATCGCCTTCGTCACGCCGTCAACCTTGGCGATCAGATTCTCGTTCTGGAAGATGATCTCCATCCGGCTGCCGCTACCGTCGAGCGCGTCGAGAACGCAGGTGCCGACAGTCCAGCCACCTTTGACCTCGCGCAACAGATCGACGATCTTGCCGTCGAACAACACTTTGCAGTGGTTGTAGTAGGGGGTGCTGCGCAGATAGGTAAGCAGCCCTTCGATCGGATCACCCTGCCGGCGGCCCTCTGCAATCGCCTTGCCCGCCCCGATCGCCAGCGACAGCGTGCCGCCGACCGCGGTGTCCTTGGCTTGGCGGCCGGTCATGGGGTAGCACGACAGGCCGGCGCCCAGGCCCATCTCGGTGGCGATGGCGCGCAGTTTGTTTTCCGTCGATTTGGCGTCGTTGGCGTAGACGACGACGTGCTCCAGGTGCTCGTTAACGATAATCGCCGGCGATGCGTCGACGCCGTAGACGTTGAACGTCACCATCTGCACCTCGGGAAAGGCCCTGCCCATGCCGTCGGCATCGACGACCGGGAGTCCGCGCCGCGCCGCCACGGCGAGCGGTACGATCGAGTTCACGCCGCCAATCTCGGCCGAAATGATGGCGCCGGCTTTGCGGCCCGTGAGCTCCTCGAGCTTGGTCACCGCGAGGTCCATGTCGTCGCCGCAAATGAGCTTCTCGATGAAAATGGTCGGGGCGCCAATGTAGGCGACCGGGAAAACGGCCGTGTCATCGTCAAGCTCGTCCAGCGATATCAGATCCGGGGGGCCGTGCTCCTCGATGGCATACTGCGCGGCGAGCCGGCCGATGTAAGGATCACCACCGCCACCGGTGCCGAGAAAAGCGGCGCCGCGGGCGAAATCCTCAAGAATGTCTAGGGTCAGTTTCATTACGAACTCTTTCGGGTGGTGTTGCGCGGGTTCAGCTCTTGCTCGTCGACAGATCGCCAACGGCCTTGGCGCGCAGGCGAACAGCGCCGCCGGGCATGTAGGTGAGCGGAAGCTCTTCGAGCTCAACGATTTCGATACTGTCGGGTACCGCCCCGGCCTCGATGGCTTTTTGTTTGGCTTCGTCGCCAGCGATTTCGAGGGCCTTCTCGCGCCCCAGCTGTTCGTAAGAGAACACCCGGTCGATCTCGCCGCCGATCTGGGCGATGGCGGCGCCAATCGCGTTCGCCACGGCCGCGTGGTCGGGGGTGATGGTGTCGGTCGTACCGGCGATTTTCCGCGACACGAGGATCGACCCGCCGCCGACAAGAATCAGCGGCACCGGGTCGGCGCTGGTTTTCATACGATCGATGCCGATCTCGATCTTTTTGTGAATCTCGTCGAGTGCCTTCTCGACTACCGGCTTGCTGGTCCCCGCTACCCGCGTGCGATCCCCGATATCGACGGTTCCGGATGCGACGGCAATGTCCGTGGCTGTCAGGGTGTCGCCGCCAAAGACGAGACCCTTTTCCACCAGGCGGTAGCCGACCGATTCGGGGCCGACGGAAATATCGTCTTCGCCCCGGACGAGGCTGCCGCCGCCCAGACCAAGTGCGGTCAGATCCGGCATCCGAAAATTCGTGCGAACGCCTCCGACATCGACGGCAATAGAGGATTCGCGCGGGAATCCGTTTGCAAGAACGCCAATATCCGTGGTCGTGCCGCCGATATCGGCGACGATGGCGTCTTTGACATCGCACAGGTATGCGGCGCCGCGCATCGAGTTTGTCGGCCCCGAGGCAAAGGTGAGAACGGGATAGTGCTCGACCATCTCCGCGTTCATCAGGGTGCCGTCGTTCTGCGAGATATAGAACGGGGCATCGATCCCCAGATTGGCCAGCGCCTCGCGGAACGATGTCACCACGCGAGACGAGAGCGCGGCGAGGCTTGCGTTCATGACCGCCGCGTTTTCGCGTTCGATCAGCCCAATGCGGCCAATGTTGTGGGATAGCGTCACCACCGCGTCTGGAACCTCCTCGCGGATTATCTCCGCGGCGCGTTCCTCCTGCGCCGGATTGACCTGGCAGAAAACACCGGCGACGGCGAAAGAGTAGATTCCCTCGGCCTTGAAGTCGCGCGCCGTCGCCGCGATCTCTTTCTCGTCCAACGCAACGTTCTCGCGTCCATCGAACTGGTAACCGCCGCGCACCATGTGGCGATTCTGGGCGACTTTGCTGCGCATATCACCTGGCCAATCGATCATCGGCGGCAGCAGCCGCGCGGCCGGCAGCGCAATTCTGATGACGCCAACCTCGAGGAGGTGCTTGCGTTCGACGAACGCATTGGTGAAATGCGTCGTGCCGATCATTACGGTGTCGATCGCCGATTTGTCCGCTTTGCCATCCTTGAGGACGGTTTCGATCGCGGTGGTGATGCCGGAACTGACATCCTCTGTTGTCGTCGTCTTGCAGCTGGACTTGATCTTTTCACCGTCCATCAAGACAGCGTCGGTGTTGGTGCCGCCGACGTCCACGCCTATGCGCATGATTCTCCCTGCCCTTTACTCGTTGAGGGTAAGCCTCTTTTTATGAATAAAAACATATCGTTACGGACAATGTCCCGTCAAGCGCCGAGTCCACAAAACACTCATCCGCCGATCGGCTCAAACGGGTCGTCAAGACCGAAGGCGGCCGGCCCAAATACCGCGAGAGCCTCAGGCGTGCACATGATGGCCGGCGCACCGACGCCGATCACCGCGACGCGTTGACCGTAGCGCAAGGCCTCTGTCGTGATCGGTTCGGCAGTGTCCTGGTCCAGGATACAAATGAGATCGGGCACGACGACGGCATTTTTGCCGCCTTGGCGCGCCACCAGGTTTTCGTTCTGAAAATCGATCTCCATCCGGCCAGAAAAGTCGCCGGCGCCCGCGATAGTGGCCCGACCGACGGCAAAGCCGCGCGTCGTGCGGCGCTCCATGTCGACGATCTTGCCCTCGAATATGAGTCGGGCGTCGCCATAGGTGTCGCACTCGTTCAGGTAACGGCACAAAGCTTCTAACGGGTCGCCCCCTCGGGCCCGGGCTTCGCGAATTGTTTGTCCGATCTCGATCGCCAAGGTCAGAGTGCGGCGGATACTGTATTTTTTGACCTCGGCGCCGGTCATCGGATAGATGGCGACCGCCGCATGACCGCCCATGCGAATGCAGTCGCCGCGGGCCAACCATTCTGCGGTCGCGTTGTCGCGAGCATTCAGGATCACCGAGTTGCCGTGAACATCGGCAAGTGACATAGGCGACGCTCTGACTCCGAAGACACTGAACGTCACCATTTGCAGTTCTGGAAAAGCCCGGCCCATGCCGTCGGCGTCGATCACGGGAATGCCGCGCCGGGCGCCGACGATCAGCGGCACCACCGAGTTCGTGCCGCCGGCCTCAATCGGCATCGTGGCATAAGCGGGACGGCCGAAAAAATTCTCAAGGCACTCAAGGGCGCGCACGTTTTCGTCCGGCACCAAAAGCTTTTCGATCGAGATCGTCGGGGCGCCCATGCCGGCAGTCGGGATGACGAGAGCGTCATCGGGCACTTCATCGACGCCGATCACTTCGACCTCAAAGCCATCCTTCATCACCCGTTCAAGCAGCAATTTTCCCAAGTACGGATTGCCGCCGCCGCCGGTGCCGAGGAAGGCGGCGCCGCGCGCCAGATCATCCAGATTCTCGATGCGCAACATCATGTTCGGAACCCTCTCACGCCGCGCGGTTAGGCGAGTTCTTCGAGGGGCCGAAATTTCTCGTCGATGCCGAAGTTCGGCGGCCCGACGATTTCCAGCGCTTCCGGCGTGCGCAGAATCGGTGGCGCGCTTACGGCCATGACGCGGACGCGTTGGCCGTAACGAAGACCATCGGTGGTGATCGGCTCGGCCGTCTCGCGGTCGCAGATGCACACGAGGTCGGGGACGATGGCGCGGGTCTTGCCGTCGATCCGCGCCACCAGGTATTCGTTCTGAAACGTCACTTCCAGGGTTCCCCGCGACGCGCCGGTGCCCTCCATGATGGCCCGGCCAAGCGCGAAGCCACGCGATGTTTCGCGCAACACATCGGCAATCTTGCCGTCGAAGATGACCTCGCAATGGCTGTAGTACTCGGTTGTTCGCAGATAGGCCGTGAGCGCTTCGAACGGGTCGGTCGAGGCCTCGCGGGCGCGCCGGATGGTACGGCCGATCTCCAACCCCAGTGACATTGTATCTCGTACGGCGACGCGTTTGACTTCGGCGCCGGTCATCGGATAAATGCCCATGTGCGCCATGCCGCCCATCTGGACGCAGATAACGCGGGCCAGACCTTCAGCGGATTTGTTGCTGCGTGCCTCGATCACCACGCACTCGCCGTACTCATTCGTCATCGTAAAAGGCGAGGTGCTGATGCCGTAGATGCTAAAGCTCACCATCTGCAACTCCGGGAAGGCGCGGCCCATGCCGTCGGCGTTGATCACAGGTAGGCCCAACTGGGCGCCAACGATCAACGGCGTCACCGAATTGGCGCCGCCCATCTCCACGGGCATGGTGGCGAAAGCCTTTTGCCCAAGGTGATCCTCGAGGCGGCGCAAGGCGATGGAGGTTTCGTCGCCGCGCTGTAGCTTTTCAATGCCGATCGTCGGCGCGCCCATCCCGGCGGTTGGGATAACCAACGCGTCGTCTGGAACCTCGTCAACGCTGATGATATCGACCGTCTTGCCTTCCGCCATGATTCGTTCGGCCAGGAGGCGACCCAGGTAGGGACTGCCGCCGCCGCCGGTGCCAAGGAAGGCGGCGCCGCGGCAGAAATCCTCAAGATCGTCCGCCCGCAAGACGAGTTCCGAGGTGGACGAGCCGGCGTCTTGCTTGCCCTCAGACATTCATCAGATCGCCTACGGCCTTGGCACGAACCCGGCACGACCCGCCCGGCAGATAAGCCAACGGGACTTCTTCGATATCGACGATTTCGACAGTGCTGGCATCGGCGCCGGCGGCGATGGCTTTGTCTGTTGCTTCTTTTTTGGCTTCGGCGATGGCCGCGTCGCGCCCGGTGATTTCGAAGGAGTAGACCTTTTCGACCTCGCCGCCGACTTGGGCGATCGCGGCGCCAATGGCGTTGGCGGTGCCCGCGTTTTCGGGCACGTTCATCTCCGATGTGCCTTTGATCGGCCGGGACACCAGGACCGTGCCGCCGCCGACGAGGACCACCGGCAGATCGCCTGCGGCTGTCTTCATTCGATCGACGGCCTCATCGAGTAGACGCTGGATTTCGTCAACCGCTCGTCTTACGAGCCCTGCATCAAGGTTGGCGACGCGGGTTCGCTCGCCGATATCTGCGTGACCGGCGGCCACCGCGATATCGGTCGCGGTGAGTGTTTCGCCGCCGAAAACGAGCGCGCGCTTCGTCAGTTCGAAACCAACGGAGTCGGGACCGACCGAGACATCATCGGGGCCCCGAATAATGCTGCCCCCGCCGAGGCCGATCGCCAACACGTCGGGCATGCGGAAGTTGGTGCGGACACCGCCGATATCGACCGCGAGGGCTGATTCGCGCGGGAAGCCGGCGATCAACATGCCGATATCCGAGGTCGTGCCGCCGATATCGACGACCATGGCATTCTTGGCGCCGGCCAGAAACGCCGCGCCGCGCATCGAGTTCGTGGGGCCGGAGGCGAAGGTCAGCACCGGATAGCGCTCGACGAATTCGGCGCTCATCAGGGTGCCGTCGTTCTGGCTGACAAAGAACGGGGCATCGATATTGTGCCGCGCCAGCGCCTCGCGGAAGGAATTGACGACCGCCGAGGCGAGATCGGCGAGGCTGGCGTTCATGATGGCGGCGTTTTCACGTTCCAAAAAGCCGATGCGGCCAATTTCATTCGACAGCGAGATCGCGGCGCCTGGCAGTTCGTTACGCATGATCTCGGCGGCCCGCTCCTCCATCGTCGAATTCATGGGCGAAAAGATCGACGAGATCGCGACCGACCGCAGTCCTTTCGTCTTAAACCCGCGCGCCGCTTCGGCGACCGCTCCTTCGTCCAGGGGTGCGATCTCGCGGCCGTCGAATTCATGGCCGCCCTCGACCATATGCACGTTGTCGCCGAACGTCGCGGCAAGTTCGGTCGGCCAGTCCGTCAAGGGCGGCAGACCCCACGCCGCCGGCAGCGCAAGGCGCACGACACCCACCGGCAAAAGCCGTTTGCGTTCAACGAAGGCATTCGTGAAGTGGGTCGTGCCGATCATCACCGCGTCAATGGCGGACACGGTCGTGCCCGAGCCGGCCAGCACGATCTCCAGCGCCTTGACGATTCCGCCAATGACATCCGGCGTCGTCGGTGTCTTGCCAGTCGCGAGGACGCTCATACCGTCCATCAGGGCGGCATCGGTATTGGTGCCGCCGACATCGATACCAATACGCATGTTTTGAGGCTCGCTAGAAGTCGAGGGGAACGCGCGCGTCAGTCGCGCACAATCGAACAGCTGTCCCGGTGCCAACCGATGCTGATTTCGGCGCCGGGCGGGTAAACTTCGAAGCCGGGACGGTTGAGCGCCTCGGCAACGAGGGCAAGATCGCCATTGGTCAACTCGTAACGGATAAAGGACCCTTGGTAGGACCGGTTCCTGACGACAGCGCGCGTCGTCACCAGGCCATTGCCGTTTTCGGCATCGGGCCCGAGGAAAATGTGCTCGGGCCGTATCACCACGGAAACTGACTGCCCCGGGATGATATTGGCTTTTGTGTCCACGGCGAGTTTAACGTCGCCCACCTTCAGGGTTGCTCCGCGATCCGATGCCTCGACGACCTCGGCCGTGATGATGTTGGATTCGCCGATAAAGCTGGTGACGAAGTTGCTAATGGGCCGCTCGTAAATCTCGTCCGGAGCGCCTACCTGTTCGACCCGTCCCTCGTTCATCACGGCGATACGATCCGACATTGTCAGGGCCTCGCCCTGATCATGGGTAACGTAGATCGTCGTAATCTGCAGCTCATTCTGCAGATCCTTGATCCAGTACTTCATCTCTTCGCGGAGCTTCTTGTCGAGCGCACTCAACGGCTCGTCAAGCAGAAGAATTTTTGGTTCCGTCACAAGAACCCGCGCCAGTGCAACACGTTGTTTTTGGCCACCGCTCATTTCGCGTTCGTAGCGGCGTTCGAGACCGCGCAACCCGACTTGATCAATTACCGCACGCACACGCCGATCAAGCTCCGCCCGCGCGACCTTGCGCATTTTCAACCCGAACGCGATGTTGTCGTACACGTTCATATGCGGAAATATCGCGTAATTCTGGAAAACGATTCCGATGCCCCGTTTTTCGGGCGGCAACTGGGAGATCTCGGATCCTGCGACGGCGATTGAGCCTTGGGACGGGGCGACAAAGCCCGCCACCATGCGCAAGGTGGTCGTCTTTCCGCAGCCCGACGGACCCAAAAGCGAGAAGAATTCGCCTTTTTCAATGTCGAGATTGACGTTGTCGACGGCCACGACTTCGTCGAAGCGTTTGCTCACACCCCTGAGTTGGACATGCGCCATCTCAGGTCTCCCTGTTCCTGAATTACCCGAGCGACCACCGGGGCGGACCGATATCCGCCCCGGGGCCCTGCGAAGCTGGGTTAGCCAGCGTAGATCTCGTTGACGGCGTCAACGATTTCCTGCTCGTTCTCGACCCAGTACTCCCATGGCGGCACCCATTTGGAGCTGGCCGCCGTGGCATTGTTCACGACACCCTTGCTGGCAAGACCGTCTGCCACCTTGGTGTTCTTGTTGGTGCCCTGCATGTAGAGGAATTCCCCCATCGCGCCCTGCAGCTCTGGGCCGCAATACTTGTTGAGAAGCGCATAGGCGAGTTTCTTTTGCATGGGGTCGGAATACTTACTCACAGTCTTGGTCTGAGTGAGAATCGGCTCCCTTTCCTCCCAATACATCCAGCCCAGTGGAACACCCTTGTCCATCAGCGCATAGGGCTCGCCGTCATGATGGTTGGCGATCACCACCTCGCCCCGCTCAAGCATCTGCCCGAGCGTGGTCGAAAAGTCGGTAAGTTTCATCGGCATCAGGTCTTTGTATGCCTCGATACCGGCCTTCATGTCGGTCGGACCGTTGCCAAAGACCAGGGATGACATCATGAAATGGACCTGGAACAGGGTATTAGGCGTCGTGTAATTGCCGCGCACGTCGTCAAATTCGTCACGCCAAAAATCTTTGAAACTCGTTGGCGCGGTGTCGACCAGATCGGTGCGATAGGCGTAACCATATGTGCTGAACAGCCAGGTCAGGCCCAAGCCGGTCACGGAAGCGAAATCCCAGCAATCTTTCGAGTTGGGGACGTTCGCCTTGACTTCGTCGGTCGACGCAAAAAAATCCCCGATCTTCGCAATCTTGAACATGCCGGGCATGTTCCAGTTGATAAGGTCATAAATGGGTTCCTTCGGCCCGCTCGGTATCATCTTGGGCGGCCACGGGAACGCAGAATCGTATTCGATCTTGCAGTTGAATTCCCGCTCGAAGTCGTCGAGCACATTCTTGCGAACGATCTCTTCCCAGATTCCGCCCCATTCAGCAATGCGCAGTACTGCACCGCCGGCGTCGAAAGCGCCGCCTTCGTAGTAGACGTCCTGTGCCCAGGCATGCCGGTAGGCCGGGAAGCCCAGCGCCGATGCCGCGCCCAGGCCGACCGCGGTTTTTCCCGCCGTTTTCAGGAAACGGCGGCGTGAACGCCTTTTGCTAAGGCCAAGTGTTTTTTCGTTGTCGCTCATGATTGGTTGCCTCCTCTATTCTTTTAGTTGTACGTGGTTCTACTGGTTTTCTCTTTCTAATAAAACAGAAATTCTCCCTAACTCTTGCTGCCTCGGGCACGTTCGGTCGATATCAGGCGCCGAACGTTGACTACCTGGCTGGCAAGCACCATCACGCTGATAACGATGACGATGGCAATAATGCCGGCCGCCGCCGCCGTCGGCTCGGCCTTGTTGCGCAGCGACTGGAAGATTGCGATCGGCAGCGGCGTCACGTTGGCAGTGCTCAGGAACAATGAAACGTCGAACTGTGCAAAGGAAACGATGAACGCAAAGATCGACCCAGCGGAAATTCCCGACGAAATGTTCGGCAATGTCACCCTGAAGAATGCACTCAACGGGCCTGCACCCAGGCTGCGTGCCGCCTGCTCAAGCGAAATATCGAAGTGATAGAGCGCCGCCGACACCGCGACGATCACCCACGGAATCGTCACCACGATATGGCCGAACAGCAGGCCCGTGAAGGTTCGGGCCAGGCCAATGCCACTGAAGATGTAGAAACTGTAAATCGCAAGTCCAAGGACAACGCCAGGCAGCAGAATCGGTGATACCAGAAGTGCCCGCACCAGGCCCCGGCCCTTGAATGCGACACGCGACAGAAAGATCGCCGCCATCGTTCCAACGACGGTCGAAATCACCATCACGAGAAGAGCAAGCCCGAAGGATGTCGCAAACGCGGTTCTAAAGGCTTCAGACTGAAAAAAGGCGACAACCCACTTCAGGGAAAGCCCCTGCGGCGGAAACGTTATGTACTCCGCCTCGTTCAGGCCCACCAAAACGACAACCGCCGCCGGCACCAGCATGATCGCCAGGGCAATCGCGGCAAAAAACCTGAATATCCAGGGCGAGAACTGCTGTTCGCCGTAAGGCGCTTTCTGTTTCCAACTGCGCCCGGCAATGCCTTCATGAGTCGACTGGACGGTATCGGCCATCAGACCAGCCCCCCAATTCGGCGCTGCGTAAAGCGATGGTAGAAAAAGATCGCCACAAGACTGATCAGGAATAGAAGGGTCGCGATCGCCGCCGCGAACTGCCATGCCGCGTTGCTTGTCACCTGATTGTACATGTGCATCGGCATCACAAAGACCCGGCTGCCGCCCATGATCGAGGGCACGACATAAGAGCTGATCGAAATGCCGAATACCAAGAGCGAGCCCGCGAGGACGCCCGGCATACTGAGCGGGAATGTGATGCGCCAGAATACGCCCCACTGTCCGGCACCGAGACTACGCGCCGCTTCTTCGAGCGACTTGTCGATGCCGCGGATCGCCGCAATAAGGGAAAGCACCATCACCGGCAGCGATAACTGGACGAGGCCCAGCACGACGCCCGTCCTGTTGTACATCAGCGGCACATGATGCTCGACCAGACCGATCCAGCGCAGAAAGCCATTGATAATGCCGTTATCGCCGAACAGGACCGTCAAGCCATAAAGACGCACGACGACATCAAGCTGCATCGAACCCAAAATCAAAATCAGGAAGAACGTCATGCGCCCCGGACTTTTCGTCCGCGCGACAATGTAGGCCAGCGGGTATGCAAAGACCAACGTCACGAACGGTACGATCACCGAGAAGATGACCGACGCATAGGCTGAATTGTAGTAGAGGGGCCGCGAAAAGAACCGGATGAAGTTCTTGAGCGTAAATTCCGGTTGTATCTTGACGACGCCCAAGACCGTGGGATTGACCGAAATCGACAGAAGCGAAAAGATCGGAACGATAAAGAAAATCAGAAAGATCAAGGCGGCCGGAATAATCAGGAACCATAACTGGTTGATGCGCATGCGCGGCGCGACGAGCGCGACATCAGTCATCGCCCAGTCCCCCTGCGGCGCGCAGCGCCCTCGGTCCCCGGTCCCATTACAACGGCAAACGGTCTTGAGGCGACCGGCTATTCGGCTGCCACGCCGACCGCCCGCGGGATCGAATATCCGGTTAGCGGCTTGTCGCGCGGGAATTCGAAGGTCTTTTTCGAATGGGTAAGGCCCGCGCGGACCATCGCGGCCGCGTAGCGCACCGTCGCAGGAATCGGATCGATGACCGGGATATCGCCATGTCCGGCAGCCGCCAAGCCCGCGCTAATGCCCTCGGCGCACCCGAACATGCCGGTGCAACCAAAGATAATGACGTGCGCGTCATCCTCTTCGACCGCGGCGATCGATTCCCGCGTCAGGGCATCGAGCAGGCGGTCCGAATCTTTCTCCAGCTCCAACACCGGAATATTCACAGACCGCGTCGAAGCGTACTGGTCGCGAACACCGTAAACAGCGATCATGTTTTCGAACAGTGCCCGCAGATTGTCGAGGACCGTTACGACCGAGAACTTGTGCCCCAACGTCGCGGCAATATGCACGCTGGTTTCGCACGGCCCAAAGACGGGAATGGAGACGGCTTCGCGCCCGGCCTTGACGCCCGGGTCTCCCATGCAGTCGATCACGACCGCCGCGCACCCATCCATTTCCGCCTGAATGATCTTGTTAATAGTATCGGGAAGCGCAAAGGCTTCGTCGTAGCCGCCCTCAATCGAGGCCGGTCCGATATCGAGCAACGCGTTGGAAATCTTGGTGTCGGGGTCCTCAAGCACCTTTAGGTGCTCTTTAAGACGCAACCCCGTGGTCACGATCGGCGTGACCACCCTGATTTCGTGTTTCATTGGAACCCTCCCCATTCTCTTGCGCCTCACCAATTCCGCGAGCGCTTTCTCCGAATTTATCCTATTCGGCATATTCTTTGAAGGACTTTGAATCGCGCGAACGTCTTGTTCTGCGCGGCCTTGACCGGGCACTGTCAGACAAATCTGAACCGGCCTGCGAAGGGTGCCGGTCTGAGGCGTTCGGGCCACAGCTGGCGCCGCTCGGCCAGGACGGCGGAACGATTCTGTTTGAAGATGTCGCAGCGATCGAAGTGACGGTCCTGATTGAAATGATTTTTGATCGAGGGGTGGTTCGCGGCGAATTTCCGCAGAGTCATTTCGTCCCTGAACCTCGCTATCGCTCTTTTTCGTCGCCGGAACGGTTGATGTGAGATCCCGGCTCCGTTGTTGGGCCACCGGCCGCACCGCTGTCGCGCCGCAACTCCCAAGGCTTTCATCGCCGCGCCGGATGATCCAAGCGGTCGGTTTCAATTGCCTTCGTCTAGCCATAGCGTTTCATCGTACGTTTCGGAACGTGCCGATTATTCGAAGCAGAGGAGAGAGAAATGAGCGTCGAGAAGAGATTGCGCGAACTGGGAATCGAGCTTCCGGAACCCCCACCGCCGGCCGGCAACTACGTCGGTGCGGTGACTGTCGGTAATCTGGTCTTCCTCTCGGGGCATGGCCCGCGCAACCCCAACGGGGAATACAACAGCGGCAAAGTGGGCGGAGAATTGACGTTGGAACAGGGGCAGGAGGAGGCCCGCCAGGTCGGCCTCAACCTGTTGGCAACGCTGAGGGCGGAAATCGGAGATCTCGATCGGGTGCGCCGCGTCGTCAAAGTGTTGGGCATGGTGAATGCGGCGCCGGACTTCGGAGACCACCCGAAAGTCATCAATGGGTTCTCCGATCTCATGGTCGAGGTCTTCGGCGAGCAGGGGCGTGGCGCGCGTTCGGCGGTGGGCATGGGTTCACTGCCGTTCCAGATCCCGGTGGAGATCGAGGTGATCGTCGAGATCGACTGAGCGGGCAACGCCATCGACTGGGCGCCCAGATGAGTGCCCTGCCGCGGTGAAGCCGGTCGGTATGCCGAAGCGAACGGGTTTCCATTCACGCTGGAACGTCCGGCGCTGGCGCTTGTTCAGATAAGCGGCCGGCATCATCAACGTCCGCTTCGAGTCATTGGCGGACGCCGGCCACGCTCACACAGGGGGTCCGCTTCCCGCCATAAGCGGACATTCGTGCGCGGGCGGAAACCAGATGGATCCCGAGCATGCCGCTCGGTTATTCGAATTGACTCGCGCCCGCAAACGGCTACATCATTCGTACCGGAATACCGCCGCGGCCTTGCATAAGACCGATCAGAGGGTAGATCTTACTTAGATCAAGGGAGTGATGCACCAGACGTACGATCTATTCGTCTTTCGAAGACGAATAAGGGTCTAACGCCATGCAGCTCGGTCATGCCCTGCTTACGGCGCTGAAAGACCACGGCGCCAATGCCATATTCGGCATCCCGGGTGACTTCGCACTCCCGTTTTTCAAGGTGATCGAGGAAGGCGGCATCCTGCCGCTTTATACGCTGTCTCACGAACCTGGCGTTGGCTTCGCAGCCGATGCAGCGGCCCGGATCAACTGTTCGCTGGGTGTGGCGGCCGTCACGTACGGCGCTGGCGCCTTGAACATAGTAAACGCCATAACGGGCGCCTACGCCGAGCGCTCACCGGTCGTGGTGATCTCCGGTGCGCCCAGCACGGCGGATCAAGCAAGCGGCCTGTTGCTGCATCACCAAGCCAAAACACTGGAATCCCAATTCAGGGTGTTTCGAGAAATCACCTGCGATCAGGCGCGGCTCGACGATCCGGAACGCGCACCTGAGGACATCTCTCGCGTATTGCGCAATGCGCTCGATCAATCCTTGCCCGTATACCTCGAACTGCCCCGCGACAAGGTAACGACCGAATGCGGGGCGGTCGCGAAGGCCCCGCCCGGTCCGGCGGTCCCAGCGGATGCGCTGGCCGAATGTGCCACCGAGGTCCTGGCCTGCATTGCGACAGCGCGCACGCCGGCTCTGATGGCCGGGGTCGAAATTCGTCGCTACGGCATTGAGGACAAAGTGGCTGAACTCGCAGCTCGCCTCGGCCTGCCCATTGTGACCAGTTTCATGGGCCGTGGCCTGTTCGCCGATTCGAACGCACATCTGGTCGGTACCTATCTCGGCGTGGCAGGCCAGCCCGAAATCACTGATCTGATCGAACGGTCTGATGGACTATTGCTGTTGGGCGTGATTCTGTCCGACACCAACTTCGGTGTCTCGCGCCGCCAGATAGACCTGCGCCATGCGATCCAGGCGACCGGTTGCCAGGTGCAGATCGGCTATCACGTTTACCCGGACATCCCATTGGAAGCGCTGGTCGATGCCATGCTCGCGCGGGTACCCGACGCCGTGGCAATCAAGACGAGTGAGACGGTGGCAGCCGAGTATCCGGCTGGGCTTGTTGCCGATGGAGCGCCGATCACGCCAACCGATATCGCATGCGCGGTCAACGACATGATGGGCGCGCAAGGGCCGATGCCGATCGCGGCTGATATGGGCGACTGCCTGTTCACCGCGATGGATATCGAGCACGCGCAGCTTGCTGCACCAGGTTATTACGCCGGCATGGGATTCGGCGTCCCGGGCGGGCTGGGCATTCAGGCCGAGACGGGACTGCGACCGTTGATCTTGGTTGGTGACGGCGCCTTTCAAATGACCGGCTGGGAGATCGGCAATTGCCGCCGCTACGGCTGGGACCCGATCGTCATGGTGTTCAACAACAAGAGCTGGGAGATGTTGCGCGCGTTCCAGCCGGAGTCCCGGTTCAACGACCTAGACGACTGGCACTTCGCCGAGATGGCCGAACCGCTCGGCGGTATCGGCGAGCGAGTGACGACCCGGGCCGAGCTCAGAAGCGCGCTCGACCGGGCGGTGGTCACGCGCGGTCAATTCTATCTGATCGAGATCATGCTGGAGCGCGGGGCCTTGTCGAACACCCTCACCCGCTTCGTCACCGGACTGAAACGCGGCCTGGGGAACTCAGCGGATTGACCCATGCACCAATCTTCTGCTTCACCAGGAATGGTGAACCCGGACGGCCTTTCGGGGTCAGGCTAGTTGCCCAGGTGAACGCTTAACCCTGAATTTCGGTATGCCTGATGCCCGTAGACCTCATCGCCCGTAGGTCGCCATTGGGTCAAAAGCGGACGCCAAGCACGCCCACACTGGAGGTCCGCTTTCAGCCATAAGCGGACCCCGGCAGTCGGAGCAATTCGGCGGATAGTGCCGAGAGCGCCCGATGAATCGAATCAGATCAGCCGCCCCACCCGCTCGCCGTCGAAGATCGCGTCCGCCATGGCGCGGCGCCCCTTCGAGGGCGAGCCTTCAGGGAATCGCCCGGAACCCCGGGGCGCGACCTGATGGTCGCAAATCCGCGTTCAATCGCCGCCGAACCCGACTAGAATATGAATTGAAGCTGCCGCCGTACTGCGGCCAAGCGGCGCATTAGGGGAGGGAACCATGGGTCGACCGCACATCGAGTTTATCCAGGCACAGGCTCTACCCTGGCGAGAGGGGCTTTACGCGTCCTGCCGCCCGGGAACCCAAGTCAAGGTGCTCAGCCGCGACGATGAAACCGGGGCTACTTCGGTCCTGATCCGCTACCCCGCCGGCTGGTCGCGCGCCGACGAAACGCTTCAGGCCGACGAGGAGTTCTACGTCATCGACGGAGAACTCAAGATGAACGGCACGAGCTATCCGCGCGATACCTTTGCCTACCATCCGGCCGGCTACCGGCGAAGCGGCTTCAGTTCCGGGAATGGTGCGGTCGTAATCACATTTTTCGAGTCGGACCCGGAAGCGGGGACCGCCCCCGATGAACCCGATCAAGCGCGCCTGATCGAAAAACGCGGGCTGTTCGAAGGCGGATGGGACAAGTCAGGAGCTCCACCGGGCGTTCCGCCGGCCGGCTTCAAGAAGTACCTGCGCGAAGATCCCTACACCAAGGATCAGACCTGGGTGCGGTGCACGATCCCCTTCCATCAGGGCGCCGCGGTCGAGATTCATCCCACGGTCGAGGAAATGTACCTTCTCGCGGGATCGGCGTGCGGCAACGAGGGTGTCATGCGCCCGGGCGCCTATTTCTGGCGCCCGGCCGGGATCCGCCACGGGCCCTACGGCACCAACACCGGGACCCTCTATCTGTTCCGTACCAAGGGCGGGGCGCTGAGCACCGATTATGACGAGGCGAATGACAAGCCCTTCGATTGGGACCCGCCCTACGCACCGGTTCTTCCGGCCGGCATGGAACAATACCGAAAACAGAATCTCGACTGGATTGATAACTACTGACCGGACACCGGCGTTTGCGCGTCCGGTCCGGCGCCGAAGGAGGCCAGATAATGACGCGACCCCATATCGAGTTCATTCAGGCCCAGGTTCTACCATGGCGGCAGGGGCTCTACGGGGGCGCCCGGCCCGACGTCGAAGTCAAGACGTTGAGCATGGACGACGAAAACGGCGATTCGAGTCTGATTCTCCGCTATCCCCCCGGATGGACGCGTCCGGAACCCGAATGTCTCTCGGTCGACGAAGAGATCTACATCCTCGATGGCAAGATCGAGATCAACGGTATCGTTTACCGCGAGAACTGCTACGCCTATCTGCCGGCGGGTTACGTTCGGCGCAACGCCGCGGCACCGGGCGGCGCCGTAGCGCTTACCTTTTTCACCGGCGAACCGCGAACTGAAACGGCGGACCCGGCGCGCGAAAGTTTCGACGAAAGTCTTCTCGTGCAGTTCAGGGATATTCTGGAGATGCCTTGGGAAACGGTGGGCATTGATTCGAACCTCGACTACTTGCGACCGGGAAAGAAGTACCTGTGGACCCACCCGCGCACCGGGGAAAAGACCAATCTGTTTTGCTACATGCCCCACAGCCACCCCGAGGGCTGGAAGGGAATCAAGGAAACCCACCCCGTGGTGGAGGAGTGTTTCGTGCTGACCGGGCAGATTACGGGCCATGTCGGCCAGCGCCGCACCGGCGCCTACTACTGGCGGCCACCGGGGATTCAACACGGGCCCTTTGGATCGCTGACCGGCGCCGTCGCCCTTTTTCGCATCCGCGGAGGCCCTCTCGTCAACCTGTGGTCCGAAGACGAGGTGCCCTTTGCCTTCGACCCGGGCCACAATCCCGTGCTGCCGCCGGGATTGCGCGAGCTCGGCATGAAGGAATGGCAGGGGATTGAACGGTATTAGCCGTCATTTCCCGGTTGACGTTCAAACCCATTCCGACCGTTGCCAAATTGCCAAATCGCGCCTTAAGACTGAGGCGCGCGCGATCGTTCCTTTCGGCAACGCCGTGGAGTCGCAGGTAGATCCGATGGCGGGATAGATGCTCAGCCATGATTCGCAACTGGTGCTCGCACGCTAGAGCGCTTCGAAGGTCGGTTTCGGATCATTGGCGGACGCCGGGCACGCTCACACTGGAGGTCCGCTTCCAGCCATAAGCGGATCCCGACAGTCGGAGCACCTCGGCGGACGATGCCGAGAGTGCCGGATGGATCGAATCAGATCAGCCGCCCCACCCGCTCGCCGTCGAAGATCGCGTCCGCCATATTGCGCGGCGCCACGCAGTCACCCACCGTGTGCAGCTCCGGCACGCGCCCCTTGAGTTCGCGATAAAGACCGTCATCGGTTTCGTTGCCCATGGCCAAGACCACCGTATCGACGTTTTCGATACGCAAAGCCTCTCCGGTGTAGCGGGTCTCGCACGTTACTGCGTTCACCTCGATGCCCGTGACGATGGTGTCGGGTGTCACGACGACGCCTTTGGGCAGGATGCGGCGGTAAAGGTGCGGCACGAATCCGATTTCGAGGGTGCGGCCCACGTGGAGGCCCGGCGTTACCACCTCAACCCGGCGCCCGAGATCGGCCAGATGCTCCGCAGAAAAGATCCCGGCGAAATGCGGGTCTTCGTCGATGAGCACGACCCGTTCCCCAATCTCCGCCTCGTTGGAGAATACATCCCACACGGTGACGACGTGGGGCAGTTCGACGCCCGGGAGCCGGGCGACATGGGGTCGATGGCTGGAGTAGCCGGTGCGGCGCGGCGTTGACCCCGTGGCGATAACCACGGCGTCGGCACCGGCGTCAAGAATATCACCGGAGCTAACAGCGCGGCCCAATTGCACGTCGACACCGGCGCGGCCGAGCCGGTGCGCGAGCCAGCGCGTCGTTTCGGCGTAGGTCTTGCGGCTCGCGATCCGCGCCGTCATTCGGTTCTGGCCGCCAAGTTCGCCGTCGCGTTCGTACAGCGTGACCTGGTGGCCGCGTTCTGCCGCCACCCGCGCCGCCGCCATCCCCGCCGGGCCGCCGCCGACGACGACGATTCGCCGGGGCGTCGCCGCCAATTTCAGGGTGCCGCTGCCGAGAACGGCCTCGTGACCGACGGCCGGGTTGTGGACGCACCCGACGCCGCGCCCCTGGATGAGACTCATGATGCACGACTGATTGCCATAGGTGCAGCGGCGGATGTCGTCGAGGTCGCCACGTTGTGCCTTTTTGGGAAGCTCGGGGTCAGAAATCAACGCCCGCGCCATGCCGACGAGGTCGGCCTGGCCCTTCGCCAGGATGTCCTCCGCGAGTGCGGGGTCGCCAATGCGGCCCACGACACAGACGGGAAGACTGGGAACCGCCCCCTTGATGCGTTGCGCGGAACCCGCAAACATCGCCGGCGGCGCATTGAGATCGGCGATCCACCCCGGCCAGTCAAGATAGCTGAGGCCGCTGATGTTGAGGTAATCGACGAGGCCGGCTTTAGCGATGCGGCGCGCTACTTCTTGGGAGTCTTCGAGGGTCAGCCCGCCGGGCACCCCATCCTCGCCGTTCATACGCACCCCAAGAACAAGACTGGCGCCGTGTTCACCGCGAATGGCCTCGAGAGTTTCGACCATGAAGCGCATGCGGTTCTCGAGGCTGCCGCCATAGCGGTCGGTCCGCTGATTGGCATGAGGCGACAGGAATTCGCTGAGCAAATATCCCTGCGCGGCAAACAATTCGACGCCATCGAAGCCCGCCTCGCGCATCGTCCGTGCGCCCTCGGCATAGGCGGCGACGAAGGAGGCGATGTCGCCGGCTTCCATCTCCTTGGGGATCAAAATGGTTTCGGGGCACGGCAGTGCCGACGGCGCCCACAGCGGCACCCGCGCTGCGAGAGATCCCGGTCCGCCAGCCTGGCGCCCGCCGGCGTTAAGCTGCGAGAAGATGAGTGCGCCCTCGTCGTGGACACGCTCGGCGAGCCGCGCATACGCAGGCACGAGCGCCGGGTCGTTGCAGACGATCATCCCGCCGAGATCACCGGGCGGCATCAACCCGTTCCAGTTCAGCGCGCTCCGCCACAGCTCCGGCAACACGTAGTTCGACATGATGACAAGGCCGGCACCACCCTTGGCGCGCTCGACAT
>CAZTAK010000050.1:0-20625 GCA_964611585.1 uncultured Alphaproteobacteria bacterium
GCATGTGTTAGGCCTGCCGCCAGCGTTCGTTCTGAGCCAGGATCAAACTCTCATGTTGAGGGTCGGAAGAAACGAACCGAAGTTCGTATCCGCCTTATCCTTTTGCTGCACAAACGTCTTGCGACCAATATCCCCCGTGAACGGAGGACACCAATCACGTGCGACCGATCGCCGCCGACAAGCGACGGATCCCGGTCACGGGCGTCTGCGACAGTGTGTGTTCGGCACACCGCCGCCTACGCATCTCTTCTTATTCACAATGTCAAAGAGCGCGAAATTCCGAAACGCAATCCCGAAATCCCGAAAAAAAACCCAAGGACGCACCGGCGAGCCACATCGCTCCGCCGGATTGCCCCGGGAGGCGTGCTTATACAGCCCCCCCCGGTACTCGTCAAAGCATTTTGTTGTAGGGCCGACCCGCGAAATTTGCCAACCGCGAAGGCCCCACCTCAACCAGACCAATATAAGCGCCGGCACGGGTGAAATCAACCCGACCGGGGGCCCGGTCCGGCTCCTGGCGGCATCGATTAATTCGTTCAATTTCAAGGTCTTACGCCATCATCCGGCAGTCGTTTGTCGGCTGCGTCAGGTCCCCACAACAAGGCACTTCGGCGCCATCGCCGGGTTCTCCGCCCGGGCGCCCCGCGGAGAGCCCCCGCCCGGCCGCCGGCGCCGTCCCCGGGAGCCGGTTTGGCCCGCGCCACCGACCTGGCCCGCCGGGTCCGGTTTGGCCCTCGGGTCCGACCTGATCGACGGGCCCGATTTGGCCGGCAAGACCCGCTTGGCCCCCGCGCCAGGGGGCCCAAGCAACAACTGGGGTTGCGCCCACCCGCGTTTACCTTTTGGTTTCAGGTTCCGGGGGATGATGATAGGACGACCGACATGGTTCCCCGCTGCCCGAACATTTTAGCCCCACACCCGGATTCGCGGCTGTGACCCGGCCGCGCATCGGCCTTGCGCTCGGCTCCGGCGCGGGACGCGGCTGGACCCACATCGGCATATTGCGTGGTCTCGAGGGCGCCGGAATCGTGCCCGACATCATCTGCGGCACCTCGGTCGGCGCGCTGGTGGGCGGGGTCTACCTTTCCGGCCACATGGATGTCCTCGAACGGTGGGCCCGCAGCCTGACCAAAATGCGGATGATGCGTTACCTCGATTTCCGCCCCTTGGGCGGCGGGATCATTTCCGGCGACAAGCTGCAAGCGCTGCTCATGCGCAATCTCGGCGGCATAATTATCGAAGATCTTGGGAAACCCTTTGCCGCCGTTGCCACCGACCTCACTACCGGCCACGAAATCTGGTTTCAGGCCGGCTCCGTGGTCAACGCGATTCGTGCCTCCTACGCCCTTCCCGGCATCTTCAAGCCGATCGAGATCGACGGCCAGTCTCTGGTCGATGGTGCCCTGGTCAATCCGGTGCCCGTCTCGGTCTGCCGTGCGATGGGCGCGCAGTTGGTAATCGCCGCCAACCTCAATGCCGACGTGATCGGCAAGCACTGGAAAAGCGGCGAACGCCCGCCACCCGGCCAAATCGAGGATTACATGGAGAAAATTGAAAAAGAGAATAGCAAACTGGACGGAGACGGGTTGTTCACCTCGATGCTGCAAAGTGTTCTCGGCACGGACAAGACCGACCACGGCCTGTTCAGCGTCATGCTCGCTTCGCTCAACATTATCCAGGACCGCCTTGCCCGGTCGCGGCTGGCAGGTGACCCGCCCGACGTGCAGATCGAGCCCCGCATCGGCCATATCGGTCTGCTCGAATTCGACCGCGCCACCGAATGCATCGAAGAAGGCGTGGCCGCCGTCGAGCGCGCGCTGCCGACCCTGAAGGACGCGCTGGCAGTCCTGAGTTAGCGCCGCCCTCAAATCACCCGCGAAGCGCCGCATTTTAGCCACGTTGCCTCGCGCTCTCGCCCTATTCCGGCACTAAACCGGGGCCTGAAGGTAATGACCTTCGGGGCCGATAGGAACGGGCAATCGGGGCAAGGAGCAATCGATGACAGGAATACGCAATTCATGGGCGTTGCGCGCGGCATTGGTCGTGGCGCTGGCGGCGTTGGCGGCAGCATGTTCGACGTTGACGGCGGCACCCGAGCTCGCCCGCCTGCGCGCCGCCGAACCGGCGGGCAACGAGTTTTCACGCGCGCTCAGCCAGGAGTATTTGCACCTCGCCAACTTCGAGGCCGACGAAATGATGGACTGGCGCGACGCCCAACGCTACACCCGCAAAGGCTTGGCGGCCGCGGCCGGCACCGTTGTCGATCCGACCGATCCTGGCACGTGGCGCATCCCCGTCGAACACAGGCAGGACCTTGCCGACGCACGCGAACAGCTCACCCGTCGATTCGAAGCCGGGGTCCGCGACCTACAGCCGGCGACTGCCGCTGCAGCACAGGCGAACTTCGACTGCTGGGTCGAACAGCAGGAGGAAAACTGGCAGGCCGACCACATCGCCGCCTGCAGATCCGCGTTCGAAACCGCGCTTGGCCTGCTCGACCAGGCGATAGCAAAGCACCGCGCCAAGCTCGCCGCGCGCAACATCGCCGCACCGGAACCGGTGCAATTCTATTTTACCTTCAACAGCTTCCTCCTCGACGGCGCAGCCCTCGCGGCGCTGCGCGACGCCGCGGACGGGCTTGATATGCAGGCCTATTCACTGGTGGTTACCGGCCATGCGGACCGTGCCGGAACCGAGACATATAACTGGACTCTATCGCTCGACCGGGCCCACGCCGCGCTCGGCGCGCTGCTCGCGCGCGGTATTCCGCGCACCAAAGTCCTGGTCAAAGCCGCGGGCGAAATTGAACCCGCCGTCGATACCGAAGATGGCGTCCGCGAACCGAAGAACCGGCGGGTCGAGATCAAATTCGTGACCACGGCCCCGCGACGCGCTGCCGCGACGACCGAGGACCAGGTTCCGTTCCAGGTCGCGAATTAGCCCGGCCCGGGCCGCGGTCAGCTGAGGCCGAGCACGCCCGGGTTCATCAGGCCACGGGGATCGAGCGTTCGCTTTAGGGCGGCCAGCGTTTCCCGTGCGACCGGGTCGAGACCGCCCTGATAGTCGTAAAATTTGCCAATCTGGAAATGAGCCGCCCCGAGGTCGCGGAACAGATCGCGCAAACCTTCGCGGATATCGGCAACCGCCGCCCGCGCCGCCGGGTTGGGTGCATGGACTTGCTCGGGCACGGGCGCCCCGCCCAGACCCTCGCGATGAAGTGCCTCCGGGGCATCGTGCCAGGCGAGAACCGGCTCGACAAAGAATCCGTCGGCAACCGGCAGCACCGAAATCGTTGCCACAATGTCGTGCGCAGCTATCGTTTCCGCCACCGAGTCGAGATACGCCGTCACCGCGTGGTAGGTGGCCTCGGCCCGCGAATAGGGCACGATCCCGTGGGTCCAGACCTGCAAACGGCCTTCGGCGTCGAGCAGGCTTTGCATGAACCCGAACGGATCGCCGCGAATTGCCGCCGGAATCGCGGGATCGATCTCCTGCCCCCCTTGCCCGGCAACCGCGCGCACCACGACAAGCCGCTTCTCGGCGTCCTCTGTGTCGTAACCCTCGGTGACGACATGCAACGAGGGCGGCGGCGGCCGAGTGAACCCGGGCGCCCGATAGGCCCCGAGACCGAGAATCTCGGTCGCGGCACCGTCGCGCAGGATTTCCGATTCGGCGGCGATCATCGGTTCGTATGCCGGAAACTCGAACGAGGCGAAGGCGATTCCGGCGGGTGCGCGTTCCAACCGGAACGTTGCTGACGCCTTCACGCCAAAAGCACCGCCATCGCCCACGAACAGACCCGACAGATCGGGTCCGTTATAGCGCCCGAACGGCGTTCCGATTTCGATTGCCCCAGTCCCGGTCCGCAGGATGCCACCGTCCGCCAAAACGACATCGAGCGAAAGCAAACTGTCCGCCACGCTGCCGCGCCGGACCGATCCGAAAAACATGCTGTTTTGCGACAGGCTTCCGCCGACGGTCGAAACGCGCCCCGACGCGGGACCGAAGCTCGGTATCCGCAACCCTTTCGGCGCCAGCGCCTCGTGTAGCGCAGCCCAGGTGCACCCGGCCTTGGCGGTGACAAATAGGTCGTGTTCGTTGATCTCGGTGATGGCGTCGAGTCGGCCGGTGTCGAAAAGGATCGTGGATTCGGTCTGCGGGACGTAGCCGCCGGTATAGGAAAGCCCGCCGCCGCGGGCGATGACCGCATAATCCGCCGCCGTTGCGGTGGCGAGAGCCTGTGCGAGCTCCGCGATTGTGCCCGGCGCTACCACCAGCGCCGCCGCGGCGCCGGAATGAAAGAGATCGCGCGAATAGTAGGCGCGCTTGTCCGGATCGGCGGTCACAGAGGCCGACCCCACAATTTCTTGCAGCTTGCCGATTATCGAATCGGCCGAATCCGGATCGCCCATCCGTGTCGCTCCCGTCTCCTCGCTCCCGTCTCCTCGCCCGGTCCCGTTGGACCGCCAAGCCATGATACGCTAGCACGGGAGACAGCTTCAGGGAGGTGTGCAAAAGGCACGAAACGAAATCATGAAGGTCATCCGCTACGAAACCTATGGCGAACCGGCTGAAGTCGTGAAAGTCGTCGATGAGGACACCGGCACGCCGGGACCGGGCGAAATCGTCATCGACATCGAGGCCGCGCCGGTTCATATCGCCGACCTAAAGAATCTCGCCGGTGAGCGGAATTTTCGCCTGCTCCTGCCGGCGGTGCCGGGATACGAGGGGATCGGGCTGGTCTCCGCGGCGGGGCCGGGCGTTACCGATTACGGCGAAGGGTCGCGCGTCTTTCTGCCGGTCGGCTGCGGCGCCTGGCGCCAGCAGATCCGGGTCAAGGCGGAGAATTGCTTTCCGGCGCCTGAGGGCGATGCGGTCCAGCTTTCGCTTCTCCCCATCAATGCCCCCACCGCCGAAATGCTGCTGCGCGACTATGGTGATCTGAAGAAGGGCGACTGGATCATCCAGAACGCCGCCAACTCGAACTGTGGCGTCTACCTCATCAAGCTCGCGGCCATGCGCGGCGTGCGAACGGTGAATGTCGTGCGGCGCGAAGCCGTGATGCCGCAGCTGAAGGAAATGGGTGCCGACGTGATTCTGCTCGACGGTCCCGACCTCGCAGACCGGGTTCGCGAAGCCACCGGCGGAGCGGATATCGGGCTCGGCCTCGATGCCGTCAACGGCGACGCCACGACGCGGATCGGCGAATGCCTTGCCGACGGCGGCACCATTCTCGCCTATGGCCTGCTGAGCGGCGAGCCCTGCCATGTTCCCTCGGACATGCTGTTCCTGCGTGATATTCGCCTCGAAGGTTATTTTATGTCGCGGCAACTAAAGAAACTGCCACGCGCCGAACAACTCGAAATCTACGCGCACCTTGCCGGGCTTGTGGCGAACGGAACCTTGGCCGCACAAATCGCCGCCACCTATTCCCTCGATTCCGTGATCGACGCTGTACGCCACGCCGGGCGAACCGGCGGCGACCGCGAGGGCAAGATCATCATGGTGCCGAACCGGCAGGAATGAGAACGGCCGGTGACCGATCCCGAACCTGACGGCGGCAAGGCAGGCACACCATCCGCCGCAGGCGACGATGCGGCAGCCGTCGCCCCGCCGCGCCCGCGCGGAAAGATTCGCAAAACGCTGGGGTATGCCTTTCTGATTTTGTGTGCCGTGGGCTGGATTGCGTTCGCGGCGGTCCCGTTTCTCGGATTTTCCGCCGGCACCACCGCGGCGGCGCTCGGCATCTTGCTGGTGGTGGCCGAGGGCGCGTTCGTGATCGGAATTGCACTGCTCGGCAGGGAAATTCTGCGGAAGATCCGGGCCCTGTTGAAGTCGTTGATTGCGAGTGCCCGCGAATCCTAAACCGGGATATGCCAGATTTGCCGCAGACGAACGGCGCGCACGTAACCGGTTGGCGCAACGGCAAACGGACGTTTAATCTTTGACCTATTGAAGCGACGCATTGGAAGAGGGGCAATCATGAGCGGACCCGCCGAAACCAAGACTCAGCAGGAAATCGCGGCCATCATCAAAAGTATATTTGCCGCCTTCGACGAGCACGACCCGGGCGGCATCGAAACCCACATGCACCCCGATTCGACGGTGTGGGACGTATTTACGGCGCAGCTGATCCGCGGCAGTGAAGAACGTAAGAAATTCCACAAGGCGGACCAGAGCCAGATGCAGGCCCGCGGCACCCTCAGCTACGAAATCAGCGAGCCGGTGGTGGACGTGTGGGGAACGGACACCGCAATCGCAAAGTATTATCTTTCCTTCGAATACCAGCCGCCGAATGCGACCTCGGGCACAGTGCGGATTACCGACGTGATGCGGATGATCGACGGCCGCTGGCAGGTGGTGCATCACCACGAAGGTATGGTGCCAGAAGGGGTTCCGCCGATCGACGAACCGGCACCCTAAGACGCTACGAAATACAGGGCGTGCGGTCGGCGGGCCGCGGTAAATTCGATCCTGCGGCACGCGCCGCTATCAAAGGTCGGCCGGATCGGGCGGCCGGACGCGGCGCTTGCGTTCAGTTTCGATTTCGTGGCGCTTGGCGGCGACGCAGTCATTGAACGCCTGCGAGGCTTCCGCATATCCCAGATCGGTGCAATAGCCTGCGTAGTACGCAGCGTCACCGCCCGTCGCGCGTCCCGCAACGATACCGCTCAAGGAAAACAGCAGCGCAAATCGGGCAAACACGGTTCCGCCTCAGTGATGATGCCGGCTTGATATTGGCACGTCCCCAAGCTGCCTTGAATCAAGGTATCGTGAAATCGCGGCGTCAGCGCCGGGCACCGGAAATCGAGGCCGGTTTCACCATCGCGTGCGCGGCGGTCCCCACCACTACCAGCAGGGCGCCGCCCACCAGAACGACCGCGAGCGCGCCTATTGGCAGGTCTCCGGCGGGGCCGCCAATCAAGAGCGACCGCAACCCGGCCAGGGTTTCGGACAATGGCAGCACATCATTGATCCAGGCGAACCACTCGGGTGCAGCCGCAACCGGCGACATGGCCCCGGCCGCCGGCGCCTGATAGAAGACAAGCGGCACCGCGACGATCAGCGCGAAGAATCCGAGAACGCTGAACAGGCCCATCAGAACCCAGGCCGCCGCCGTCCCGGCGAGCCACAGAAACAACCACGGCGCTATGAACCCGCCCCACACATCGGCGGCAAGCCCGACCACCAATACGCCGGCCAAGGTCGAGAGCCCCATCGAAACGACCGGCACGGCGAGACGAACCATACTTTGCGAGAAGTGATTGTCGCGGCGCAACGAACCGCGGGAGGCGATGAACAGCATCAACGTCCCCACCATCGCCGCCAGCCAGGTCGGGAACAAGAGTACGAACGGCGCAAACAACCCGCGCGCTCCTTGCGCGGCGTGCAGAACCTCGTCGGCGACTGCGACCGGCGGCGGCGCATTCAGCACCGGCGGCCGCCCTTGCGCCAACGCTTGGCGAACCATCGTAACGGCGAGCGAAAAGTTGGCCTGAATCATTGGCGGCACCGACTGACCGAATTGCGCTTCGGCAAGGCTGAGATGATCGGTGCGCAGAAACCGGACCTCGACCGGTTCGCCCGCCATGGCGCTGGTGCTGAAGTTTGCGGGAATCATTAGCACCATGCTGACCGTACCTTGGTCGAGGGCGGCGCGCGCGTCGTCTTCCGAATCGAGCGTTGCGCTACCGAACGGCAGACTCGTCTGCATACCGGTGAGAATCCTTTCGGAAATTATTACCTTGCCGAACGGAGCACTAAACTCTTCATCCTCGTTGACGATGCCCAGTATCATGGCGGCCGCGGCGTCGCCGGGTTCGACCGTCGAGGTCAGGTTGAAGAATGCAAAAACCAGCGCCACCAAGATGGGCGCAATAATCGCGCCCCGGAATGCGGGTTCGCGGCGGATTATGGCGAAAGTCGACTCGAACATGGTCGGATTCCCTCTCCTGGATCGGTGCCCACGGCAAGCCTAGACCAGCCGCCAATGCGGTGCCACCTCGGCGGGCGAATTCCGGGCCGAGACTGCAAGACGTGATCTTGCGGCCGGTCGGTTGAACCACTGCCGCCGAGGGGTTTCCGGCACCGATCCGCGGGCTATAGTGCCGCCCCCGCCCGTCACCACCATCGCGCCATGTTTTCCGATATCGGCACCGCAACCGTCCTCTTTGGCATCGCCGCTTTCCTTGTTAGCGGCACCGTCAAGGGCGTTCTCGGGATCGGGTTACCGTTGATTCTGGTGCCGCTGCTGGCGACGGTGTTCGATCTCGCCACCGCCGTCACGCTGATGGTTGTGCCGGTACTGGCGTCGAACGGTTTGCAGGCTTGGCAGGGGCGGCGCTACGCGCTCGTTGCGGTACGGCGGTTTTGGCTGGTGATCGTGACGTTGATTCCGTTCACCGTGATGTCGGCGCAGTTTCTCGCCGGAATCGACATCGATACCGGCGTGCTGGTCTTGGGCCTGATCGTGATCGTGTTCGTGACGGTGCAAATTTTTCCGCTAAGGCTTCAAATCGAACCCGCCGCCGAACGCTGGCTGAATGCGCCCGTCGGCGCGCTTGCGGGATTGCTGGGCGGTGTCAGCAACCTGTTCGGACCGGTCTTGATTATGTATCTCGTCGCCTTGAAACTGCCGAAGGACGATTTCGTCGGCAGCATCGCAATGTTTTTCAGCCTCGGGGCGTTCACGCTCTATTTCAGCCTGTTCGTCAACGGGCTGATTCAGATTGAAACCATCGTCGCCTCGGCCATTGGCGCGGTCCCGGTCATGGCCGGCGTCTGGGCGGGACGCGCCGTTCGCGACCGGGTGCCGCAGAAGACCTTCGAGCGATTGCTACTGCTCGTACTGTTGCTGATCGGGCTTAATCTGGTCCGCCGCGCCGTCCTGTAGGCGCCTTGCGCGGCATTCGTCCAAGTGAAATCGCCTGCGGCGATCACTGAACGGATGCGGCCTAAAGCAAATCCCGAGCCGGCGGAATCGCCGGCGACGACGATTTGCGTTCTATGTCAAAGGGATAGAGCTTTTCGCGTGAGCGTATGCGAACGGGAAAAGCTCTAAAGAGGTGCGATCTGCCCGGCGAAGCCAGACGCAGTTTCGAACGCGCGTGCGGCGCGCAGCACGAGATCGTCCCGCCCGAATGACCCGACGATTTGCAATCCGACCGGCAGGCCGCTTTCGGTGAGGCCGCACGGCACGCTGATGGCCGGCTGACCGGTCATGTTGAAGGGATACGTAAAGCAAGTGGTTGCGGAAAAACCGTCGCCCGGTTCAGGCTCGGGCTCGCGGGTTCCGTGGAGATAGGCGATAACGGGATTCGTAGGCGTCACCAGAATATCGTAGGTCTCGTGAAACGTCGCCATCTGCCTTGCAAGGCGCAAGCGTTGCTGGTGCGCGACTTGAACGTCGGCGCCGCTGACCGATTCGCCCTTTGCGATGACCGCGAGCATCGTTTCGTCGAGTTGGGCGCGGCGGTCGACCGTCATGCCGGCGGCAACTGCGGCGAGCGCGCTGCCGAGCAACGTGCGGTAGACCGGCATCATATTCTCGAACCCGGGGTCGATTTCGGTGATCCGGGCGCCCAGGCTTTCGAATGTTCGCACCGCCCGATCAACAACCTCTCGCACGACGGGTCGCGTGCCGGACTCGCCGAGCGTTGCGGAGTAGGCGATTTGCATACCGCGCACCTCTTCGCCGGTGCCGAGGTCCATTTGCGGAAGCTGTGCCGGTTCGCGACTGTCGGGCTGCATCATGACCGACAGCAAGAAGCCTGCATCGGCAGCACTGCGGGCGATGGGGCCGGCCGATGAGAGCGGCCAAAGCGAACTCGGCGGCCACGCCGCCACCCGCCCGGCCGATGGTTTCATACCGACAACGCCGCAATAGTTCGCGGGCTTGCGGCAACTTCCGCCACCGTCAGTGCCGATACTGAGGGGGCCCAATCCGGCCGCAACCGCCGCCGCCGATCCGCCACTCGAACCGCCGCAGGTAAGATCCACGTTCCACGGATTCGATGTGCGCCCGGTCAGCGGGCTTTCGGTAACGCCCTTGTGGCCGAACTCTGGTGTCGTGGTCTTGCCCAACAAGACCGCACCGCCTTCGCGCACATGCCGCACCGATGGCGCATCGAATTTTGAATCGCGATCCGGCATGGCTTTCGAACCGTGACGCGTCGGCCAGCCTTCGACATGCAGCAGGTCCTTGACCGAGACCGGCACGCCATCCAGCGGTCCGCGCGGCGCACCGACGTGCCAGCGTTGTTCGGATTCGCGCGCGGCGGCGAGAACTTCATCGGGCCGCAGAACGCAAAAACAGTTGAGCGCCGGTTCGTGCCTATCGATTCGGGTAAGAATGCTTTGTACCGCCTCCACCGGCGACAATGACCTGTCAGCGTAGCGTTGCGAGAGCTCGGTTGCCGAAATTTCAAAGAGCTCGGACATCCCGCGGCCCTTCAGCGGGCGAAAGCTCCGCGGAGAGCGAGGGCGGCACGATCGAGGAAGGCGCGTCCCGAATCAATCGCGCCTGCCATCGATACGAATCCGTGAATCTGCGATTCGAAATCGACGTAATCGACCTCGACCCCGCCCTCGCGGAGCCGGGCGGCATAGGCCGCCCCTTCGTCGTGCAGCGGATCGTAGCCCGCGGTCGCAATCAACGCCGGCGGCAGGTTCGAAAAATCCTTGGCGCGCAACGGGGAAGCGCGAGGATCGTCGCGCTCGGCCGGGTCGTTGAGATAGCTGTCAATGAACCACGCCATCAGCTCGCGAGTGAGAAAAAAACCGTCGGCGCGCGACCGGTAGGACTCGGTTTCCTGGTACGTGTCGGTGACGGGGTAGACCAGCATTTGCAACCGTAATCCCGGGCCGCCCCGGTCTCGCGCCTGCTGCGCCACCACCGCCGCGAGATTGCCGCCGGCGCTGTCGCCGCCGATCGCAATGCGGTTTGCATCGCCGCCGATCTCGAACGCATGGGCGTGGACCCATTCCAGCACGGCGTAGCAATCGTCACCTGCCGCCGGAAATCGTGCTTCGGGCGCGAGACGATACCCCGGATGGACGACCAGGCACTTTGCGCCGTCGGCGTAATAACGCGCCTCACGCAGATGGCTTTCCACATGGCCCAGCACCCAGCCGCCGCCGTGGTAATAGATCAGGATCGGCAACCGCCCCTCTCCGGCCCCTTGCGGACGCACGATTCGCGTATCGATCTCCCCTGCGGGGCCCGGGATGGCGACCGTTTCGATCGCCGCCACGTCTTTGGGCGCGACGCCGTAGGCCTCCGGGATCGCGTCGAGGGCCGCGCGCGCCTCGGCAAGCGGCAATTCGTTGAGCGCCGGGGCATCCGCTTCCTTCGCCTCATTCAGAATTGCCTGCGCTTGCGGATCAACACCCATCTGGTTCGCTCTTTTTGTGTACGACCGGTCACGGCGCGCGGCCGTCGGTTCGCAAGTCTAGCGCGCGCGGCCCGTCGACCCAAAACCCCTCAGGCGTCCCAGAGCCAGACCCGTTCGAGGCCGCCAACGATGTCGCGCACCCCGGTTCCGGCCGGCAGGAGCACAAGATGCGCCGCGCAGCGGCGGCAATCGGAACTGCCGAAGCCGGGCGCAGGCACCGATACGCCCGGAAGCGCCAGCGCCCGCGCAGCCAGCCGGCATTCCCGGCCCCGCGGTATCGCACAAACCGCCACGAGTTCCGCTTGATGCCTCAACCGGTCGATGTGCCAGTGGAGCCGCCCGGGCGCACGCGCATGGCGCAATACCCGCGCCCTGAGCCCGCCGGGCCCCCAGGCGCTGCCGCAATAAAGATAGGTTCCGGCGGCCAGACGCCACGCCGCCCGACCCGGCCTCGACAATGCCAGCCCGCGGTCGAGCCGCAACGCCAGTCCGTAGGCGCCTGGTTGTCCCGGCAGGGCATCGAGTGCCGCAACCGGGTGCATCGCGCCGAGTCCGCGCGTCCGCCTTAGAGAATCTGGCTCAGGAACAGTTGGGTGCGGTCCGACTGCGGATTGTTGAAAAACTCGTCAGGCGTGTTCTGTTCCACAATCTGACCCTCATCCATGAAAATCACCCGGTCGGCGACCTGCTTGGCAAACCCCATCTCGTGGGAGACGACCAGCATCGTCATGCCGGTTTCCGCCAGATCGACCATGACGTCGAGCACTTCCTTGATCATTTCCGGGTCGAGCGCCGAGGTGGGTTCGTCGAACAGCATGATGTTGGGCTGCATGCACAGGCTGCGGGCAATCGCCACGCGTTGCTGCTGGCCGCCCGACAATTGCCCGGGGTACTTGTCCGCCTGCTCGGGAATCTTGACGCGCTCGAGGTATTCGCGGGCAAGTTTCTCGGCTTCCTTCTTCGGCGTCTTGCGCACCCAGATCGGGGCCAGCGTGCAGTTTTCCAGCACCGAAAGATGAGGAAACAGATTGAACTGCTGAAAGACGATGCCGATCTCGCGCCGGATCGCGTCGATATTCTTCAGGTCGTGAGTCAGTTCGGTTCCATCGACGACGATTGTCCCTTGCTGGTGGTCTTCCAGCCGGTTGATGCAGCGGATCAGTGTGGATTTGCCGGACCCGGAGGGCCCGCAGATCACTATGCGTTCCTGGCGGGCTACCGTGAGGTCAATGTCGCGGAGGACGTGAAAGGGCCCGAACCACTTGTTGAGTCTATTGATCTCGATAATCGGACCGCCAATGGTGCGCCCGGAATCGCTTTTCGTTTCGGCCATCGCGCGCTCCTAATTCTGCGACGTGTCGAGCCGCTTTTCGAGGAAGTGCGAATAGCGCGACATCGAAAAACAGACCGTAAAGAAGAACAGGGCAATGAAGACATAGGCCTCGGACGACAGTCCGAGCCACGCCGGGTTCGACACCATCGTGTTGCCGATATTCAGAATGTCGAACAGGCCGATTACGATGACTAGCGTCGTATCCTTGAACAAGCCGATGAAGGTGTTGACGATACCCGGAATCGAAATCTTCAGGGCCTGCGGCAGAACGATAAGTCCCATCATCTTCCAGTAGCCGAGACCCAGCGCCTGCGCCGCTTCGTATTGCCCGCGCGGGATCGCCTGCAACCCGCCTCGGATCACTTCGGCCATGTAGGCCGACGCGAACGCGGTCACAACCACGATCACGCGGACGACAAGATCGAAACTCACCTTGGGCGGCATGAATATCGGCAGCAGGATGGCCGCCACGAACAAAAGCGTAATTAGCGGGACACCGCGGAACACCTCGATGAAAATCACTGAAAGGATTCGCACGATCGGCAGGTTCGAGCGCCGCCCGAGCGCCAGAATGATGCCGATCGGCAGCGAAAGGATAATGCCCGCCAGTCCCACCGTGATGTTCAGCATGAAGCCGCCGAACTTGTGGGTCGGCACCGACTCGAGCCCGAGGCCGCCGATCAGCAAAATGGTGGCAATCACCGGATAGGCGAGCGAGAACCAGCGCCCGTAGCGCGCCCCCGGCACCCTGTCGAATAACAGCGGCACCAGCGCAGGCACCAGCAGAATGATCGCCAGATTGACCCGCCACCTCTCCCCGGCCGGATAGAATCCGTACAGGAACTGATTGATTCGCTGATCGAGCCACGCCCAGCAAGCACCCTTGCTGGTGCAGGCGAAGCGGTCCTCGCCCGCGATGTCGGCGTCGAAAAATGCCCAGTCCAGGATCGAGGGAACGACCAGCCACACCAAGTAAAGCCCGATCAAGGTGAGGATGGTATTGAACCAGCCACCAAACAGGTTGGAACGCAGCCACCCCAATAACCCGGTGGTCGCGATCGGTGCCGCGCGTTCCGGCAGCAAATCGGCCTGGCTGCGATAAAAGGAATCCGCCATCATCGCTCCACCAGCGCAATGCGCTTGTTGTACCAGTTCATGAACGCGGAAGTGATGAGGCTGAGACTCAGGTACACGGCCATCCAGATCGCGACGACCTCGATCGCCTGGCCGCTCTGATTCAAAATGGTGCCGCCAATCGACACCAGATCCTGGTAGCCGATGGCAATCGCCAGCGACGAGTTCTTGGTCAGGTTCAGGAACTGGCTGGTTAGCGGCGGGATGATGACTCGCAACGCCTGGGGAATGATGATCTTGCGCATCGTCAGGTTGGGCCTGAGACCGAGCGAAAACGCGGCCTCGGTCTGGCCCTTGCTGACCGAACGAATTCCCGAGCGCACGATTTCCGATATGAACGCGCCGGTGTAGGTCGAAAGCGCAAACCACAACGCCACAAGTTCCGGCGTGATATTGAAACCACCCGCGAAATTGAACCGCCCCGGTACCGGCACGTTCCAACTCACCGGCTGTCCGGTCAGGAAATAGACGATCAACGGCAATCCGACGATCAAGCCTAGGCCAACCCAGAACGAATGGAAGGCTTGACCCGTTGCCTCCTGGCGGCGCCGCGCCCAGCGCGCGACAAGGAAGGCCGCCACGACGCCGATCAGAAAGGAAACGAATAACAGTCCAAATCCGGGTTCCAGAATCGGCGCCGGTATCCGCACACCACGGTTGTTGAGAAACAACACATCACCGATCGACAAGCTGTCGCGAACCTTGGGCAGGCTCGTCAACACCCCCCACCAGAAAATGATCTGCAACAGGACCGGAACGTTGCGCGTGATTTCGACATAGACGGTCACCATCCGCGAAACGACCCAGTTGTCCGAGAGGCGCAACACGCCGGCCACGAAGCCGATTACCGTCGCCGCAATAATCCCGAGTGCCGAGACCAGAATCGTGTTCAGTAGGCCGACGATCAGGGCGCGGCCGAAACTCGAAGTCGAGGTGTACTCGATCAGTCGCTGGTTGATATCGAAGAAGGCCGGGTCGCCGAGAAAGGCGAAACCCGCGTCGAGGCCGCGGGCTTCGAGATTGGCGAGCGTATTGGCGATGACGAACGCGACGAACAAGGCCAGCCCGAGAACGGCGAGCAGTTGAAAGATCGCCGCGCGCGAACGCTCGTCCGTCCAGATGCGGCGGACCTCAAATCCGGTGTCGGTCGCCGCCATGTCCGGAATCGTTATTTAGAAAAGGGAACCGGGGAACCAAAAGAAGTCGGGCCCGCCCGCATCGAAACGGACGGGCCCGGCACTTCCGGAACTAACGCATCGGCGGCGCGTACAGAATGCCGCCGTCCTTGTAGAGGGCATTCAAACCGCGCGCGAGTCCGAGCGGCGTGCTGGTGCCGAGATAGCGTTCGAAAATCTCGGCGTAGTTGCCACCGGCCTTGATCACGGCGACCGCCCAGTTCGCCTTCAAGCCCAGCATCGCGCCGAGTGAACCCTCGGAGCCCAGCATCCGGTTGATTTCCGGATTATTGGTGCCGCGGGCTTTCGAATCGACGTTGCCCTGGGTGACGCCGTATTCCTCGGCGTTGATCAGGACGTTGAGCGTCCAGCGCGCGATGTCGGCCCACTGGTCATCGCCCTGGCGGACCAGCGGTCCCAACGGCTCTTTCGAGATGATCTCGGGAAAGACCATGTGCGCATCGGCGTCCTCGAACGTCGTCTTGGTGGCGGCGAGGCCCGACGCATCCGTAGTGTAGACGTCGCAGCGTTCGGACTCATAGGCGACGCGGGCTTCCTCGTTGGTTTCGATCGGAACCGGTTCGTAACTGATTCCATTTACGCGGAAGAAGTCGGCGAGGTTGAGTTCGGTTGTCGTACCGGTCTGGATGCAGACCGAGGCGCCGTCGAGTTCCGTCGCGGAACTTACGCCCAGCGAATTACGGCCGATGAAGCCCTGGCCGTCATAGTAGGAAACACCGATGAAGGTGAAGCCAAGATCGACATCGCGCGAGAATGTCCAGGTCGTGTTCCGCGACAACACATCGACCTCGCCCGACGCGAGTGCCGGAAACCGGTTCTTGCCGGTGAGGTTGACGTACTGAACCTTGTCGGGATCACCGAGAACCGCCGCCGCGACGGCGCGGCAATAGGCGGCGTCGAAACCGACCCAGTTGCCGGCGTCGTCGGTGTAGGCAAAGCCCGGCAGGCCGGTGTTGATGCCGCATTTGAGTACGCCTGCGGCTTTGACGTCGTCGAGGGTCGCGGCGTTGGCCGAGAAGGAAATTAGCGCAACCAAAGCCGCGCCCATCAGGGTCCATACAAATCTCATTGGGAGCCTCCCTTATTCGTTGATTGCCTGAATATACATCAGAAACGGCAATTATCGAATTCCCGTTGGCGCCACGTCCTAAGAACCTTGTTGTACCTGCCGGGCGTTGTTGCGCCTATGTTCTCATGGGACCCGGTTATTCACGGGCCCGCACAGACCCTAGCGGCAGACTGCATACCCTTGCATTCCGCGGGGATTCGCCGCGGCGCGAACCAGACCCTTGTCGCGCGAGACCGCCGACATGCGCCCCTCCGACCATGCCGGGCCGGTCTCGACCCCATGGCCGCGGCGTTCGAGTTCGGCCACGGTATCGGCGCCGAACCGGCTTTCCACGACCAAGTGCCCCGGCTGCGCCGCCCGTGGGAAAAACGAACTCGGGCAATGGCCGCTGTGAAAGGACGGCGTGTCGATCATTTCCTGCAAGTTCATGCCGTGATCGATGTGGTGCAGAAGACACGTGACCTGCCACTGGTCCTGCTGATCGCCGCCGGGCGTTCCCATCGCGACGTACGGGCTGCCGCCGCGGAACACCAGCGTCGGCGTGAGTGTCGTGCGCGGGCGTTTGCCCGGCTCGAGCGAGGACGGCAACCCCTCCTCGAGCCAGAACATTTGCGCCCGCGTGTTAAGCGAAAATCCGAGCTCGGGCACCACGGGCGAGGATTGCAACCAACCGCCGGAGGGCGTCGCGCTGACCATGTTGCCCCAGCGGTCGACGACATCGAGATGGCAGGTATCGCCGCGAACCCCGCCCGGTGACGCCGTCGTCGGGTCGCCGACCCCGGCATCCGCCGCGCTTGGACCACGCGCCAGATCCGGCAGCCGCGGCGCCCTACCGCCGGGCGAACCGGGACGAAGATCGAGCGACGCCGCGCCGGTCACCAGCGCCCGGCGTTCGTCGTTGTAGGCATCCGACAAAAGGTCGCCCAGCGGTACATCAACGAACGCCGGATCGCCGTACCACGCCTCGCGGTCCGAAAAGGCGAGCTTGGCGCATTCAACCACGGTGTGAACGAAGTCCGGTCCGGTCGGGTCCATCGCCGCCACGTCGAAGCCCTTCAAGAGCGCCAGCTGTTGCAGGAATACCGGCGCCTGCGCCCACGGACCGGATTTGAACACCGTATGGCCGCAGTAATCGTAGGAAAGCGGGTCCTCGTAACCGGCCTCCCAGCCGGCCATGTCCGTGCCGCTGAGGACGCCGCGGTGGCGCGCGCCCGAAGCATCGAGGACTTCGTTGTCGCGGCAGAACCGGTCGATGGCTTCGGCGACGAACCCCTGCGACCAGGATTCGCGCGCCTTGTCGATTTGCGCTTCGCGCCCGGAAGGACCCTTTGCCTCATCGAGAATCCGCCGCCAGGTTGCGGCAAGCGCCTTATTGGCGAACACGGTTCCCGGCGCCGGAACCTCGCCGCCCGGCAGGAATACTGCCGCCGAGGTCGTCCATTCGCTGCTGAACAGGTCGCGCACCGAGGCGATCGTGTCCGAAATCCCGGGCACCAGCGGCACGCCCTGGTCGGCATAGCCGAGCGCGCGGGCAAAGATGTCTTCGAGGCCGAGCGTTCCGAAATCGCGCAGCATCGTCATCCACGCATCGAATGCACCGGGAATTACCGTGGCCAGCAGGCCGGTTCCGGGAATGAGGTCGAGCCCCTCGCCCCGGTAATGGGCGATGGTGGCGCCGGCCGGCGCGGGGCCTTGGCCGCACAACACGCGCACGCGCTCCTCGGCCGCGTTGTAGAGAAGTATCGGCACATCGCCGCCGGGTCCGTTGAGGTGAGGTTCCGCGACCTGCAGCACCAGGGCGGCCGCGACGGCGGCGTCAAATGCGTTGCCGCCCTGCTCGAGAATCGCCATGCCCGCCGCCGAGGCGAGCCAGTGGGTCGAGGCGACGGCGCCGAAGGTGCCGGCCAATTCGGGCCGGGTCGTGAAAAGCGGGCTGGTCACGTCTGGTCGTCCTCCGATCCCAAGTCGTCGCGGGCGCCTGTTCCCGTCGCGGCAATCAAACGCAGTGCGCGCGCCGCACCGCATCGTCGCCGACGCGGGCCCCCAGAGTGCCCGCCGCTGAGCCTGATTATACGATAGTCTGTGCCGATGCCGCAGACCGCGAACCGACGCCTGACGTGACACCGCGCCTCAAGACGGCGCTGTGGGTGCAGGCACAGGTGCGCCGGTGCGATCTCGAACTGATCCCGGTTGTAGTCGCGCGCAGGGGCGACCCGGATGCCGGCAGCGTGTTGCTCAAGCTCCTGCGCCGGGGCGGGTGCTGCCTGGTGCTGCGCCGCATTACCCGACTCGACGGCGGCATGGGCTGGATGGTCGGCGGCGGCGGCGGCGAAATTCCGGAATCCGAGGCGGACGAATACGCGCGCCAGGAAATCGAATTCGACCGCGACCTGTGGGTCGTCGAGATCGAAGACTTCGACGAACGCTACGAACTGGACGGGCCGATCGAAGCCTAGAGCGGTTCCGTTCTGGTCGGAACCACTCTAGTTTTCTTGCCGCTCCCGGCCGCGGACTAAAGGGTCCGCGCCTGCGCGGGCGCGCCGCGAAAGCGGCGGGCCGCCCTGCGGCCAGGTGCGATTCCCGGCGAACCGGAATCGCCTTAGATTTGTTTCCCGGCCGGGTGCGGTGTCAGCGCCGGGCGGGTCCACAACCTGATCAAATCAGCAAGGCCCGATCCGGCAAATCAGCACCGCCTGATCCGGCAATCCGGTATATCCTAATTTGGATCAAGTCATACTCACCCCAAACCGCTCATAAACAAGGCGGGGCGGAAGGCGGACCGGATACGGCATGCCGTGCCGGCGGAGGGCGACAGAAATGTATATCGAGACCCAAGGCGTTTTGATCTTTTTTCATGTGCTGCTGTTCGGCTACTGGCTGGGCGCCGACCTCGGCGTGTTCTATTGCGACAGTCAGCTCACGCGCGAGGATCTTTCGCTCGACGAGCGGCTGCGCGTGCGGCAGATCCGCCGCAAGATCGACATGGCGCCGCGGACCTGCGTGCCCCTGATCCTGCCGCTCGGATTCATGCTCGCCGTGCAATGGGACTCGCCGGTTGACGGCTGGTGGCTGGTGCTGATCTGGGTGCTGAGCCTTGCCTGGCTTGCGAGCCTGTGGGCGGTGCGGCTCACGCTCGAAACGCCAGTCGGACGGGTACTCGAAAAGTACGACCGCTTCATCTGGTACGTCGTTGCCGCCGTGACGCTCGCCTTTGGCCTCTATACGCTGATTACCGGCGAGCCGATTGCCGAACGCTGGATCGCCACCAAGATTCTTCTCTACGGATTCATGGTCGTGAGTGCGATCTGGATTCTGAGCGCGGCCGACCGGTGGCCGCCCATCTTTGAGATGGTCCGTGCCGGCGGCGAGCAACGCATCGAAGGCGAGAAACGGATGAAAAGGAACCGCATCAACTGCGGCAGCGCCGCGGGTACGCTGTGGTTCATCGTCCTGCTGATCGCCTTCGTCGGCGCCACCAAACCGTTCTAGGAAGGGCGCACTCGATCATACCGCGCCCCTTGGGCCGCCACGGCACCAGCGCCGGACGCACCGCGACTAGTGCCGCATCCTCATCGCCGATCAGGAGCACGGTCCGGTGCATTCCTGGACGATCTGTGGCGGCCCCACAGAATGGTCGGCCCTGTCCCAGGGCGAGCGTTGCACCGGACGCGGTCGATATTTCCCCGAGGCCGGAGGCGACCGTGTTTCCGAGAACCCTTGATGCGCTACGCCAATCAGTCCTGCCCAGCGCGCTTGAGTTCCTGGGCTGGTTTTGGTCCATCTGGCCCGAGCGCGACCTGCGCCCCAGCCTCAAGCACTGGCTGGAGACGTAGCGTCCGCGGCCGGCCTCCAAAGACCGTCTCTAGGCGGTACGCGGCACGGACCCGTAACGGTTGGCACGGTTCTGTTGTGCCTGTGATCACCAGGATCGGGCTGGTGCGGCTCTGCGGTCCGCTAATCGACCGCTCGGCGAGCTTCGGCCTCGGCGGCGGCGGGGAACCCGTTGGTGGCGCGGATGAGACAGGAAAAAAGGACAAGTCAAACCCGCTAGATCCATCATTCCAATCCCGCGTCAGCGGGTTCGTTCAATCCCTCTCATGGGTCCTGAGCCTAGCACTGCCTCAGGTTCTCCTTGTCTGGGCCGGCGCAGGGGATCTGTCCGCCGACTTGGCCCGTAAGGTCCTGCTGGCCGATGGCCTGCATCATCTTCCGGGCGTTGGCATCGCTGGGCGATTTGATCAACGCCGCCGCCTGAGGCACAGCCTGTAGCACGGCCGTGGCATCGGCGGCGCGCTTCATCTGTGCTGCCTTGTATTGGGAGTCCTCGGTCTTGGACGCGGCTTCGATGGCGGAAACCAGCTTTGCCGCCTGGCCCGCAACGAACAGCCTACTTAGCTGCGCCGGCGAACGTTCATCGAGCCAATGGCGCATCCTGCCCTGGGAGAACATGACGATTTCGAAGGATTGGTTGATTGGATGTTCGGCTCCCAGCATCTTGGC
>CAZTAK010000051.1:0-19991 GCA_964611585.1 uncultured Alphaproteobacteria bacterium
GTGGCTGGTGGCAGTGCTGATTCTTGCGGCTTCACTGTTGGCGGTGGTTTACATCTGGCGCATTGTTGAGGCTGCCTACCTGCGGCCCCTGGCGGATGCCAACAAGGATGTCGTCGAGGCGCCGCTGTCGCTGCTGATCCCGGCCTGGGTGCTGATCGCGGCCACCGTCTATTTCGGAGTTGAGACCTCGCTCACGCTCGGCATCGCCGAAGAGGCGGCGCACTTCCTGTTTGTGACTTCGCCATGACCGCCGAGATCCTTCTCGTTCTGACGATTGCGATCCCGTTGGCGGGCGCGGGCCTGATTCCTGCGTTTCACGACCGGCCCAACCTGCGCGAAGCGGTGTCACTCGTCATTGCGGGGTTATTATTCGGGGTCAACGTCGCGCTCATCCCCGAAGTCACCTCGGGCGGCCGGCCGGTAATCGAAGTGCTGCCGTTTCTGCCGGGCGCGAGCCTGAAACTCGCCGCCGAGCCGCTGAGCCTGCTGTTCGGCCTGATCGCCAGCGGCCTCTGGATCGTGACCACGATCTATTCGATCGGTTACATGCGCGCCCACGGCGAGGAAAACCAGACCCGGTTCTACGCCTTTTTCGCGCTGGCGCTGGCGGCGGCCATGGCGGTCGCTTACGCCGGAAACCTGATGACCTTGTTCGTCGCCTACGAGGCGCTTTCGCTTTCGACTTACCCGCTGGTCACCCACGCCGGTACCGAGGAAGCACGGCGCGGCGGGCGCACCTACATCGGAATCCTGATCTCGACCTCGATCGGTTTTTTCCTGTTGGCGATTCTCTGGACCTGGAGCGTCGCCGGAACGCTCGATTTCGTGCCGGGCGGGATTCTCGACGGCAAGGCCGGGACCCTGACGTTGCTGGGATTGCTGGCACTTTATGTGTTCGGGATCGCCAAGGCGGGCGTGATGCCGTTTCACCGCTGGCTACCGGCGGCGATGGTGGCGCCGACGCCGGTCAGCGCGTTGCTGCACGCTGTAGCGGTGGTCAAGGCGGGTGTGTTCGCAATTCTGAAAATTTCGGTCTATGTGTTCGGCATCGACCTCCTCGCCGACATGGGTACCAGCCAGGTGTTCATGTATGTGGCAGCGGCGACGATTCTGCTTGCGTCGCTGGTGGCGATTCGCGCCGACAACCTCAAGCGCCGGCTGGCCTATTCCACCGTCAGCCAGCTTTCCTACATCGTGCTCGGCGCGATGCTGGCCAACTCCATGGGCGTGATCGGCGGCGGCCTCCATATCGCGACCCACGCCGCCGGCAAGATTACGCTGTTCTTTTGCGCCGGTGCGATCATGGTCGCCGCCCACAAGACCAAAGTGAGCGAGCTTTCCGGGTTGGGCCGGAAGATGCCCTTTACGTTTGCGTTCTTTTTCATCGGCGCGCTCAGCATCATCGGCCTTCCGCCGACCGGCGGGATGTGGAGCAAGTGGTACCTCGCGCTCGCCACCCTGGAGGCGGGAAATTACGTCTTGCTGGGTGTCTTGTTGCTGAGTTCGCTGCTCGCCGTCGGCTACCTGATGCCGGTGGTGGTGCGCGGTTTCTTCGGCGCGAAGCCAAGCGAGGGGCACGGCGGTGCCGGCGCCGAGATCGCCGAAGGCGCGGTCCCGAAACGCGCGACCGTCATCGAAGAGGCGCCGCTGCCGATGCTGATCGCCATGGCGATCACAGCCGCGTTGTCGATTGTCCTGTTTTTCGCCCCCGGCCCGGTGATCGCCCTGATCGCCAGCCTGTTCCCGGAGTGGAGCCTGTGAGCGACCGCCCCCCGCCCGAAAAACGCCACCTCTTCGACAAACCGCGCAACGTCAAGTGGCTGCTGAGTCTATTCCTGCTGATTGCGTTCGGCACGTTGGCGCTCGACCTGGTGATCGAGCGCCACATCGAACACCCCTACGAGCGGCTGATCGGATTTTACGGCATCTGGGGTTTCGTGAGTTGCGTGGCGCTGGTGTTGCTGGCGCGCGAACTGCGCAAGTTGGTCATGCGCAAGGAAGATCACTATGGCGACTAGCGCCGCCACTTCGACCGATATGATCGCCGGGTTGCCGCTGGGACTGCCGCTCGATCTTTCATTTCTCGGCGCGCCCTGGGACCTGCCGCTGGCATTCATATTCTTTGCCGGCGCGCTGCTGTTGCTGGCCGTCAACAATGGCCGCCTGCGCACGGTCATCTTGCTGGCGACCCCGGTTGTGGGCGCCCTCAACATCCTGACGCTGGGCCCTGGCGAATTGTGGACGGCGGCGCTGGCGGGATTCGATCTGTCGATGTTACGGGTCGACCGGCTGAGCCTGCTGTTCGGATACATATTTCATATCGCCGCCTTTTTCGGCGTTCTCTACGGCCTTCATGTCAAAGACCGGATGCAGCAGTTCGCCTCACTCGCCTATCCCGGCGCGGCGCTGGGGGCGGTGTTCGCGGGCGACCTGCTGACGCTTTTCATCTTTTGGGAACTGCTGGCACTGACCTCGGTGTTGCTGATCTGGGCGCGGCAAAGTACGCGCAGCGCCGGCGCAGGAATGCGCTATCTCGTGATCAGCGTCGTTTCCGGGCTGTTGCTGCTGGCGGGCGCGTTGATTCAGCAGCGCCAGACCGGGTCGCTGGCCTTTGAATACATCGGTCTCGGCGGGCTGGCATCGTGGTTGATTTTTCTCGCCTTCGGAATCAAATGTGCGTTTCCGTTCCTGCACAACTGGCTGACCGATTCCTACCCCGAGGCGACGCCGCTGGGCACTGTCCTCTTGAGCGGTTTCACCACCAAGGTCGCGGTGTATTCGCTCGCGCGCGGTTATCCCGGCACCGAGATTCTTATCTACATCGGCGCCTTGATGACATTCTTCCCGATCTATTACGCCGTCATCGAGAACGACCTGCGGCGGGTGCTGTCATACTCGATGATCAACCAGATCGGATTCATGGTGATCGGTGTGGGAATCGGCACCGCCCTTTCGCTCAATGGCGCGGTCAGCCACGCCTTCAACGATGTGCTGTTCAAGGGCCTGTTGATGATGTCGATGGGCGTGGTACTGCACATGACCGGCAAAATCAAAGGCTCGGAACTGGGCGGGCTCTACAAGACCATGCCGGTGACGGCAACGCTCTGTATCGTTGGCGCCGCCTCGATCTCTGCGTTTCCGCTATTTGCCGGATTCGTTTCGAAATCGATGGTCGTGCTGGCCGCCACCGAAGAGGGTTACACCTTCATCTGGATGGTGATGCTGTTCGCGTCGGCCGGTGTGTTCCACCACGCGGGCATCAAGATCCCGTATTTCGCCTTCTTCGGGCACGATTCCGGAATCCGCGTGCGCCGCAACGTACCGGGCGGAATGATGCTGGCGATGATTCTCGCCGCCGCGGCCTGCATTTATGTCGGATCGCAGCCCGCCCTTCTCTACAGCCTGCTGCCGTGGGAAGTGCACTTCGAGGCCTACACGATCACCCACGTCCTGACGCAGACGCAGCTTTTGTTCCTGTCGGCGGTCGCGTTCGCCTGGTTGATGCTGGCGGGCCTGTACCCGCCCGAGCTCAAGTCCACCAACCTCGATGCGGAATGGATTTACCGCTCGCTCGGCCCGCGTCTCGTGCGCGGGTTGGCGGCGCGTCTCGGTTATGTGTCGGATGCCGTACGCGGCGGCACCGCCGATCAGGTGGCGGCGATCCTTGGCTTCGTAACCCGGCAGTCCGGACCGGCCGGCGTTCTTGCGCGGGTCTGGCCGGTCGGCACCGCAAGCGTCTGGGTGCTGCTGATGCTGCTCGTGTTCCTGGCGTTCATTCTTGTTTGAGAGAGCCCATGGCAGGCTGGGCCACACTCGATGTCGCCGGAACGTTCCTCACCGCGCTGCTTCTGGGCGGGATGGCGTTCCATTCGTTCGTGATGACGCCGCTTGTGTTCGCAAAGATGGAACGCGAGGCGGCGGGCGCCTTCCTGCGTGAAAGTTTCGCTATCTACTACAAAGTCATGGCCGGAGTTTCGATTCTGGCCGCGCTTGCACTATGGCAACGGCCGGAAGGCGCGGCGCTGGCGGCGGTCGCGGTCCTGTTCGCAGGGCTCATCGTGTTTCTGCTACCGGCGGCGGCGCGTACGCGCGAAGGCCGCGATGCGGGCGTGCCCCGGGCGACACGCACCTTCAAGGCACTTCACCGCCTCAGCGTACTGATCAACCTCTTGCAGATTATCGTCGCAGCCATGGTGCTGGTGCGGCTCGCGGCCTAGCCGTTCGTTTTCGGCGCGAGCCGGTCGAGGCGCAAACGATGGCGCGAATCGGTGAGCCTGAGCGCGCCGCCGTAGACGGCCGCGATCGAACCGATGCCGGTGCCGCCGGCGATCAAGAACATGATCAGAATTTGGTAGCGCACCGCGTCGCCCGGATCGACGCCCGCCAGAATTTGCCCCGTCATCATCCCTGGCAGCGCCACCAGCCCGGTCGCCGCCATCGCGTTTACGATCGGCATGAGCGCACTGTGCAAACTGGCCCGCATCACCGGCAACAGCGCCTCGTTGCGGGTGGCGCCGAGCGCCAGTTGCGCCTCGACGCCCGAACGCTCGCGCGCCGCGCCGGTCGTGAGCGCCTGGAGGCCGAGGCTGATCCCGGTCATGGTGTTGCCGAGGATCATGCCCATCAGCGGCAGCGCGTAGCGCGGGTGGTACCACGGGTCCGGACTGACCGCCGTCGTCAGCGCGAACACCGTGACGAGGCTGGCCGCCACCAACATGCAGCCGGTGCCGAGGCCATAGGCCCACCCGCCCGTCAGTCTGCGGTCCTGGCGCGCCCAGATTTCGCGCCCCGCGAACAACACCATCGCCAACGCCGCGAGCCCCGTCCACCACGGCGAGATCACCGAGAAGAGCGCCGTCAGCACGACGCCCATCAGCGAGAGCTGCACGATCATGCGCGCGGTCGCCACCAACAACTGCCGGGCAATCCCGAGCCGGAGCGCGAGCGACAGGGCCCCGTTCAACACCACCAGCACGGCGGCGATGGCGAGATCGGAAATGTCGAGGGGGATATAGGTCATAGCGCCTCTTCGCGCACGCCACCGCCCTCGACGACGAGTGCCCGATTGGCAAGGCGCCGGGCCTGCGCCGCATCGTGGGTAACCCAGATCACGCCGGCGCCTTCCCCCAGGCGTTGGCAGACGATTTCCTCGGCTTTGAGCTCTGCCGCCTCGTCGAGGCCGGAGGTTGGCTCATCCAGAAGTAGAACCCGGGGGTTGCGCTCCAGTGCGCGGGCCAGCGCCAGGCGTTGGCGTTCCCCGGTCGAGAGGCGCGCAATCGGCCAGTCGCGGCAATCGTCCGGAAGACCGAGTTCGGCGATCAGCGGCGCCACCGTGTCCCAGTGGCGGTAGTGCACCGCCACCGTATCGGCCCACCACCCGGGTTCGCCGGCGACATAGGTCACGCGTCGGCGCCATTCGGGTCCGGTCATTGATTGCCGGGATTGCCCGTCCAACGACACCGCGCCGACGTTGGGATCGAGATCGGCAAGCGCGCGCAACAACAACGTCTTGCCGGAACCGGATTCGCCGCGCACCGTGAGGCACTCGCCACCTTCGAGGTCGAAGGTGACCGGCAAAAGTCCGGGCCGCGCCAGGTTACGGACGCTGAACACGCGCCCTAGCCTTTTCCCAAGTAGAATTCGTCGTCCGGCAGGCCGCCGTCCACCAATCCGGGGGCGCGCTCGATCAGGGTGCGATAGAAGGCTTCAAGTTCGGGCCGGGCGTCCAAGGCACTCAACGTGTCCCAGGTGCCGGTGCGAAGCGACTCGGTAATCACCGCCGCCGAGGGCCCGCCCAGCAGGGTTGCCCCCAGCCGACCGGCCGCAACCGGGTCCGCGCCCATCCAGCCGTTGGCCTGACGCAAGGCCGAAACCAGGAGTGCCACCGTTTCCGGGTCCGCATCCGTCAGCGGCCCCGTCGCAACCGCGCCGGCTTGTGGGAACCGGGCAAGCCCCCCCATGGCCCGCGCCCACTCGGTTTGCAGGTCGAACAGACGCCGGACCGGCGCGCCCGCGGCGGTCCCTTCGGCGAGCGCCGCCGAGGCCACCGGCTCGGGCAGCACGGCGGCATCGACCTCGCCGGCGAGGAGAGCGTCTTTCGCCGCGGCGTAGGACGCCGGGTAGGAGAGCGCCGCCGACTCGGGATCGAGCCCGAGCTTGGGCGCCAGCACCGAAAAAATCGTGTCGGGCATGTTGCCCTTCAGCGGAATCGCAATCCGCGCCGCCGCGAGGCCGGGCCAATCGCCGAAATCTCGGGTGGTCAGCACGTGCAGGATGCCCCACACCGTGACGGCGAGCAGCCGCACACCGACGTTTGCGTTGTACAGCGCTGCGGCGACGTTGGTCGGAATGACGGCAAGATCGACCGCGCCCGCTGCGAGATCGGCACGCATCGCTTTGGCGTCGGGCCAGAGTTCGAACGAAACCGGGCCCCGGGCTTCGCCAACCTTCGGATCGTCGGCAAATCGCGCCAGCATGATCGACGGCGGCACGGCCAGGCCGCGTACCCGAAGGCCCGTCATTGCCCGCGCCCCGATCGGCAAAACAAGATTGCGCTATCCGGTTCCGCGCGGACGGCTTTTCGATTCGGGCGGTTGCTGCCAGTCCATTATTGTGGTGCGGCGCGGTTTGGCGGTCCCGCCAGCGGCGTCCTTTTCTCCGGCTTTCTGCGGCGGCGGGGTTCTCTCAACGCCAGCGTCGGGACGGCTCACGGGTTTCTTGACGCCGGCCGCGGTCGGCCGTTCGTTACCGTTGCCGCCAGCGCCGCCGTTGCGGCCCGAAATCCCCAGAATCCAACGTTTCGCGCGTTTTCCCTCCTCCGTCCAATATTCCTTGCCAGGATTACGCAGATGGCGCGCCGCTTCGCGTTGCGGAGTCGATCCCAACGCGCGGCTGCCCCGGTATCCCGCCTGCATCCGTTCGACGGAGATTTCGCTGTTGCGGCCCACCTTGAGGCACGCCGACCAGACGCCGTCGCGGACCACGAATCCTTCAATCTCCTTTACCAGCAGCGCGCCAAACCGCGACCATACTTCGTGCAGGAATTCCTCGACCGGCCGGCTGATGTCGGGAAGTTTGCGCAGCGGCGGGCCGTCTTCGAACAACTGGTAGATATTGGGTTCGATGGGACCCGATTCGGCGGCCAGAAACGTCGCCGGGATCAACATCTGGCCTTCGTGTTCGGCGGCATAGAGCGCCTGCGCAAGATAAAGCAGATGATGGAACTTGCGCGACGGCATCCGTTCATCTGCCGAATCGGATCGCGCATAAAACCAGAGCGCGACATCGAGGGAGGAACGGGTGGCGGGCGGTTGATCGGACGGCAAGGCGGTCTCCGGCCTGACGGGGGCGGCAAATCGACCCACGACTCTAGCGTCGGGTGCGGGTTTGGCAAGTCTCGGGCGTGATCAAGCAAAGCGTGTGCCGCTCATCGCCGGTTTCCACGCTTGCCGGGCGCGGTGACCGTCGCTAGTTTGCGCCAGCGGCGCCCGGCGCGCGGAGACCCCCCATGGAAATGAACGGCGAATACAGGATTCCGGCCTCGCGGCAAGCCGTCTGGGAAGCCCTGAACGATCCCACAACTCTGAAGGCCGCGATCCCCGGCTGCGACACGCTCGACAAGGTTTCCGATACCGAACTGACGGCCGCGGTGATGATCCGGGTCGGCCCGGTGAAAGCCAAGTTCAAGGGTAGGGTGACGCTCTCGGATATCGACCCGCCGAACAGCCTGACGATCTCGGGCGAAGGCCAAGGAGGGGCGGCCGGCTTCGGCAAGGGCGACGCCAAGGTAAGCCTCGGCGCCGAGGGGGACGAAACGGTGCTGCGCTATGCCGCCACCGCCCAGGTTGGCGGCAAACTCGCCCAGATCGGGGCGCGCCTGATCGACGGGGCCGCCAAGAAGCTGGCCGACGAGTTTTTTTCCAGTTTCGTCGATGCCGTGGCGCCTGCCGCCGAAGCCGTTCCCGTCGCCGCGCCGCCCCCGGCCGCGCCCGAGGGCCTCGCGCCGGTCGCCTGGAGTTCGCTCCTGGTCGCGGTGGTCTTGGTCATCCTGGTCATCGTCGCCACCATCTAGCGCCGGTCCCGCGCCCCTGAGGAATCGAACCCCTGCCTTGACCTTGGCGCGCTGAGGCAGGAAAATCCCCTATCCGGTGTCGGCCCATCTCCGCCACCATGCCGTCCCGGAACGGGATTTGTTCCGGATGTTCACACCATAACCCCGGATCGTCAGACCGAAACGGGGGGCTGGGAGGGGGTCCATGACGACAGTATCCATGACCGTAAACGGCGAATCGGTCAGCGCCGATGTCGAACCGCGCACCTTGCTGGTCGACTTCCTGCGCGAGACCTTGCACCTGACCGGAACGCACGTTGGCTGCGATACCTCGCAGTGCGGCGCCTGCACCATCCACGTCGATGGCGTTGCCATAAAATCCTGCACCATGCTGGCGGTCCAGGCCGATGGCAGCGATGTGTTGACCATCGAGGGGCTCGCCAAGGAAGGCGAACTGCACCCGATGCAGGCGGCGTTCAAAGAAAACCACGGATTGCAATGCGGCTTTTGCACACCGGGGATGGTGATGAGCGCGGTCGATATGCTGCGCCGCATTCCCAATCCCGATGAAAAGACCGTTCGCCAGGAGCTGGAAGGCAATTTCTGCCGCTGCACCGGCTATCACAATATCGTCAAATCGATCTTGGCTGCCGCGTCCACCTAAGAGACGCGCGCCGGGTTGAAGGAGGGAACCCACCATGTCCGATACGGGTATCGGCGCCGCCGTCCGCCGTAAGGAGGACTATCGCTTTCTCACCGGTAATGGGCGTTATGTCGATGACATGACCCTGTCCAGTCAAAACTATGCCGCGTTCGTGCGCTCGCCGCACGCTCACGCCACGATCAAATCCGTCGATACCGGCAAAGCCGCGGCAGCGCCCGGCGTGATCGCCGTGCTCACCGGCGCCGACGTGGCCGCCGACGGCCTCGGCGGTCTGATTTGCGGCTGGACCGTGACCGACAAACACGGCGAGCCGATGAAGGCGCCAGCCCATCCGGTGCTGGCCGCAGACACCGTGCGATACGTTGGCGATCAAGTCGCCATCGTCGTCGCCGAGACCGCCGATCAGGCGGAAGCTGCGGCCGATCTGGTCGCGGTCGACTACGACCTGGCCGCCGCCGTTACCGCCCCCGTTGCCGCGCTGGCGGATGGCAGCGCGCAGGTCCATGCCGATGTGCCCGGCAACCTGATTTTCGACTGGGCCTTGGGCGATGAAGCGGCGGCGGACGAAGCCTTTGCCAAGGCCACCCACGTTGCCAAAATCGACATCGTCAACAACCGACTGATCCCCAACGCGATCGAGCCCCGCGCCGCAATCGGCGCCTACGACCCCGGCACCGATGAATGTACCCTCTACACCACCAGCCAGAACCCCCATGTGCACCGGTTGGTGCTGTCGGCGTTCGTACAGGTCGCGCCGGAAACTAAGCTACGAGTGGTGGCGCCGGATGTCGGCGGCGGCTTCGGCTCCAAGATCTTCATCTATGCCGAGGAAACGGCCGTTTTGTGGGCGGCGAAGCGTCTTGCCCGTCCGGTGAAGTGGACGGCGAGCCGGGCCGAAGCGTTCCTTGCCGACGCGCACGGGCGCGATCACGTCACCCATGCCGAACTGGCGCTCGACGGCGATGGCAAGTTTCTGGCTCTCAAGGTCGATACCATTGCCAACCTTGGCGCCTATCTTTCGACGTTTTCCTCGGCGGTCCCGACCTTTCTCTATGGAACCCTGCTTGCGGGTCAGTACGCGACGCCGGCGGTCCATGTGAACGTGCGGGCCGTCGTGACCCATACGGCGCCGGTCGATGCCCTTCGCGGCGCCGGCCGGCCCGAGGCGGCCTTTGTGGTCGAGCGCATCGTCGAAGTGGCGGCACGCGAAACCGGCATCGATCCGGCCGAACTGCGGCGACGCAATTTCGTTGCGGCGGACGCCTTCCCCTATCAGACCCCGGTCGCGCTCGTTTACGATTCCGGAAACTATGCGGGTGCCCTCGACAAGGCGCTGGCTGCGGCGGACTATGACGGTTTTGCCGCCCGAAGGACGCAGACGGAGGCGAAGGGCAGGCGCCGCGGCATTGGCATTGCGAGTTATATCGAAGCCTGCGGCATCGCCCCGAGCCAAGTGGTGGGTTCTCTCGGCGCCGGAGTCGGGCTCTATGAATCGGCCGGCGTGCGCTTCAACGCGACCGGCGGCGTCACCGTGTTTACCGGGTCCCACAGCCACGGCCAGGGGCACGAGACCACCTTTGCCCAGATCGTGTCCGACCGGCTCGGTGTCCCGCTCGACAATATCGAGGTGGTGCACGGCGATACCGCACGCATCCCCTTCGGCATGGGAACCTATGGCTCGCGCTCGCTGGCGGTCGGTGGCTCGGCGCTCAGCAATGCCATCGACAAGATCATCGCCAAGGGCAAGACGTTGGTCGCATACCTGATGGAGGCGGACGAGGCCGACATCGAATTCAGCGACGGCAGTTTCGAGGTGGCCGGCACCGACAAAGCCATGGCCCTGGCCGAAGTGGCGTTCGCGGCCTATGTGCCGCACGGGATCCCGGCGGGCGAAGTCGAACCCGGCCTCGACGAAACCGCCTTCTACGACCCCGCCAATTTCACCTTCCCCTTCGGCACCCATATCTGCGAGGTCGAAATCGACCCCGACACCGGGCGCACCGAAATCGTGCGTTTCACCGCGATCGACGATTTTGGCAATGTCATCAATCCGATGATTGTCGAGGGCCAGGTGCATGGCGGTGTCGTGCATGGTGTTGGTCAGGCGCTTCTTGAAAACGGCATCTACGATTCGAATTCGGGTCAACTGGTGAACGGCTCGTTCATGGATTATGCGCTGCCGCGCGCCGACGCCATGCCAACACCGGACGTCGGCCTGCAAGTCACGCCATGTCCACACAATCCACTGGGCGTCAAGGGCTGCGGCGAGGCCGGCGCGATTGCGGCGCCGGCGGCGGTGATGAACGCGGTTACCGACGCGCTTGGGACCGAATCGATCGACATGCCGGCGACCCCGCTCGCCGTCTGGCAGGCTATTCAAAGGAACGCCGCGAAGGCGGCCTGAGGAGAGGCAGAAATGTACGAATTCGATTATCACCGTCCGGGCAGCATCGACGATGCCCTCGCGGCGCGCAGCGGCGCCGCCGATGGCACGTTCCTCGCCGGCGGCATGACCCTGATCCCGACGTTGAAGCAACGCCTTGCCTCGCCGTCGGACCTGGTCGATCTGGCCGGGATCGCCGCCCTCAAGGGTATTTCAGTGGCCGGCGGCAACGTGACTATCGGCGCGATGACCCCGCACGCCGAAGTTAACGCCTCGGCCCACGTGCAAAAGGCGATCCCGGCACTGGCCGAACTCGCCGGTCATATCGGCGATCCCATGGTGCGTCACCGCGGCACCATCGGCGGCTCGATTGCCAACAGCGACCCGGCAGCCGATTATCCCGCCGCCGTGCTGGGGCTGGGCGCCACGATCACGACCAACAATCGCGAAATCGCCGCCGACGATTACTTCAAGGGCCTGTTCGAAACTGCGCTTGAAGACGGCGAACTGGTGACGGCGGTATCCTTCCCGGTGCCCAAACGCGCGGCCTACCAAAAGTTCCCGCAGCCGGCTTCGCGCTACGCCCTGGTGGGTGTGTTCGTGGCCGAAACGGCAGGCGGCGTGCGCGTCGCCGTGACCGGCGCGGGCGCCTGCGCGTTTCGCGTCCCCGAGATGGAAGCGGCGCTCGGCGGCAGTTTCAGCGCCGACGCGTTGGCCGGCATTTCGATTTCCGCCGACGGGCTGAATTCGGATATTCACGGCAGCGCCGAATACCGCGCCCATCTGGTCACCGTGATGGCGAAGCGGGCGGTCGAAGCCGCCGGCTAATTTTGATGCGCCCGGACCGGGCGCCGGGTTGCTGCGTTCAAGGGGAGGCTCGCCTCCCCTTGTTTCTTGGCGGAACGCTCAATAGCTTAATAGGGACATGAATCAGGCCCCTGCCCTCATCCCGGCCTCGATCGACGAGGCGCTCGATCTTTTGCGGCGCGGCCAATACGTCGCCGACCGCGCGCTCGCGACGACGCTTTATCTCAGCCTCAGCCTCAAGCGGCCGCTGTTTCTCGAAGGCGAAGCCGGGGTCGGCAAGACCGAAATTGCCAAGGTGCTGGCCGCAACGCTGGGACGCCAGTTGATCCGGCTACAGTGCTACGAGGGCCTCGACGTCGCTTCGGCGGTCTATGAATGGAACTACGCCGCCCAGATGGTGGAAATCCGCCTCGCCGAGGCCGAGGGCGTGACCGACCGCGCCCAGTTGTCGGCCGATATTTTTTCCGAACGCTTCCTCATCAAACGCCCGCTGCTGCAAGCCCTCGAGCCCCACGTCGGCGGGCCGCCGGTGTTGCTGATCGATGAGATCGACCGCACCGATGAACCGTTCGAGGCCTATCTACTGGAAGTGCTGGCGGATTTTCAGATAACGATTCCCGAATACCAAACCGTGCGCGCGGCCGAGCCGCCGATCGTCATCGTCACCTCGAACCGCACCCGTGAAATTCACGACGCCCTGAAACGGCGCTGCTATTACCACTGGATCGACTACCCGGACGCCGAACGCGAACTGGAAATCCTGCGCCTCAAGGTGCCGGGCGCGGACGAGCGCCTCAGCGCCCAGATCGTCGCCTTCGTACAAAAACTGCGCGAAACCGATTTGTTCAAGCTGCCGGGGATTGCCGAGACCATCGACTGGGTGAGTGCGCTGACGCAACTCGACAAACTCTCGCTCGATCCCGCCTCCGTCAACGACACCCTCGGCGTCCTATTGAAGTATCAGGACGACATCGCCAGGATCGAGGGCTCCGAAGCCAAACGGCTCCTCGATGAAGTCAACGCGGAGATCGCCCACGCCGGCCCATGACCCCCGAGGATGACCTTCCGGGGGCAGCAGGAAAGCTGCCCGAAAACATCATGTATTTTGGGCGCGTGCTGCGCGCGGCCGGGTTGCCGGCCGGGCCGGGCCGGGTGATCGACGCGGTGCGCGCGGCCGAAACGGCGGGCATCGAACGGCGCGAGGATCTCTACTGGGCGCTTCATGCGGTGTTCGTCAACCGCCGCGACCAGCGCGATCTGTTCGACCAGGCGTTTTACATATTCTGGCGCAATCCCAAGATTCTCGAACGCATGCTGTCGGTTCTGCTGCCGAGTTTCGGCGCCGATGCGGCGAACCCGCCGTCGTTCACCGAGGCCAACCGCCGGCTCGCCGAGGCCCTGTTCCCGGGCGCCGACGCCCAAGCCGATGAACGGGCAGAGGACGATATCCGTTTCGATGCCGCGTTCACCTATTCGGGCCGCGAGGCGCTCAACAAAATGGATTTCGAATCGATGTCGGCAGCGGAACTGGCCGAGGTGCGAGCGGCGATCCGGCGACTGGTACTGCCGATCATGCAGGTGCCGACGCGACGGTTCCGGGCCGATACGCGCGGGTCCCGCATCGATCTGCGCGCCACCATGCGCGCAGGTTTGCGCCACGGCGGCGCCCTCATCCCGTTGAACCGGAAATCGCGCGTGCGCCGCCACCCACCGCTGGTGGTGCTGTGCGACGTATCCGGGTCGATGAGCCGGTATTCGCGCATGTTCCTTCATTTCATGCACGCGATCACCAACGACCGCGACCGCGTGCACACGTTTGTGTTCGGCACCCGACTCACGAACATTACCCGGCACCTGCGCCAGAAGGATGTTGATGTGGCACTGGAGCGCGTCAGCGAGGCGGTCGAGGACTGGTCCGGCGGCACCCGGATCGGCGCTTGCCTGCGGACGTTCAATTCGTTCTGGTCGCGGCGGGTGCTGGGCCAGGGGGCGCTGGTCCTGCTGATCTCCGACGGCCTCGACCGCGAAGGCGCGCACGGCCTCGATTTCGAGATGGAACGGCTGCACAAGTCCTGCCGGCGGCTGCTGTGGCTCAATCCCCTGATGCGCTATGACCGCTATGAGGCGCGCGCCGCCGGCGCCCAGGCCATCGTCCGCCATGTTGACGAAACCCGCGCAATCCACAATCTTGAAAGCATGAGCGATCTGACCGAGACCCTGGGGCGCGAACCGCCAAGGCGGCTGGAGGGCGCCCGCTACGCTGCGGAGGACGCGGCATGACGGAAGAAAACATTCTCGAAACGGCAAACACCTGGAAGAAGTCCGGCAGCGGCGTCGCGCTCGCCACCGTCGTCACCACGTGGGGCTCTTCGCCGCGCCCGGTCGGCAGCCAAATGGCGGTGGACGATCGGGGCCGCTTCGTCGGCTCGGTGTCGGGCGGCTGCATCGAAGGTGCTGTGGTGCAGGAAGCCGTCGAGGCCATCGGCGACGGCAAGGTGCGGCTGCTGGATTTCGGCGTTACCAATTCGCAGGCGTGGGAAGTGGGCCTTGCGTGCGGCGGCAAGGTGCAGGTGTTCGTCGAGCGTCTGGAATGAAGCGCGAGACCCTCGACCGGATGCTGGCAGACCGCGCCGCCAAACGCCCGGTGGTACTGGCCATCAATCTGGACTCGGGCGCCGAAGTCATCATCGACCTCGCCGATACGGACCGGTTAGCCGAACTGGAGCCTGCGGTCGCGGACGCGGCCCGCGCGGCGGTGCGCAGCGACAAAAGCACGACCGTTTCGACCGATGCGGGCGACGTATTCCTGCACGTTTTCAATCCGCCCTTGCGGCTCATCATCGTCGGCGCGGTTCATATCGCGCAACCCCTGGCGCGCATGGCGGCGCTGGCCGGTTACGAAGTTACGGTGGTCGATCCGCGCCGTGCGTTCGCAACCGTTGAGCGCTTTCCCGGCGTCACCGTTCTGTCCGACTGGCCCGACGATGCTCTGACCGAACTTGCCCCCGATGCCCGCACGGCGGTCGTTACCCTGACCCACGATCCCAAGATCGACGATCCCGCGCTCGCAACCGCGCTCAACTCGGAGGCGTTCTACACCGGCGCACTGGGCAGCAAGAAAACCCATGCCGCACGGCTGGAACGGCTGTCGCATGCAGGGTTCACGGGCGAAACTCTGGCGCGCATCCACGGGCCCGTCGGCCTTGCCATCGGCGCCAAGTCGCCCGCCGAGATCGCCGTCTCGATTCTGGCGCAGATGACCGAAACGCTCCGCGCCGCCGGGGGCTGACCGTGGAATTCGGCCGCATCGCAACGGACAGCGCCGAGGGCGCTATTCTCGCCCATGGCGTGCGCCTCGACGGTACCGTTTTCAAGAAAGGCCGGGTGTTGTCGGCGGACGATATTGCGCACCTGCGCGCTGGTGGAATCGAGACCGTCATGGCAGCCCGACTCGGTGCCGGCGATCTCGCCGAAGACGAGGCGGCGGCGCTGCTGGCCGAGGCGACGGCGGGTCCGGGCGTGCGCGCAAGTGCGCCGTTCACCGGCCGTGCCAACCTCTACGCGGCCGCGGCCGGAATCGTGCGGTTCGATCCGCGCCGCCTGATGCAGTTCAATTCGGTGGACGATTCGATCACCATGGCGACCGTGCCCGATTTCGCGCACATCGAAGCGGGCCAAATGCTCGCCACTGTCAAGATCATTCCGTTTGCCGCGCCGCGCAAAGCGGTCGAGCGCGCCTGCGCGATTGCGGCCGAAGACACCCCCTTGTTGCGGGTAGCGCATTTCAAGGCGCGCAAGGCCGGGCTGGTGCTGACCCGCCTTGACGGCATGAAAGAGTCGATACTCGACAAGACCGCGCGCGTCACGGCCGAGCGGATCGAACGCCTGGGCAGCACCCTTGCCCGGGAGATCCGTTGCGCCCACAAGGAAGACGAGATTGCCGCCGCCGTTACCGCCTTGCTCGACGATGGCTGTACGCCGGTGCTGGTCTTCGGCGCCTCGGCCATTGGTGACCCGCGCGACGTGGTCCCGGCCGCGATCGAGGCCGCCGGCGGTGAAATCGATCACTTCGGCATGCCGGTCGATCCGGGTAATCTGCTGTTGCTGGCACATCACGGAAACACGCCGGTGCTGGGCGTTCCCGGATGCGCGCGTTCGCCCAAGCTCAACGGTTTCGACTGGGTGCTGGAACGATTGCTGGCGGGGGAAGAGGTTGCGCCCGAATATATCATCGCTATGGGTGCGGGAGGACTCCTGAACGAGATCGTCTCGCGGCCGCAACGGCGTGAGGACAGTTCGGCCCGGCGCGCCCCGGTGCCGCGCATCGCCGCGATCGTTCTCGCCGCCGGACAGTCGCGACGCATGGGCCGCACCAACAAGCTGCTGGCAGAGATCGATGGCGTGCCGATGGTGAGACGCGCGGTCGTGGCGGCGCTCGAAAGCGGTGCGGGTCCGGTCGTCGTCGTCACCGGCCACGAGAGTGCGCGCGTGCGGGCCGCCCTTGAGGACCTTGAAGTGGTATTCGCCGGCAATCCGGACTACGCGGCCGGCCTCAGCACCTCGCTGGTGCGCGGCCTCGAGGCGCTGGACGACTTGTGCGACGGCGCCGTCGTGATGCTGGGCGACATGCCGGCCGTCCGGCCGGCCCACATCGACCAACTGATCGCCGCGTTCGACGCGGACGAGGGACGATCGATCTGCGTCCCCACCAGCGGCGGCAAGCGCGGCAATCCGGTGCTGTGGGGGCGCCAGTATTTTGACGAGATGAAGACGGTGGTGGGCGACGTCGGCGCCAAACATCTGATCGGCGAATACGAAGATGCCGTATGCGAAGTCGCCACCGGCGACGGCGCGGTCCTGTTCGACATCGACACGCCCGAGGCCCTGACGGCCATCGCCGGAGAATCCCGAACGTGATGTTCGACCCCGGCATGGTGCGGGCGCAATTTCCGGTTCTGGCGCGAACCGTCCGGGACGCCCCGCTCCACTATCTCGACAACGCCGCCACCTCGCAGATGCCGCACGCGGTGCTCGACGCCGTCGCGCATCACGAGACCCATTCGCGGGCCAATGTGCTGCGCGGTGTGCATACGCTGGCCGAGGAAGCGACCGATGCGTATGAATCCGCGCGCGCCGATGTCGCGCGCTATCTCAATGCCGAGCCGGACGAAGTCGTCTTTACCTCCGGCGCCACCGGCGCCATCAATCTGGCGGCCCATTCGTTCGGGGGAGGTTTACGCGAAGGCGACGAAATCGTCCTCTCCGACCTCGAACATCACTCAAATATCGTTCCGTGGCAGATGCTGCGCCAACGCACCGGCGTCACGCTCAAATTTCTTCCGGTCACGGACGAGGGCCGGATCGACCTCGCCCGGCTCGATTCGATGCTGGGACCGCGGACGCGCTTGGTGTCGCTGGTGCATGTGTCGAACGTCACCGGCGCGGAACTGAATGCGCGCGAGGCCGCCGCGGCGGTGCACGCGGCGGGGGCCAAACTCCTGCTCGACGGGGCACAGCGCATGGCCCACGGGCCGCTCGACGTGGCGGCGCTGGGGGCGGATTTCTACGCTTTTTCCGGCCACAAGATGTTCGCGCCCAATGGAATCGGCGCGCTGTGGACGCGGACCGACATTCTCGATGCAATGCCGCCGTTTCTCGGCGGCGGCGAAATGATTCTCGGCGTTACGCGCGAGCACACGGAATATGCGCCGCCACCGCGACGGTTCGAGGCCGGGACCCCGCCCATCGCCCAGGCGGTGGGCCTTGGGGCGGCCATACGCTGGATTGAAGCCCAGGAGCTGGCGGGCGTCGAAAGCCACCTCAAGGCGCTGACCGCGCGCGCCCTCGACGGCCTGGCGGCATTGGACAACGGCCGCGGGCAGATCCGGGTGCTGGGTCCGGCCGGACTTCAGGAGCGCCTGCCCGTGGTCAGCTTTTCGGTTGAGGGCGCCCACCCGCACGATATCTGCCAGATACTCGACGGCCACGGCGTTGCCACCCGCGGCGGCCACCACTGCGCCCAGGTTCTGATGGAGCGGTTCGGGTTGACCGGCACCACCCGCGCGAGCCTCGCGCTCTACAACGACGCCGCCGACATTGATGCCTTTTTGGCCGGCCTCGACGACGCGATCCGGCGTCTTACCTGACGGCGGCCGCGTGACCGAACACCTCTATCAGGACCAGATCATGGCGCTCGCCCATGACGAAACCCGCGCCGGCCGCCTTGACGGCGCCGATGCCTCGGCCACCGTCGACAACCCCTTGTGTGGCGACCGGGTAACTTTGGACGTGCGTCTCGATGGCGGCAAGATTACAGAGATCGCCCACCATGTCCGTGGATGCGCGTTGTGCGCGGCCTCGGCCGCGGCGCTGAGTGCCGCCGCCGAAGGGCGAGACGCGGATTCCTTGCGGTCGGCGCGCGAGCAGATCGCAGCTTTGCTGGCGGGCGGCGCCCCGCCGGGTGCGCCGTGGGAAGCGTTCGGCGCCTTCGCCCCGGTGGCGGCGTACAAGAGCCGTCATTCCTGCGTCACGCTGCCGTTCGATGCGCTCGACAAGGCTTTTGCCGGCACCTGAGGCAGGCGGCGCGATCCGGCCCCGGTTTGACCGCGCATCGCCGGGAAGGTACGAAATACCGGAGCGCGCACGGTAGGGGGGTTCGATCCGGCCCACACCGGGCCACGCGGAGCGCAACGGCGGGGGCACGACCCGGTTCGTACCGGGCGATTTGCGCCGGCGCCGGTCGCGCCCAAAAGGACCGCCGATGACCACCCCTTGGCCGGAATTCAAGGCATGGCTTGAGCGGTCCGGCACCCTTGAAACCGACACCGTCGATCAGCGACGCAACAAACTGACTCTGGTCGTCCTGACCGGAACCTGTTTCTTCGCCAGCATCGTCTGGGGCGTGCTTTACTACGCGACCCTCGGGGCGACCAGCACGGTTTTTCTTACCTTCGGCTTCACCGTCGTCATGGGCGCGGCGCTGGTGGTTTTTTTTCGCGACCCGGCAGTTTGCGTACCTGCTCTATCCGTTCCTGCTCATGATCCTGTGGAACCCGATTGCCATGCAGTTGAGTCTGGGCGGCTTTGCCGCCTCTGGCGTCGTCATGATCTGGTCGATCCTCGCCCCGTTCTGCGCCCTTCTGTTTCAGTCCATGCGCAAGGCTGCCTGGTGGTTCGCCGCCTACATCATTCTGCTCGGCCTCTCGCTGGTACTGGACGGCACATTCCAGCAGGATGCGGCGACGGTAAGCCACGAAATATCGATGCTGTTCTTCGGAATGAACATCGCCGGCCCGGCACTGGCGATCTTCGCGACGATGCTCTATTTCGTGCGGGCATTCGAGCGCGAACATGCGCGCTCCGAAGGGCTGCTGCTCAACATTCTTCCCATGCCCATCGCCGAACGCCTCAAGCAAGGTCAGGAAGTCATCGCCGATGCATACGTCGAGGTCACCGTTCTGTTCGCCGACATTGTCAACTTCACTGGCCTTGCCGCGCAACGAAGCCCCGAAGAGTTGGTGATCCTGCTGAATTCAGTCGTTACCGCCTTTGACCGGCTCACCGAGCAACGCGGATTGGAAAAAGTCAAAACGATTGGCGACGCCTACATGGTTGCCGCCGGTCTGCCTGAACCGCGCCCCGATCACGCCGAAGCGATGGCCGATCTGGCGCTCGATATGCAGGCTGAAATCGCGCGCATCGGCGAGGAATTCGCCGTCCCGCTTCAATTGCGGATCGGACTCAACACCGGACCGGTCGTCGCCGGCGTCATCGGCGAGCGGAAATTCGCTTATGATCTCTGGGGCGATGCCGTCAACACCGCTAGCCGGATGGATTCGCATGGTGTTAAAGATCGCATTCAAATCTCGGAGAGCACACGAGAGCGCCTCGGGCCGCGATCCGACTGCGAGGAACGCGGTCTGATTGCGATCAAGGGCAAGACCGATATGCGAACCTTTTTTCTCAACGGGCGGCGGCCGAAACTCGATTAGCGGGCCGCGCCGGCCGGGCCCGCTAGAGCAAATCCCGAGCTGGCGGAATCGCCGGCGACGACGATTTGCGTACTATGTCAAAGGGATAGAGCTTTT
>CAZTAK010000052.1:0-19912 GCA_964611585.1 uncultured Alphaproteobacteria bacterium
CCCATACGACGGATTTATTCGTCGAGCGTAAAGTCGTAGAAGCGCAGCGAATGTTCGGGGTGGAAGCCCACGCCGGACAGATTGGACGACATCGCCCATTGCAGTTTCGTTTCTACCAGCGGCGCAATCACCACCTCGTCCATCAGGATCTCCTGGATCTGAGCCAGGAGCCCGTTGCGGATGGCATCGTCGGGCTCGGTTTTGGCCTGATCCAAGAACAGGTCATCGACCTCGGCGTTGCTGTAGAGGCTGTAGTTGCTGAGACCGCCCTTGTCACGCGAGACGTACAAGAGTTGGATCGCATAAGCCGCCTCGATGCCGATCGGCTTGGAATGGTCGATCACAGCGAATTCCAGGTCCTTCTTGACCAATTCCCGATCTGAGAACTGCGCTTGTGGAATTGGATTCAGGGTCACCGGAATGCCGATCCCTTTCAGTGCCGTCAGAATAATCGTCGCTGCCGGACCGAGGATATTTTCCTTTTCCGCAGTGTAGGTAAGTTCGAACGCTCCTTCATACTGTTCCAGACCCTGCCCGTTCGGGAAACCGGCTTCGGCCAGCAGCGCCTTCGCCTTTTCGGGATCGTAATCGTAAGTCGTCGAGGCCTGGTGATAGCCCGGATAGAAGGAAGGCAATACGCCATTGTATTTCGTCGCCTCGTTGAAAAAGACGTCCCGGATCACCTGGTCGTACGGAAGTGCATAGGCGATCGCCTTACGAAGCGTGATGTTATCCCACGGCTCCTTCTCCCAGTTCATGTGAACATAGGTGCTCGCGTTGCCGGCCATGCTGATGACCTTGACGTTCGGCGCGCTCCTCAAGGAATCGAATTCCTTGGGGGTCAGATGTTCGGTCAGATGCGCCTGGCCACTGCGGATGATCACCAAGCGCTGGCCGCTTTGTGGAACCTTGCGCATGATGACGCGATCGACGTCGGCCTTGCCGCGGTAGTAGTCGGGGTTGGCCGTAACCGCGAATTCCTTGTCTTTTTCCCAGTTTTCGATGCAATAGGGCCCATAACTGGAAACGTCTTCGTTATTGGCGAATTTGTGGCTCCACGGATCGTCCGCTGTCGCGTGTGCCTCCATCCCCTCCTTGTCGTAGATATAGAGGGCAAAGATCGTCAACACCGGCAGGAACAGCTTGTTGGAGGCCGCCTGACGGAATTGCACGGTGTAGTCATCGATTTTCTTGACTTCGTCGCCGAGTTTCTTGGCTTCAATCGCCTCGGGCGAATCGCCAAACACGGCGGGTGTGAATTTGTCGATCGAGGCCACGTTCGAAAGGAACCAGCCCACCGGGGCCGGCCCACTGACCGATTTGGCCCGCGCCATGGTGTAGATCACGTCGTCGGCGTTGAAGGTTTCACCGTTGCAACCCTTGACACCGCGGCGCAAATTGAAGGTCCAGGTGTTGGTGGCCTCATCGTGGCTCCACGATTCCGCGAGACGACCTTCAAACTGGGAGAAATCGAACCGGCGCCCGCCTTCCGGCGTCGATGCGATTTCCTTGTAGTAGATCAACGGCTCCATCAGGTTGACGATGCCGGTCTGGGTCGGCGGAGCCGAGGCGTTGGCCCCGTCATAATCGAGACTGGGCGGAACGTCTTCAGACAGAAACAAGATTTCCTTGGCGCCCGCCGGAAGGGCAAAGGCGATAACGGCCGCCGCGGCGGCGGCGAATTTGATGAGTGGCGTTTTCACTGGGCTCCCCCTAGGGTTGGGATTGGCGTTTATTTTTTCAGGCGGAAGTGTTGGCGACAGGCGGGCCCGAGTCAAGGCGCGCGACGCCGCGGCCCGACTTGGCGGCCGCCCTCCCCCGCCGGGCCGATACCGTATCGAGGGTTCGGCCGCATGACCCGCGCCGCGCGGGGCCCTCCGGCGCGCGCGGCACCCCTGCCCCCTCCGCCCGGTGTCCCTGGTCGAAGACCACCGGTTCCCGCGGCATTTCGTGCGGCAACCGGCAGCCGTCCGCCGTAATTTGCACCGATTCCTCGAGGCGACGGGCGCCGAGACCCGTATCGCGGTAAAACACCTTCGTACTTGCAACCATTAATTCTTCAATCACGGACCCCGAAGTCAGGCTTTCGGAGCCGGTAATTTCGAACACCTCCAGCCCCAGGCCGTGGGTATGGCGCCAACCCGGATTTGCCGCAATGATCGGGGTCGCGGGGCCGCGGCCCTGCGCGCGCATGAGTCCATACCGGCAGGGAGGTGCCCCCGTGGAGCCCAACCAAGTCCTCGATGCGGTCGAGCGAAAGCGCGGTTATTTGCTCACCTATCACAAGATGATCGGATCGTCCGACCCGGACCTTCTGGCGGCCTACGACAACTTCTACCAACATCTGACCCTCAACCCGCGCACGCTTGACCCACAGCAACGCGAACTGGTGTGGGCCGCGTTGCAGGTGGCGGCCGACGAGGAACATGGCCACATCCACATGCGCCGCGCCATCAAGGCGGGTCTCGGCGAGGGGATTCTGGCGGATTCGATTGCGCTCGCCGGTGCCGCCGAGTCGCACCGGGCGCTGCGCTTCGCTTCGCACCATTGGGGCGAATGGGTTTCAGAAGCGGCTGCCGATTCGCGCTATCTAAAATTGACCGAGGCCGCCCGCGGCGAGATCGACGCCGGTCTTGCCGAAATTATCCTGATCGTCTGCCACGGGGCGCGGCGCACCTACGAGGCGATGCGGATTCATCTGGGCCGCGCCTTCGGCGCCGGCGCCACCGTCGAACAACTGTCGGAGGCGTTGAGCTACATGCTGCTGCCGTGCGGCGGGCCGACGCTGATCGATGCCGTGGAGGTATGGGAAAAAGAGGCGCAATCCGGTGCGTGCCCCTCCCCCTATTCCGAATCGGTGGCGGCACGGCCCTGATTCCCGCGACGCCGTGCCCGTTGACTTGGGCGCACGGCCCTTGCAGGCTGGCGCACGGCTTGGCGGCCCCGGGGGCGCAAGAGGCCGAAGCGGGGGAAGAAAGACGCATAGTCGATGAACGGTACGTATGACGTGATTGTGGCCGGCGCCGGAACCGCGGGCCTGCCGACGGCGATCAGCGCGGCCGAACGCGGGGCGCGGGTGGCGTTGATCGAGAAGACCGGCGAGGTCGGCGGCTCGCTGCATGTGACGGCGGGCCAGATGAGCGCCGCCGGCACCAAACTTCAGGCACGGCGCGGCATCGAAGACACGCCCGATTCCCATTTCGAAGACGCCATGCGCATCAGCAAGCGAACCGCCGATGCCGATCTGGTCCGGCTTGCGGTCGATCTGGCGCCCGGAACCGTCGATTGGCTGACCGATCAGGGGTTCGAATTCGACCCGGTTTGCCCGGAAATCTTTTTCGGTCACGAGGCCTACAGCGTGGCACGCACGTACTGGGGCGTGGACGGCGGCCGTACCATTCTCAAATTCCTGCGCCCGTTCCTCGATGCGGCAATTGCCACCGGACGCCTCGATCTTCGTCTCGACACGGAATTGACGGCCATCCAAAGAGGCGAAAACGGACATATCACCGGCGTCGAGGTGCGCGGCCCGGACGGCCCGCCCGAGACTTTACCGGCCCCGAATCTCGTCATGACCACCGGCGGCTATGGCGCCAATGCCGGCCTGTTCGCCGAGTGGACGCAAGGATTTCCCCTGTTCTCGGCGGCCCGCGAATCTTCCACCGGCGAGGGGATCGTTCTTGGTCAGCAGGCGGGCGCGGCACGGCGCAACGCGGAAAAGTTCCTGCCCACCTTCGGCGGAATCGCGATCGCCGGCAGACCGGGCCGGATCGACTTCGACGATCTGCCGAACCTGACCCCGCAATTGCGCCCGCCCTGGGAGATCTACGTCAATCTCAAGGGAGAGCGGTTCGTCGCCGAAGACAATCCCAGCGTCGATGCCCGCGAGCACGCGCTGATAGCACAGCCGGAATTGACGTTCTGGATCGTCTATGACGAGACCGCGCGCACAAGCTCCGAGCCTTTCCTCGGCGGCTGGCTGACGGACGAGACCGCCTGGTCGGGCGATGCCGTGATGCAGGCATTCGACGATCATGCCTCGTTCCAGCGCGCCGATTCGATTGCCGCACTCGCCAAAGCCTGCGGGCTCGACGCCGAAGCCCTCGAACAAACCGTCGCCGCCTACAATGCGGGCGTGAAATCCGGGTCCGACGCGCTCGGGCGCGCCCACCTGCCAGCACCCCTCGCCGCGGCGCCCTACTATGCGATCATGGCCCACGGGGTCGTTCTCAAGACGGCGGGCGGGCTGACGGTCGATACGCGGCTCAGGGTCATCGGCGAGGACGGCAACCCGATCCCCGGGCTCTACGCCGCGGGCGAGGCCATCGGCGGCGCGACGCTGTCGGGGCAGTCGTTCGTCGGCGGCATGAGCGTCACCCCGGCGCTGGGGTTTGGGCGCCTGCTCGGGCGCCAGATTCTCGAATGGTGAGGAATACGGCCAACGGCAAGGAGTAGGAAATGAACGAACCAGTCATCCGCCGCGGCTTCGTCGATGTCGCCGAAGGACAAATCCATTACCGCACCTGCGGGCGCGACCAGGATCCCGTGCTGGTCATGGTGCATGGCTCGCCCGGCGGCTCGCGCGCGCTGATCCCGCTGATGCGGGAACTCGGCAAGGACTTCAAAATCTATGCCCCCGACACCATGGGCAATGCCGATTCTTCGCCGCTGGCGGTCGAGACCGTCGACATTGCGGTGCTGGCGGACGGCCTCTTGCGCGGCCTCGACGGGCTTGGACTCGAGTCATTTTATCTCTGGGGGTCGCACACCGGCGCGAACATTTCCGTCGAGGCCTCGATCGCCCAGCCCCAGCGCGTAAAGCGCATGATTCTCGACGGCATCAGCCTTTACCCCGACGACGAACGCGACGCCATGCTCAAAAACCACGCGCCTGCCATCACCCCGGATGCCATGGGCACCCAGTTCAACTGGGCCTGGCACTTTGTCCGCGACGGCAATTTGTTCTGGCCGTGGTGGCGGCGGGAAGCGGAACGGGTGCGCAACGTCGGCCTGCCGGAACCGCACCAGTTGCACGAAGCCGTGATGGACGTGCTCAAGTCGATCACGACCTACCACCTTTCGTACCGTGCAGCGCTCGGCTACGACAAACGGAGCCGCCTTCCGCTGGTGACGGTGCCGGCCATGGTTGCCACCGGCCCTTCGGACATGCTGCGCGAATACATGGAAGAAGCGGCGAAGCTCATTCCCGGTGGCATTACCAGCGAGACCCAGGATCTGACGACGCCCGAAGGCCGCGCCGAAACGGCGAAGGTCTACCGCGAGTTCCTGCTCGGTTAGAGCGGTTCCGTTTCGATCGGAACCACTCTCGCTTATATTTCGCTCACGGCAGCGGACCGGACGGTCCGCGCCTGCGCGGGCGCGCCGCACAAGCGGCGGGCCGCCTCGCGGCCAAGGGCGATTCCAGACGAACAGGAATTACCCTAGAGCTTTTCGCGTGAGCGCATGCGAACGGGAAAAGCTCTAGGCCTGATCGCAAAAGGCGCTAGTCCTCGAGCGCGGGCAGGCCGGCGGCGAGATCGGGTTTACGGATCTTGCCCATCGCGTTGCGCGGCATTTCGTCAACGAAGAAGATGCCCCGCGGCACCTTGTAGGGCGCCAGCGAGTCCGCGCAGTGCCGCTTCAGGGCCTCGTCGTCGCCCGCGCCCTCGGTGACGACGAAGGCCGCGACCTCTTCGCCGCGCGCGGCCGACGCCCAGCCCACCACCGCCGCCTCGCGGACCGACGGGTGGCTGCGCAACACCTGTTCCACTTCTTCGGGATAGATATTGACGCCCGCCCGGATGATCATGTCCTTGGCGCGGCCGGCGAGATAGAGATAGCCGTTTTCATCGATACGCCCGAGATCGCCGGGATAGAACCAGCCGTCACGAAAGGACTCGGCCGACGCCTGCGCGTCGTTATGGAAACTGTCGGCGACCGTGGCGCCGCGGTAGCGCACCCGTCCGATTTCGCCGGCTGGCAACGGCCGGTCGTTCTCGTCCACGACCTCGGCCTCGGTTCCAGGCTGAGGGAGGCCAACAGACGATTGCGCCTCTGGCGGCGCGTCGGGCGTCAGGAGCGACAGGCCGCCGCCCTCCGTCGATCCGTAATAGTTGATCAGATTCGGGCACACGTCGCGCAGGACCGCCGCCCGTTCATCCGTGTGCAAGATCGCCCCGGTCGAATACAGGACCCGCAGGCCGCCGAGAACCGGCCCGTCCGGGCGCGGCAATTCCAGGAGACGCCGCAACATCGTCGGCACCGTGATCGAAACGCTGGCATTCGACCGCACTGCCGCCTCGGCCATGTCCGCGGCGCTGTAGGGTGGCGGCAGAAAAATCACGGTGGCGCCGCAAAACAGGATTCCGAGGGTGAAATGCCGGCCGACGCCAAAGTAGAGCGGCGTCGTACTGAGATAGCGGTCTTCCGGCACGAAACCGAGATTAGAGCGCTGGTTTTCAAACCGCGCCAGCATGTGGCCGTGATTGATCATCGGCCCCTTGGGCCGCCCGGTAGTGCCCGACGACAACGACAGCGCCAGCGGCAATTTACGATCGGCGGGGAACGTCTCCCCGCCCGCGAGACTTGGCAGCGTGTCGAGCCAGTCATCGGTGACCTCCAACGTCTCGCCTGCGCCCGCGGTCTCGCCCGCCTCCACGCACACCAGCTTCGCCTCGAAGAACCTGGCGACGCGCCCGCGCTCTTCTTCCGTCCAGCGGATGTCGAGCGGCAGGATCGCGGCGCCGAGGCGCGCAATCGCATAATGCAGAATCAGATGCGCGGCGCGGTCCTTGAGGCAAAGCCCGACGATGTCGCTCGGGCCCACCCCCGCCGCGCGCAGGCCCAGCGCCATGCGGCTGACCAGCGGATCGAGTTCGCCATACGTCACCACCAGTTCGCCATCGACAATCGCCGGATGATCGGGGCGGTCGCGCGCGTGTTCGGGCAGGCGCTCGGCTATGTTTTCCATGGCCATGGTCTAGCGCGGAGCGGCGCGCCTGTCCAATTGCGCGGCCCCGGCTAGCGTGAAAGGATGCGGCTTCACCGCGCCCGGGGGACGGCGACCGAAAAAGGAGGAATTCGACATGGCCGGGCTCTGCGGCGACATTGCCGCCATTGACGCCGTCGTCAACATTCAAACGCCGGAGGCGCTGGCTAACCGCCCCGACGACCGCCGCCAATTCTTTGTCGACAAGATGGGGCTCGACGAGGAGACGTTCCAGGGCATTAGCCTGGAAGCCATGCTCAAACGCATGGACACGGCCGGCATCGAACGCTCGTTCCTGATTGCTTCCAAATCGGGGCCGACCGAGTTGCCCGCCAGTCATCACATTCCCTACGATGTGGTCGCGGACGCGGTCAAAGCCTACCCCGACCGGTTTTCGGGTCTCGCCGGGGTCGATCCGACCCAGGGCATGGAGGCGTTACGCGAACTGCAATACGGGATCGAGGAACTGGGTTTCGTCGGCGCCCACTCCTATCCGCATTGGTTCGAACTCGCGCCCGATCACGCGCGCTACTATCCGATCTACGCCAAGTGCGTCGAACTCGACGTGCCGATCCAGTTACAGGTCGGCCAGTCGCTGATCTATTCCAAATCGTATCCGCGGCGCAGCGTCGGGCAGCCGATTACCCTCGACGCCGTCGCCTGCGATTTTCCCGAACTCAAGCTGATCGGTATTCATGTCGGCATACCGTGGACCGATGAGATGATAGCCATGGCCTGGAAACACGAAAACATTTTCATCGGCACCGACGCCCACAGCCCCAAGTACTGGCCGCCGCAGTTCGTGCACTACGTCAATTCGTTCGGCCAGGACAAGGTGATCTTCGGGACCGATTTTCCGGTGCTGGGATTCGAGCGCACGGTCGAGGAAATCAACGCGCTCGGGTTCAAGCCGGATGTGCGGCGCAAACTGTTCCGCGACAATGTGCTGCGGATTTACGGCCTGACGGATTGAGGCTCCGCGCCGCGGCCTAGCGTGTGTACTCGTAAACTGAAGGTCTGCGTGCTTACGGCCACATTGCAGATATTTGGACACCCCGCCACGGAGTGCCGGTCCTGACCCGTAAGAGAATACCCGGAAGACTGGTTTTCCGATCCAACGGTCCTGTATAGGTCGAAGCCGACATTCGAGCCCGAAGGGCCTCACTGACAGGGGAAAGCCTCGCGAAGCGCGAGGACCACCAGCACCACCGTTGGATTATGTGTTTCTTCAGGGTGCGCGATCAAATATTTCCTTACAACACGCTGCAACTGCCGACCCGTAACCGTTTCGGTGGGGATGCAGATTGGGGAGAAGGCGCCGTAGACCTCACGCGTGAAGCCTGCGGAGATCATATCAGCAACCCCAATCACGTAGTTGGCACAGGCGATCTCTTGCCAAGGGTCTTCAGACGTACAGTCCTCAACAAGGTCGTTGCCCTTCTTCCAGACCGACCACGCGGGTGTTGTGTGCCCCACAACCAACCACGTCGTCACTGCGAGCATCAGTATCAGCTTATTCATTTTACCGGCCTCAGGGCACGAGTGGTAAGTCGCACGACTCGTCCATGGCAACGTACATCAGCATGTGAGTATACTCATGCTATCGCTCGGGGTGCTCACCCAGCCATTTCATGAAGATTGCGTCGAGCTGCACGTTGGTCATGTTGGATATGCACCGCGACAGAGCGGCAAGAGGCGTCCCAGCTCGGGTGTGGTCGGGCGCTCCGAAAAAAACCGACACAAACACCCCGTCAACCCAGCCCATGACGTATGCAGCGCGCTTCACTGCGGTAAAGCTGCGGTACTCGTTGCCTGTCACAAAGCCACCGTAGACGACATAAACCTCTTCCGCCGGCACCGGGACGGCCAGACCGAGTACGAACGCCATTGTCAAAACGAGGCATCGCATACCAATTCCTCTCGCCCCGAGAGCATACCACTAGCGGTACGCGAGCGAAAAGCACCGGCAATGTTTCCAGCCAGAAGGTGCGAGCAAATCGCGCAATCCAAAGGCAGGCGGAGTTCCAATTGTTCGCCTCCGGCAATACCCGAAAGTGACGGAAGCCCCGCCGGAGGCCTGCTTTCAGGCACCTGGCTGGCATCCGCGCCGCCTGATCTGCGCCGCCTGACCTGCGCCGCCTAATCCGCGAACGCCGCCAGCGCCTCGTTGTGGGACCAGATTCGTGCAAACCCGAATTCCATCACCTCCAGCGACGCCTGGTGGCGTTGTTCGGCGAAGTCGCCGCAGGCATCGCGCACGACGAAGGTGCGAATGTCGCGCTGACCCGAATCGCGCACCGTCGATTCGACGCACATCGAAGTGGTGACGCCGCCGACCACAAGGGTATCGATCCGCCGCGCCCGCAGAATGGCGTCGAGCGGCGTGCCGTAAAATGCCGAGTTGCGGATCTTGTCGATGACGACATCGGCGTCGTCCACGTTGACGCCTGGCATGAAGTCGACGTCCGGCGTGCCGGCGCGAATGCCGCCAATTTGTCTCAGGCCCGGACGCAGTTCGTGCATCATCAGCCCGCCGTCGCTGTAATCGGGTTTTAGCGCCAACCGCGTCCAGATTACCGGCATTCCGGCGGCGCGCGCCGCCGTCGCGAGATCAATGCACCTTTCGCCGGCGAGGCGGCAACTGGTGATGTCGCGCCCCAGCGCCGCCACCGATCCGTCTTCGCAACAGAAAGCGCGTTGCAGGTCGATGGCAAGAAAGGCCGCATTCTTTCGCTCGAATTTCATGGCGTTCCAATTTCCGGTTGGGGCGCGAATCTTCAGGCCGGACCTCAAAGAGCCGCAGGTTCTGGAGTCGTAAGATGCGGGACCGCAAGTTTTTTGGCCGCAACTTTTTCGACCGCAACATTATGGGACGCCGTGGGCGCGATCAATCGCTTTGGCGAACCCAACCGGCGGCCGGCCCGCCCTGGACCCGCGTCACCGGCGCCACCCCGTCCTTGAGGCGGCCGTCGGGCGCGTACTCGCCGCGCAAATGAAAATCGATCGGGCGGGCGCGTTCGGTAGCTTCAAGATGTTTACGAAATTCGGAAAGCACCTGGCCGCGCGCGGCGGCGTCCACCCGCACCACGTCGTAAGCAACAAACGGTGGCAAGATGTCGAAGCCCTGAAAGCGCAGACCATTGTGGATCGGCCACAGAAGCAGTTCCATCGGCCCGTGAAATCCGGTGTCGGAGAAAGCGGCGCCGCGGCCATTCGTGGTCACACACAGCATGGCGCGCTTGCCCGCCATGTGCCCGGTCTCGAACATGTGCCCGGGGCTGTGCGCGAAATCCTGCGACATCACCCGTTCGACCCAGCCTTTGAGGATCGCGGGCATCGAATAGATCCACATCGGAAACTGAAACAGAACCAGGCCGGCGGCCTTAACTTTGGCGTGTTCCGCGGCGATGTCGGGGGCCGTCGTTCCGGCCTCGAACGCCGCCTGCTGGCGGTCCGGCACACTGAAATGACGGTTGGGATCCGTTCCGGCAAAGTCGGACGCATCAGTCACCGCCTTGAAGTCGAGCGCGACGAGATCGGAAACCACGACCGCATGTCCCGCCGCCGTCAGGGTCTCGACCGCAACGTCCCGCATGGCGGCGTTGAACGATTGCGGCGAGGGATGCGCATAAACGATCAGGACATTCATGGAATAATTCGCATTCTGGACGATTGATATGTTCGAGAAACAGGCGCGCGGCGCTAGAGCAGTTCCGTTTTGACCGGAACCACTCTAGCCTTTCTTGTCGCTCACACCAGCGCACCGGACGGTCCGCGCCTGCGCGGGCGCGCCGCACAAGCGGCGGGCCGCCTCGCGGCCAAGGGCGATTCCAGACGAACCGGGATCGCCCTAGGCGCGCGGCTTCAACCAAGCGGTTCCGCGTCCACCAGCAAGATGTGCAGGCGGCGCGGCCCGTGCGCGCCCAAAAACATCGTCAACTCGATGTCGGCGGTGCGCGAGGGCCCGGTAATGAAAATCGCCGTCCGCGGCATCGCCCCGGCCCCGTATTGCAGCCGCATCCGCGCCCAGGCATCTTCCATGGTGCCGACAATCTGATCGGTCCGCAGCACCGCGACGTGGGTCTCCGGCAACATGGTGAGGGTCGAAGGGCTGTCCGCGCCCGAGGTCAACAGAAGACTGCCGGTTTCGGCGATACCGGCGAAGGCCCCGGTGACGCCGACCGGGTCGGCCGGATCGGCGGGCCCGAAGGCAATGTCGAGCATTGGCTGGCGTGCCCAAGGGAAGTCCGCGAGCTCCGGCGCGAGACGAACCTGCGGCGGCAGATTTTGCAGCGCGAGAAGGTCGGCCAGGGCACCCGGCAGCGCTTCCCCGCCGGCGACGCGCGTAACCCCGGCTTGCGCCGCCTCGGCATAGCGCACGAACAAGTCGATCTGGGCGGACGGGTCCAGTTGCGCCCGCGCCGGAATCGGGCTTGGCGCTGGCTCCGGAACATCGCCCCGGAGTTCCAGGCGCCGCGCCTCGCCGAGCGCGTGCAGAATAGCCTCGCGCGCAGCCTCGCCGGTCATGACCGGCGCCGTTCGCGGGCGCGCCACTGGTCGGCAAAGGTGCCGCCTTCCGGGGCGGGAAAGTCGCGCGTCGCGGTCCAGCCGCGTGCCAGCCACAACGAGCGGAAGCGGCCCCTTCCTCCGCCCCGGTCGCGCAGCACGTTGACGGCGAACCGCGTGGCTAGCCGGTAGAACCGCGGCCTTCGCGCGGCCCAGGCCCAGAGGCGCTGGCCGAGACGAATCCGCCAGGGTTCGGGCTGTTGCGCCGCCGCATCCTCGCGCCAGCGGCGCATCAGATCGGGCAGCGGAATCCGCATCGGGCAGACTTCCTCGCAACGCCCGCACAGCGGCGAGGCGTTGGGAAGGTGCCGCGCCGCGCCGATCCCCTTGAGTGCCGGCGTCAGCACCGCCCCCATCGGCCCCGAATAGACCGCGTCGTAGGCGTGGCCGCCGATTGCCGAATAGACCGGACAGTGTGCGAAACACGCGCCGCAACGGATGCAGCGCAGGATGTCCTGCATCGCCGTTCCGGTCAGGCCGGTGCGCCCGTTGTCGAGCAGCACAACGTGGAATTCACCGGGGCCGTCTGAATCCTCCGCACGCCGGGGTCCAGTCGAAAGAGTCACATACGAGGTCATTTCCTGCCCGGTGGCGGAGCGCGTGAGGACTCGCAACAGCGTCGCCGCATCTTCGAGGGTGGGCACGACCTTTTCGAGACTGGCCAGCACGATGTGCATCTTGGGCAGCATCTGGGTGAGATCGCCGTTGCCTTCGTTGGTGACGATGACGGTTGATCCCGTTTCCGCCACCATGAAGTTGGCGCCGGTGATGCCGACGTCGGCCGCGAGGTATTTGTCGCGCAGGACCTCGCGCGCCTCGGCGACGAGATCGCCGCCTTCGGTCAGGCGCCGGGTCTTGCCGTATTTTTCGTGATGTTCCACGAACAGATCGGCCACCTGGTCCTTGGTCTTGTGGATGGCGGGCGCAATGATGTGGCTGGGCGGTTCGTCGGCCAGTTGAATGATGTATTCGCCGAGGTCGGTTTCCACCGGCACAATACCGTGCCGTTCGAGAAAACCGTTAAGGGCGATTTCCTCGGCAATCATGGTCTTGCCTTTGGTCACCGTCCTGGCATCGACCGAACGGCAGAGTCGCAAGACCGTTTCTCGCGCCTCTTCCACGGTCCGGCACCAGTGGACCTCGCCGCCGCTTTCGCGCACCTTCGCCTCGAACCGCACGAGATAATCGTCGAGGTTGGCAAGCACGTGGTCCTTGATTTCGACGGCGCGGTCGCGAAGCGCCTCGAACTCGGGCATCCCGGCGACCGCGCGGGTGCGCCCCTCGACGGCGTGGCGGCCGAGGTGCGACAGCGCCGATTGCAGAACCGGGTCGTTAATCGCCTTGTCAACGCCCGCGCGGAACGTATGGCGTTCAAACGCCATTATTTCTCGCCCTCGCCGATCGCGGGTTGCGCGTTGAAGCCCGCCAGCACTTCGGCAACGTGGCGCACCTCAACGTCCGAGCCCTCACGTTTCAACCGTCCGGCGATGTTGAACAGGCACCCAAGATCGGCGGCCAGCAGAACGGATGCGCCGGTTTCCGAGACCGCGGCTGCTTTGCGGCGCGCCATCTCGCCGGAAATCTCGCCGTATTTGACGGCAAAGGTGCCGCCGAAGCCGCAACACGCTTCGCCGTCGGGGATTTCCAGGACGGTCAGGCCGGCGACCGAGGCAAGCAGCGTTCGCGGCTGGTCGCGGACACCCATATCGCGCAGACAGGAGCAGGAATCGTGGTAGGCGGCTTTGGCAGGGTATGTCGCCTCGACGTGGCGAACCTCCATGACATCGACCAGAAACGCGGTCAGTTCGTGGGTGCGGGCCGCGACGGCACGCGCCGTCTCCGCGAGCGACGGATCGTCGGCCAGCAGGTCGGGATAGTGGCGGCGGATCATTCCGGCGCACGAACCCGACGGCACGACGACGTATTCGTACCCTTCGAGCGCCGTCACCGCCTGGCGCGCGAGCGCCACCGCATTGCCACGGTCGCCGCCGTTGAAGGCAGGCTGTCCGCAACATGTCTGCACCGGGTATTCGACGCGGCAGCCCGCATCTTCGAGCAATTTGACGGCCGCCAAACCCACCGAGGGCCGGAACAGATCGACCAGACAGGTTGCGAACAGCGCAACGCGCGGCGCGGCGGCGGGGGTCGCGCTCATGCCGGGCCTCCATCGGTCTGGGCAGCGGATCCGGATTCGATCAGGGCGTCAATCTCGTCCGCTTCAAGACCCCAGTCGAGCAGCGCCGTGCGCGTATGCGCGCCGCCCGCCGTTGGCGCTTCGGCAGGTTCGAGCGATGTGCGGCTGAACCGCGGCGCCGGCGCGGGCTGGGTGATCCCGCCGTCAACGTAATAGGTGGCGCGCGCAGCATTGTGGGAATTGCCGGGTGCCTCTTCAAGCGAGAGAACGGGCGCGAAGCAGGCATCGGCGCCCGCCATGATCGCGCACCATTCGTCGCGCGTCTTCTCGGCAAAAACTTCAGTGAAACGTTTCCGCAGCGTCGGCCAACCGGCGCGGTCGTTCTGGCCGGGCAAGGATTCCGTTGCGAGGCCGAGCCGTTCAAGAAGAATGGCGTAGAACTTGGATTCGATGGCGCCGATGGCGACGTATCTGTCGTCTTTGGTACGGTAGGTGTCGTACCAGGGCGCGCCCGAATCGAGCAGATTCGCGCCGCGTTCGGGGCGCCATAATCCCGCCGCCCGAAGCCCGTGAAAAATCGTCATCAGATTGGCGGCGCCGTCGGTCATCGCCGCATCGATTACCTGGCCCTTGCCGGATTCGCGTGCCTCCCAGAGCGCCGCAACCACCGCCAGTGCCAGCACCATGCCGCCGCCGCCGAAATCGCCAACCAGGTTCAGCGGCGCTAGCGGGCGTCCCCCGGCCGGGCCGATGGCATCGAGAACGCCCGTCAAGGCAATGTAGTTGATGTCGTGACCCGCCGTTTGCGCCAGCGGCCCGTCCTGGCCCCACCCGGTCATGCGGCCATAGATCAGCCGGGGATTGGCCGCCAGCGCCGCCTCCGGGCCGAGGCCAAGCCGTTCCATAACGCCGGGACGGAACCCTTCGATCAGGGCGTCGGCGCGGCCACACAGCTTGAGCACAGCATCGCGGCCGCGGGCGGATTTGAGATCGATGGCGGCTGAGCGCCGGCCGCGGCGCAGAAGGTTGAACTTCGGCGCCATGCCGATGCCGGAACCGTCGCTGCCGGGGCGGTCGATGCACAACACCTCGGCGCCGAAGCCCGATAGCATCATCGCCGCGAACGGCGCCGGGCCGATGCCCGCCATCTCGATGATCCGGACGCCTTTCAGGGGTCCCATTGTGTTTCCGTCCGCCTGTGCTCGCTGACGGTCACGATAGAGCAATATCCGCAGGGATTGAACCGGCGCGGTTCAAGCCCTCCGGGCGAAATTGCTCACCTGTTCAAGAAGTTAGGGCCGCATGATCGGTCCCGTGATCGCAAGAACGCGATTCCATCGGTTCGCATGCGGCTTGAGGCCCGGACGGGCCGCGCACGCGGATCAGGTTGCGCCGGCCGCCTTGTAGAGATCGTCGAGGCGTTTGAGGGTGCGGTTGCCGTCGAGGTTCTCAAGTTCGAATACCCAGCCGGCCGTCGCGGCATTCACTTCGTTGACGCGGGCTTCGGCCGCCGCGCGTGTTTCTTCGGTGACAACATCGGGCGCGAGTTCGGCGCGAATCCGGGCCCAGCGTACCGGATCGCGGGTGAAGTTAGGACGCGGGGCCTCGGTCTCGGGTTCTATCATCACTTCAAAGACGATGCGCGCGCCCGCGAATGTGGTGTATTCGGCGACGGTAAACGGCCCGTCGAGCGCCTTCTTGTCGGCCGGCTGAACGTCCTTGAACTGGAACTTGGTGACCACAAACGCGAGCCGGTCGGCCTCGGTCTCGGTCTTGAGGTCACGGCCTTCGGGGGCGTTGGCGACGGCGAAATGTTCGTCTTCGGTCGAACCCTTTTCGATCCTGAGGACGTCGCCATCGGACTGGGTAATGACGATGCGCCTGACATCGTCGTTGGGAACATCGAACACCAACCGCTCCATCCAGTCGCTTGAGTTGGCGCCGAAATTCATTTCGCCTTCGGCGAGCCAACTCTGCGCCTCGTCGCGGCGCCTCATATAGGTGCCACCGCGCCCATCGACAAAAAGGAAATATTTGCGCCGCCCGATGATGGCATCGGCGAGCACGTCGCCGTTTTTGTCGAGCACGGTAACGGCCCGCCCGGCGCCCTCGGCGGCTTCGATATCGGCCACTTCCAGCCTGCCATAGCGATCGGCCATGCCGGTCTTGGCCTCGACGATGCGGAGATTGGCAAGGCTGAGGAGAAAGATTCTCACCGTATCGCGTGCCACGGGGTAGCCGTTCTTTTCGACCACGCCCCAACTATCGCCTTCGCCGACAATCGTAAAATGTTCGTCGACCGAATCGATCTCGATAGCGGCGGCATCGTTGATGCGCTCGACCAGGGCCGGAAAGGCCGCAACGCGTTTGCCGATCACCGTCTGCCGCACGCTGTCGTTCACCACCGCAACGGCGGCAGCGACAACCATGACAAGCGTGAGGACGGCGAGCGTGAGGACGGTTCTGGATTTCATCGGATTACCGTGGGGCCTGGATCACGAGCGTTGAGTACGCAGGCGCTGGTTGTAGCGAATGCGCCGCACCAGTGCGAGGACGATGGCAATGAACCCGATCACCAGCGGGATCGCCCCAATATTAAGAAGCTTTAATTGCGAATCCAGGTTTTCGATGTCGCTGACCAGGGCGCGTTGCACTTCCCGGAGTTCGGCGCGCATGACCAGCATCTCGGCGCGGAAATTTTCGATTTCCCGGCGTTGATCTTCGGAAATGATGGCGCTGCCGACATCTTCCTGCTGAAGCTCCCGAATACGGGTTTCCGATTCTTGCAACGACTGGACCAATTCGCGCTCTTTGGTCCGGAACTTGAGTTCCGCGTCGCGCCGGATCTCCTCGACCGTATAGAACGGGCGTCCCGACAGCCCGCGCCCGCGCAAGGTGATGAGGTCGGCGCTGCCGACCAGATTGTCGAGCGCGTTGACGATGAAGTCCGCATTCTGGGCGACCAGTTCCGCGGAACCGGCGGCCCCGCGCAACCAGGCGATGTCGGCGAGAATGTCGGAATCGGCAACCACAATCATGTTGACCGGGTCCGCGGAGACCGCAACATGGGGTGGCACCGGATCGACGGGGTCTTCGCCGATTTCCTCGCCGCGCGCATTGAGCCGCGGCGGCGCACCGTCGGGGAAGGCGGATTCGAGCACGCCCGTGAACCGCGCCGCCATCGGATATTCCGTGTTCGAAGCCTCGAACGCCGTCAACATTGCAACCGGATCGGGGAACGGCCGCACGGCCTCGATCGCCAGCAACTGCGATTGCAGCGTGCTGTGCAACAGCGCGGTCATAACCAGCGGCGAATCGTCCGCCACCGTCAGGTACCCGGGCGACAACAACCCGACGCGGTCGATCTCGGACGTAACGACATCGTCCGGTTCGATACCGGCGCCTTCGAGGCGCATCCACGGCAAGTAGTCGGTGACCACCCGCCGCCCGCTACTCTGTGCGTTGACCTTTTGTGCCGAGATGCGGTCGCCTACCACCTTGTCGAGCGGCATGTCGATGCCCCAGGTCTCGAACAGGTGCCCCAGCGCGTGATCGGGCGGCGGCTCGTACTCGCGCTGCTGGCCCTGGGGGCGCGGATAGCTTTCGGGATACGGGTCGACGAAAATCATCGCCTTGCCGCCGCGCAGCAGGAACTGGTCGATGCCATAAAGGGTGCGGTCGCTGAGGCCGACCGGATGCACCAGCATCAGGATATCGACGTCGTCGCTGATGCGGTCGATCTCGCCCCCCAGGGTACGCACATCGAAAAACTGCTCCATCTGCGACTGAACCACCCAGGGCGAATAGCGGTTGCGCGGATCGGCGGTTATCGGCAGCGACGATACCAGTGCGATCAGGGTTTTCTTCGGGCGCGACAGGTTGAAGATGAGTTTCGAGACATCGTATTCGAGGAATGTTTCCCGGCCCGGATTGAACAACGGGATGGTGTCTTCGTCGTCGGTGCTGTTGGAACCGGCAAGCCCGAAGTAGATCACCTCGCCCGCGGCCGAAACGGGAACTGCCTGAATGCCGAATCCCACCGCCTGGTCTTCTTCAGGCGAGAACTGTTGCGGATGGTAGATTTCGAGATTGATCTTGCCGTCGGACAGGCGCTCGTACTGGCGCAACAGTTCCTCGACGCGCTGGGCATAGTTGGCGAGCGCCGGGATTTCCTCTTGCACCAGATCGGAAATGTAAAACTTCAGCGTCAGCGGTTCGTCGAGGTCGCGCAGGATGTTCCCGGTCGCCTTCGACAAGGTGTAGAGGCTCTCCTGTGTCAGATCCAGTTGCGCAGTCTTGAAGACCGTGTTGGAGAAGATATTGATCGCAAGAAACAGGACGATCGCCATGACGATGCCGGCGACGGTCATGGTGGTGCGATTGACGGTTGCGCTGGTTTCGGACATCGCCGCCTCAGTTGGCCTTTTTCAGTTCGACGATGGCCGCATTGATTAACAGGCTGACGCCGATCACCGAGGCAAAGAAAACGATCTCCCGCAAGTCGATCACGCCGCGGCTGATCGACTGGAAGTTGGTGAGAAAACTGAGTGAAGCGACCACCTCGACCACGAAGTCGGGCGCCCAGGCGCGGAAAAAGCTGAGCACGATGTCGAGCCCGCTCATCAGGAACAGGAACGAGGCCGCCGCGCCGAGAACGAAAGCGACAACCTGATTCTTGGTCAGCGCCGAAATCGCCGCGACAAGCGCAAGAAAGGCGCCCGCCATCAACAGACTGCCGAGGTAACTCGCAACGATGACGCCATTGTCGGGTTCGCCCAGATAGTTCACCGTAATCCAGATCGGGAACGTGAGCGCGAGCGCGATAGCCGTGAAGGCCCACGCCGCCAGGAACTTGCCGACGACGATATTCATCGAGCTCAACGGCAGCGTCAGCAGTAGTTCAATCGTGCCGGTCTTTCTTTCTTCCGCCCACAAGCGCATGCCGATCGACGGAATCAGGAACAGATAGAGCCACGGGTGAAAATTAAAAAACGCTTGCAGGTCGGCTTGGCCGCGGTCGAAAAAACCGCCCAGGAAAAACGTAAAGGCGCCGACCAGGGCGAGAAAAATCACCAGGAACACATAGGCCACCGGCGTCGAGAAATACCCCGCCAGTTCCCGCCCCATGATGACGAAGGTGAGACGCATCAGGCTTGCGCTCCCATCGTGATCTCACGGAATACCGATTCGAGCGAACTCTTGTCGGCGGCGTGCGATTTCTGGCGCAGTTCGTCCGGGGTCCCGACGGCGAGGATGCGGCCGCGCGCGATGATCATGGCGCGCGAACAAACGGCGTCCACTTCTTCGAGTATGTGGGTCGAGATGACGATCGCCTTTTCGTGGGCCATGGCGCGCAACAAGGTGCGGACTTCGTGTTTCTGGTTCGGGTCGAGGCCGTCAGTCGGCTCGTCGAGAACCAGCAGGGGAGGATCGTGCAATATCGCCTGCGCCAATCCGACACGGCGCTTGAAGCCTTTGGACAGGGTTTCGATGGGCCGGAAGAAAACTTCCTCCAGATGCACTTTCGACGCCGCCTCATCGACCTGCCGCCGCAGTTCCGCCCCGGAATACCCGCGCACGCGGGCGACGAAGCCGAGAAACGCTTTTGCCGTCATGTCGCCATAAAGCGGCGCCCCTTCGGGCAGGTAGCCAATCGACTGCTTGGCGGCGATGGCATCGTTGACGACGTCGTATCCGCAGACGGTTGCGCGGCCGGCCGAGGGTGCGAGAAACCCGGTAATCATGCGCATAGTGGTGGACTTGCCGGCACCGTTGGGGCCGAGGACGCCGAGCACCTCGCCTTTGGCGGCGTGAAACGAGACCGACTCGACCGCGGTTAGAGCGCCAAACCGTTTGGTCAGGCCGTCAACTTCAAGAACATCGGACACGCGTTCCCAAGACTCCCATTCTCTTGTTCGCAACGCCGGACCGGTTCGGCTGCCCACTTTCGCATTTCGGGCGCCGGATGTCCCATCGTCGCTGGTCCGGTGCGAACGCGGGCGCTGCGTTGATGGCGCCCGGTTTTCTCCCCGGGGGGCCGTCCCATTCAGCCCGCGGGGCAGCAATCTATGAATCTGTTCCAACTAAATCAAGGGTGTAGAGGCGAAATCACCGCCTGTTGGTCAACTTCGTGGCGGCGGCACGCCCGCCCGCGCGCCCCTGCCCTAGCGCAAATCCCGAGCCGGCGGAATCGCCGGCGACGACGATTTGCGTTCTATGGCAAA
>CAZTAK010000053.1:0-19653 GCA_964611585.1 uncultured Alphaproteobacteria bacterium
GTGCGTGTCCGGCCCTAAAGGAGACCCGCCGCGGTTACGTGCTTGGCGACGCTGGCCACGAACCAGTCAAGCCCGGGCCAGCGGAAGGCGACATGGCCGATGGCGTTGACGTTCTTGGCGAAACCGCAGAGATAGCGGTATTCCTTGGACGCCAGGAGAAGCGGGAAGAATTCCCTTTCGCGTGCTTCCAGACGGCGCACCGAATCGTAGCCCTCGAGAAACGCGTTAATAAATTTCTCGCCGAGTTCGCTTTTTTCTGCCGACCACACGAAGCTCATCAGTTCCTGCGCGAAGGTTCCGGTGCCGCAATTGTCGAAGTCGAGCAGCCTGACCTCACCCCGCTGGTCGACGAACGCATTGAAGGCGTGAAAGTCGCCGTGGGTCGGGCCGTGGGGGAGCGAATCGCCGAGCGACTCGAGGCCGCCGGCAATGGCGTCGCGCGCACGGGCAAAGAAGGCGAGGTCTTCGGCCCGGCCATGGCATAGGGAAACCACGTACTCGAAGTCGCGCCGGATTCCTTCAATGTAATCGACGTTCCGCGCAACGCTCGGGACGAATTCCGGCCCGGCAAGATGAGTCCGCGCCAGAATTCGTCCCGCGCGCAGCGCCGATTCGGGATTGCGAGCCGTGGCAATCGGCCCGCCCTCAACCCAATCGAACAGGGCGACAGACCGCGGCCCTTCGGGTCCCTCGACCTCGAAAAACCGGTCCCCGTCCGGCAGCGGGCGGTTGCGCACGACCGGCAAATCGCAGCCGGCGAGAAACGCCAGGTATTCAAGTTCGTAACGGACGTTGTCGATACTGCGGAACCCGTGGCGCCATGCCCGCGCGGCGTAGCGATTACCGGCGTGACGTACGAGATAGACATCGTTCATGCCGCGCGTCAGCAATTCGCAATGAAAGGGTCCGTCGAGCCCGTAGCGGTCGCGGATACACCCACCGAGGGCATCGGCATCGAGCACAGAATGAACGATGGGAAGCACTGGACCCGTCATAAGCAATATCGCCCCCTACATGAGATACAACACACCGCACCGGCGCCGCGGTTCGGCCGGATCAGCGTGGCGGCAACTATATCCCGCGGACCACGCGGTTGCGACAGCAAGATCGCGGGCCCCGCCGCTTGCGGCCGGCCGGTGAGACGCGGTCACAGATCATCGATCAGTTCGGGGATGATCTGGCGCAGCACCGGGGTCGCCTCGTCCCGAGACATCCCCGCAGTGAGGCGAGGATCGTACAGGGCGCGCATCAGTATCTCGTCGTTTACGGTCCAGGCCCGCGCGCGCTGCTGGAGGCTCTGGTGGGTCGCCAGTACCGTCGGAAGATAGCTGACGAACGGGTGGTTGATAAAACCGATGCCATGCATCGGCTCGTGATCGATGCAGCGGCCGATTCGCTCCTCGACGGTCTGGGGCTCGGCGATCGCAGGCCGGGTTCCGATTCTCACCACCATACCGACGACGGCATGGTCCTCGATCTGATAGGTGACAGAGCACAGGAATCTCTTGGTAAAATTGACGTAGATCGCATCCTCCAGAAGAACGAGAAATCGGGATCGTCTCCCTCTTTCGGGGCGATGAACACGAGCCCGGTAAGGTCCGAGCGGCGCGAAAGACGCACTTCGAGACGGGGCCGTACCGCATCGTATTGCGGACCCCGTTCGCCCGCGACAGTGATTGTCAGATCGGTCATTGCAAATTTGGTGACGACCGGGCGGCCGGCCCGGTAGGCGGCCTCGCCGAACAGCGCCAGGATTGAATCCGTGTCAGGCGTCGCGCTGGCGCACCCCGCCAGGGCAAGGCCCAGGACGACCGCGGCCCGCCACGCGCGAACAGCGGGGCCGAACACCTTACAGAAGACCCGCCTCGGTGACGTGGCGCCGCACCTGTTGGGCGAACCAGTCGAGGTCGGGGTCGAGAAACGGGGAATGGCCGACGTAATTCACGTTGGTAGCGAACCCGCACAGGAACCCCAATTCCTTGGCGGCATAGAAAAGGGGCAGCAGATTCGATTCCTCGGTGCTCAGGGGGCGTTCGGCGTTATACCCCTCGAGAAACGCATCGTTGATGGATTTGTCCACGCCGACATAATCGTTGGCCCAGGTGAAGCTCATCAATTCCTGGGCGTAGTGGTCTTCACCGCAGAGGTCGAAATCTAGAAAGCGCACCGCGCCGTCATCGGAGACGAAGGCGTTGTACAAATGAAAATCCCCGTGGCCGGGCCCAAAGGGCGCAATCTGTTTGTCGAGACCGGCCAGCGCGTCGGCAATTGCTGCGGCGGCCCGGGGGTAATAGTCCAGATCTTCGGGGCGGTGTGCCGCCATTTTTAGAACCGCGGGAAGTTCGCGCAATAGGGCGCCCGGATGATCGACGTAGCGGCGTTTCGAGGGCGCAAAATCCGCCGCCGCCTTGTGGATTTTCGCAAACAGAACGCCGATTCGGCGTGCCGTCCGGGTGTCGGGGTTATCGCCGAACGGCGTCCCGTCGGCCCAGCGGAAGAGGGCGAGAAAGCGCTGCCCTTCCGGCGCCTCCAGCGGGACAAACCGGACGCCGCCCTTCGCCGCCACCGGGTTCGCCACCGAAAGGCCGGCGGCGTCGAGGTGTTCGAGCATGCCGAGTTCGTAAGCGACATCGTCTTCGCTGTTCCGGTTGGCTCGCCACGCCCGCGCCGCGTACTGCGTCCCGCCGGCGCGCACCAGATAGACATCGTTCATGCCGCGCGTCAAAAGTTCGGCATAGGGCGCCGACGGCAGGTCCCAGTGCTGCCACAACACCGCCGCCACCGCGCGGGCATCCATAACCGAATGTGTAATGAGCAGAGGTTCGGACATAGGCGTTCTCTACTCAGTTGGCGCAGCGGCACGGGCGAGGCGGCGCTCGAGGCCGCCAACGATGAGGGCCAGTATGGCCGAGGCGCTGCCCATCGCCAAAAACAATAACGCCCCACCCGACCAGCCGCCGGTATACGACACCACGGCGGCAAAACCGGGTGCCCCCAGCAGGGTGCCGACGTTGGCGCCGTGTATCAGGATCCCGTTGACGGTTCCAACCTGCGACATCGACGGCGCGTGAAACAGCGCGCTCGCCAGGATCGCCGCCGGCACCAGCCCGCCGATCATCGAAAACAGGATCGCGGCGCTGAGATTGGCGGCCAGCGGCAGATCCGGCCAGTACGTGATTACGCCAAAGCCGCCCATCGACATCGCGCCCACCAGCAGCAGCAACCAGCGGTCGACGCCGCGCCCCATCAGCCACCCGGCGGCGAGGTTTCCGGGCACGTTGACGAAGGCGACCAAGGCCGTCAGCGACGCCGCTGCCGGGATAGAAATTTCATGCATATCGATCAGGTTTGTCGGCAGCCAAGTCATGAAGATCGAGAATTGCGCGCCAAACACGCCGAACACGAGTGACATCAGCCACGGGCCCGGGCGCGCCACAGTTTCGCGAAGATCGGCCCAGAATCGGCCTGGCGGAGGTACAACTGCCGGGCCAGCACGCCGGCCGCCGTTGCGCAAGCTGAACAGGACAAAGACCGCGACGGCGGCCGCGATCGCCATGTTGACCTGCCACAAACCGCGCCAGCCAACGGCCGCCATCAACACTGGCGCCAGCAGCAGCATGAACGTGAGGCCGATCGGCATGAAGGTGCCCCAAACCCCCATCACGAACGAATGACGATGCGGGGCCGTTGCCCGGAAAATCAGGGTCGGCGCAGATACGACGATCAGGACGAACCCGGCCCCTTCGACCACGCGCGACACCATAATCGGCGCGCCGGATTGGGCGAGACTGCCGCCGAGCGATCCCGCCGCCAGCAGCGCAAGCCCCATTACGAGCGTCGTGCGGTGGCCTATGCGGTCGGCCAGCACCCCGCCAGCCAGACCCAGCACCACCGCGGTACCGGTATAGAGTGAGGCAACCCAGCCCGCGCCGACCATGTCGAGCCCGAGATCGACGCGAATCGAAGGCAGCGCCGCCGGCACCTTGCCGATCTGAAAGGCCGCCACTACTCCAACCAGCAGCACCAAACCGACGGCGTACCAGCGGGTCGGCGATTGGTGTTCGGGTGTGGACAAGGGCGGGGACCAGTCGCTACTAAAGGGGAATTAGAAAGGTGGCGCCAGCATACGCACGGCTCCGGCACGGCGCCAGCGCCGCACACCGGTCGGCAGGCGTACCGGTCCCCATTCTTGCGGAGACCCCTATGGCATCTCGCCCCGTCCCCAGTCCCCAGGACGCCCTGCTGGTCATCGACGTTCAGCGCGATTTTTGCGGCGGCGGCAGCCTCGAAGTGCCGGAGGCAGAGGCCATCGTGCCGATCATCAATGGGCTGGCGAAGCACTTTCCTTGCGTCGTCTTCACCCAGGACTGGCACCCGGCGAACCACCTCTCGTTCGCCTCGCAGCACCCGGGCAAGGCACCCTTCGACACGGGAGCGCTGGCGACCGGCGAGCAGATCCTTTGGCCCGACCATTGCGTGCAGGGAACGCCGGGGGCAGAGTTTCATGCCGACCTCGACACCGCACCGGCGCAACTGGTGATCCGCAAAGGATTCCGGCGAGAAATCGATTCCTATTCGGCGTTCTACGAAAACGACCGCTCGACCGCAACCGGACTGACTGCCTATTTACGCGCGCGCGGCGTGATACGCGTTTTCCTGTGCGGGCTCGCGACCGACGTGTGCGTACGCCATTCCGCGCTCGATGCTTGTAACGCCCGGTTCGAGACCGTACAGATCGAGGATGCGTCGCGCGCCATCGACCAGGACGGGTCGCTGGCCGCCGCCTTGGAAGATATGCGCGCCGCCGGGGTCAAGCGCATGACGGCCGCCGGTCTCGGAACGTGAACCCACTCCCGTGCGCCGCAGCCGGAATTCCCGCCTGCGTCCCCGCCGCCCGCGCCGCGCCACACCCATTATGATAGCAGCTTATCGCGCCCTGCCACCTGCCTTACGCGGCATCGTCATGATGTTGGTAGCAACATTCTGTTTTACCGCAATGCACGCGCTGATCCGGCTCACCACAGCCGAAATTCACCCGTTTGTAGTGGCGTTCTACCGCAATCTGTTCGGACTTCTGGTGCTGGTACCGATCCTCGTGCGCGCAGGCCCCGGCGTTTTCCGGACGACGAAATTGCACCTCCACGGCGCCCGGGCGGCCCTGCAGATGAGCGCGATGCTGTCGTTCTTCTACGCCCTCAGCATCATGCCGCTGGCCGAGGTGGCGGCGCTTGCGTTCTCCTCACCGTTATTCGTGACCGTGATCGCAATTCTGATACTGGGCGAAGTGATCCGAATCCGGCGCATCGCCGCGCTGGCCGCCGGGATTGCGGGCACGCTGATTATCGTGCGGCCGGGGATCGGGTCGGTCGACCCGGGTGCGCTGGCGGTGCTGGGCTCGTCGGCGGCGTGGGGATCGGCCCTCATCATCATCAAGGTGGCGTCGCGCACCGATTCGAGCCTGACGATTACCGCCTACATGGCGATACTGGTGACGCCGATGGCATTGATCCCGGCGCTGTTTTTCTGGAGCGTGCCGGATTTGGCGACGCTCGGCTGGTTCGCGCTGCTCGGCGCGTTCGGAACGGCGGGGCATTTCTGCATGGCGCAGGCCCTCAAGGAGGCGGACGCGACCACGGTGATGCCGTTCGACTTTACGCGTCTGATCTGGGCCTCGGTGCTGGGCGTATTGATCTTCGGCGAATACCCGGATCTGTGGACCTGGGTTGGCGGCTCGGTGATTTTCGCGTCCACCGTTTACATCGCCTACCGCGAGACGCAGGTGAAACGGGAACCGCCGCTAACGTCGGGACCGGTGGAGACATGAGCGCAGTAATATAAGGCGCGGGAACGCCGGTTCCGGTCTGGCATGACAGCTTTTGGCGCTTCGGATCGAGCCGACGCTCGGACTTTCAAGCGACGGGCTTGGCGTCTTGTGCGCTCGCTCAGCCCATCCCAAGCATTTCGCGCGCTTCGACGGGCGTCGATGCCTCGCGGCCCATGGCGCGGGCGAGTTGGGCGAAGGAGTGAATCACCTCGCCGTTGGTCGGCGTGCCGAGTTCCGAATAGGAGTAATCGCCAAGGCCAACGGCGACACGGCCGCCGTTCTCCAGCGACGCCGCCGCCGGGCCGATCAGGTTGCCGATCTTGCAGTTGACGGTCCATTCGATGCGCCGGTCGCGCGGCAGAAAGTCCATGTGCGTCATCAGGCCGCACACGGTTCCCGGATGGGCGCCGAATATGCCGCTGTCGGTCAGCGACAACAGAAGATACAGAGGCTCGTCCACGAGGCCCAATTCGAGAACGCCTCGAGTGTGCGGGCAAAGGGAATGTTCCACGTGACCAGGGCCGGTTTCACACCGAGTTCGCACATACGGCGGGCAAAAAACTGCAATGTACCGATGGTGTTGATATAGGCGAGGTTATCGCTGCCGTAGCGGCCGGCCGCCGCGTCGTAGCGATCGACGTCGGTGCTACCCATATCGATCGGCGCAAAGTCGGGCTTCAATACGGGATCGTCCTCCGCCGCCACAATATGAGCCAGCCGCGCCTCGTTGCCTTCGATCGTCACCTGCCCCGACGTCGGGTGAACAAGGATATCGCAGGTTCCGCGAATCTTGTGCAACGTCTCGCTGTAAACGGAGGCGTCGTGGCAGGGCGAGCCGTCCGCGTTGCGCACATGGTAGTGCACGATGGACGCACCGGCTTTGCGCACCTCGGCCGCCGCGGCGGCGATCTCGTCCGGCGTCACACGGCACGTTGGGGTTTTCGTCGCGCATCATGTATTCGTTGACGCGCGCCTCAATGATGACCTTCTTCTTCGCCATGAGCTGAACTCGTTCGTGGCCGGATTGCGGCGCTGGAAATCCAGTTTCGCCAGGCCCGGACCTTATCCGGTTTTGCCGCGGCTTTCAGGGGCGGGCTCGGCGGAAACGCGGGCCCCCTACCGCCCTCTTTTCTTGTCCTTCTCGCGCGCCTTGATGAAATTCGGTTTGCGTTTCTGGCGAAAAGCCTTGGCGCCTTCGCACGATTCGTGGCTTTGATAGTAGAGCGCCACCGACTGAACGCCCTGCCCGCCGAGGCCGCGGATATGTTCGGTATCGGCGTTGAAGGCGCGCTTGGCAATGGCAATGGCGGTGGGGGATTTTTTGAGGATTTCCGCACACCATTTCCGCACCTCGGCGTCGAGTTTGGATGCCGGAACGACCGCGTTGCAGAGCCCCATCTGAAGCGCCTCTTGTGCCGAATAGCGGCGGCAAAGCATCCAGATCTCCTTGGCGCGTTTTTCACCAACCATCCGCGACAATAGAAGAATCCCATAGCCCGGATCGACCGAGCCCATCGCCGGCCCCACCTGACCAAAGATCGCGTCGTCAGAGGCAATCGTGAGGTCGCAGATCGTCGCCAGCACGTTGCCGCCGCCGATGCACCAGCCGCGTACTTTGGCGATCACGGGCTTGGGCGCATCGCGCATGATGGCGTGAAGTTCCTCGGCAGGCAGGCCGATCAGGCCGCGTCCATCGTAATTGCCCTTGTGCACCCTTTGGTCGCCGCCGGTACAGAACGCGCGCGTGCCCGCCCCGGTAAGCACGATGACACCCACCCGGTCATCCCAGGCGGCGCGGTTGAAGGCGTCGATCAGTTCCTCGCAGGTCTGGGCGCGGAAGGCGTTGAGAACGCGGGGCCGGTTGATGGTGATGGTGGCAACGCCCTTGCGCGTCGAATATTTGATGTCTGTATAAGCCATGGTGTCCCTAATCGTTGCGCGCGGGCCAGTAGGGTCGGCTCAGTTCGCGCTTGAGAATCTTGCCGGCGGGATTACGCGGTAGCGAATCGCGATACTCAACCCGCGCCACGCGTTGGTGCTTGCCCAGGCGTTCATTGACCCATGTGGCCAGGTCCGAATTCTTGACCGCCGCCCCGCCCCGCGGCACCACCAGCGCAAGCGGCGTCTCGCCCCATTTGACATGAGGAATGGCGATCACCGCGACGTCGCCGACGTCCTCGTGTTCGCCCAGCACGCGCTCGATGTCGGCGGGAAAGACGTTGTAGCCGCCCGACACGATCATGTCTTTCTTGCGGTCGAGAAGCCAAAAATAGCCGTCCTCGTCGAAGCGGCCAACGTCGCCCGAGCGCAGGAACGTGCGCCCGGTTTCGGGGTCGCGCCAGATCGCGGCCTCGGTCTGTTCGGGCTGGTTGTGATAGCCGCGCATCAGCATCGGGCTGTGACCGATGATCTCGCCGGCCTCGCCCGGCGAGAGGGTGCGCCCCTCGTCCGACAGAATGCGCAAATCGTTACCCATGCCGGGGCGCCCGACTGACCCCATTTTTTCGGGCGGGTCTTCGGGTTTGCGCAGCGTGACAAAGCCCTCGGTGAGGCCATAGATCTCGAACAGGCCGCACGCGAAGGCGGTCTCGACTTCGCGCTTGAGGTTGATCGGCATGCTGGAACCAACGGTACAAATCATTTTCAGCGAGGACGTATCGGCGGCGGCGAAATCGGGCTCGTCGAGAATGGTGCGGAACTGGACCGGCACCATGAGCGTGTGCGAGACCCGTTCGGCGGCGACAATTTCGAGCCAGGCGCGCGCGTCATATTTCGGCATCAGCATGAAGGTGCCGCCGACCAGGAAGGTCATGATCATCAGCGACCAGCCGGTGTTGGAATAGAGCGCGGTGGTGCCGAGCGTGATGCAGCGCGAGTCGAAGCGCTGTTCCATCCCCAGCAGATAGGCGCTGGCGGTGCGGCAGGCGTGGGTGTGGACGATGCCCTTCGGCAAACCGGTGGTGCCGGAGGAGTAAATAATATTGCAGACGCTTTCGGCGTCGATAGCGGCGGCCGGAAAGAGATCCGCCGGATCGGCAGCGAGATCGCCGAATGCCGCCCAGTCCGGCAGGCAAGCACCGAGTGCGATCCAGTTGGCGGCCGGAATGTCGGACACCGCCGCGCGCAATTCGGCGCAGGGAACGGGATCGACGCCGCCCGCGATCACCACGCGTGCGCTTGAATCGCGGATCATGCGGATCAGGGCATCGGCGCGCAGCATCGTCGAAAGGGACGCAACCACGGCGCCTGCGCGCAAGGTCCCCCAATAGGCGACAATCGTGTCGAGAGAATTGGCGGCAAGGATCGCCACGCAATCGCCGGGCGCCACGCCGCGCGCGGCAAGACCCGCCGCCACGCCGTCCACCGCGGCGCTGAATTGCCCCCACGAAAGCTGCTCGCCACCGCACGCGACGGCGGGCTTATTCGGGTGCGCGCGCGCCCACAACGAGATGTACTCCGGCAATACGATATGCGGGACTCGAAATTCGGCCATGACCCCTCCCCGGGTTGGACGACGATAGACCGGATTGCCGCGCCCTGGAAGGCACGGCTTGCGCGCCCGGCGGCGCGCCGTCACACTGCGGGAAGATTTCGCTGAGAGGGACTGCCATGTCGCGCCAATTCCGCCACGCCATGCTTACCGAGGCGACCCACGACGTCGCCGCGCCGATGCTGCGCTATGTCCATGCCCGCGCCGAGGCGTTGGGCAAACGGGTGCATTTCTCGCAGCAGAATGCCGAGGCGACGGATTTGCCCGACGGGTTCTTCGACCTGATCCTGTCGCAGATCGTCATTCACGAGATCTCACGGCGGGCACTGCCGTGAATCCTAGCCGAATGCAAGCGCCTGCTCAGCCCGGGCGGGCTGGTGCTGCACGTCGACGGGCTCGACTGGAAAGAACTCGACCCCTACGATTCCGCCGTGTCCGACTGGGACACCTATTACAACAACGAACCCTTCATCGGCCCGATGCACGATCTGGACTTCGTGCCGCTTGCGATCGATGCTGGGTTCCGGCGCGAGAATGCGTTCGTGACCGAAACTCCGAGTGGACTATCCAATCCGGTCCGACGCACCGAACTCAAGGCAGGCGACTTCGGCAACGTCGGCCGGGTCATGGTGTTCGGCGCCACCAATTGAATAGGTTCTTGAGGCCGGGGCGCGAGCGGTTCCCCCTGGACCGCGACAATGCCCGTTAGGGGTATCAAAACAATGGCAATTCTCTCAGCGGACGGACGTAATTTCGGAATTGAGGTGCCCGTGCTGGTGATCGGCGCCGGCGCCTGCGGCCTGTGCGCGGCGCTGTCGGCGGCCGAACGGGGCGCCGAGGTGCTGGTGCTCGAACGCGACGAAACACCGACCGGCAGCACGACGCTCTCGACCGCGCTCATTCCGGCGGCGGCGACGAAATTGCAGGACGCCGCGGGCGTCGAAGACTCGCCGGAGAAATTCGCCGCCGACTTGATCGCCAAGGCGAAGAATCAGACCGATCCCGACATGGCGTTGACCGTCGCCTGCGCCTCGGGCCCAACGGTCGACTGGTTGGCGGACGAACAACAGGTGCCCTTGTCACTGGTCACCGGGTTTCTGTATCCGGGGCATTCGGTCTATCGCATGCATTCGACCCCCAACCGCGCCGGCGGCGAACTGATGGCGGCGTTGCTGGAGGCGGCAGGGCACGCACAAATTGATATCGCCACATCGGCACACGTCACCGATCTGTTCGCCGGCGATGACGAGCGCGTGGCCGGAGTGCGCATCACGCGGCCCGGCGGCACCACGGAAGAAATCGGCTGCGATGCCCTGGTGCTGGCCTGCAATGGCTATGGCGGCAACCCCGACATGGTGCGCCAACACGTTCCCGAAATGGCGGATGCAATCTATTTCGGCCACACCGGCAACAAGGGTGATGCCGTAACCTGGGGCATCGAACTCGGCGGGGCGGTGGCCGACATGGGCGGCTATCAGGGCCACGGCGCCGTCACCCACCCGCATGGCACGCTGTTGTTTTGGGGAGTGATGACCGAGGGTGGATTTCAGGTGAACCTCGAGGGCAAGCGGTTTGCGGACGAAGTCCGCGGCTATTCGGAGCAGGCGGTCGAGGTGATCGCCCAAACCGATCACGTCGCCTGGACGATCTACGACAAGGGCGCGCACAGGATCGGTCTCCAGTTCATGGACTATCGCGACGGCCTCGAAATGGGAGCGATGAAAACCGCCAACACCATCGAAGGTATCGCCGAAGTCACCGGCCTGCCGCTCGATGCCCTGAGAAAGACCTTCGCCGACGTCGCCCTCATGCACGCCGGCAAGATGACTGACCCGCTGGGCCGCGATTTCACCAAGGCCGAACCGCTGGAACCGCCCTACTACGCGGTGCGGGTCACGGGTGCATTGTTTCACACCCAGGGCGGGCTGGTGGTCGATGGAAACGCGCGTGTCGTGCGCGCGGACGGCACGCTGCTTCCTAATTTGTTCGCGGGCGGGGGTGCGGCGCGCGGGCTGTCGGGCCCCTCGCGCTGGGGCTATCTGTCGGGCAACGGTTTGCTGACGGCAGTGACGCTGGGGCGCCTCGCGGGCCTCAGTGCGGCCAAATTGGTGCGGAACGACTAGTCATGGCGGAACAAGGGCGGCGGGGCGCAAAAGCCAAAGTCCCGCTCCCGCGGACCCGCAAGACCGAGGGCCCTCGGGCACGGCGCACGCGGCGAACATCCAGCACCCGGCCGCTGGAAATTCTCGCCATCGATTTCGAGACCGCCGATTACGGCCGCGACAGTGCCTGCGCGTTTGGACTAGCGCATATCGTCGGCGGCAAGATCATCGAGACCGCGGACTACCTGATTCGCCCGCCGCGATCGGAATTCGCGTTTTCGTGGCTGCACGGCATCACCTGGAACGATGTCGCCGGCGAGCCCGACTTCAAGGCGCTGTGGCCTGACCTGAAGACGCATTTCGCCGAGGTGGATTTTATCGCCGCCCACAGCGCGAGCTTCGACCGCGGCGTGTTGCGAGCGTGCTGCAGCGCCCACGGCTTGCGCGCGCCTGCAAAACCTTACCTGTGTACGGTCAAAGTGGCGCGCGCGGCGTGGGATCTCTATCCGGCCAAACTGCCGGACGTGTGCCGGCATCTTGCTATCGAACTCGACCACCACAACGCAGCGTCCGACGCCCTTGCCTGCGCCGAAATCGCCGTTGCCGCTCTTGAAGACGGGTTCGATGTAACACGCGCGGTGCTGTAACGGCCAAGCCGCACCCGTGACGATCGATCAACCGGCGCGGCGCCGGTAATTCGAAGTTGGCGTTCGCGGCATGGTCCCGTGTACGCTGCCGTCATGCCCGTTCTCTCTACCGATGGAATTTCGTTCGACGTGCATGTCCCCGTTATTATCGTGGGCGCCGGCGCGTGCGGCCTGACGGCGGCGCTGGCGGCGCGCGACGTCGGCGCTGATGTCCTGATTCTGGAACGCGATGCGCAACCCTCCGGTTCGACCGCCATGAGCCAGGGAAATATTGCCGCCGCCGGAACCGACTCGCAACGCCAACACGGTATCGAGGATTCGGGCGAGATCTTCGCCAACGACATCGTCGCGCTCGCGCGCGGTGAAACCGATGCGCCGCTTGCGCGCCTGTTCGCCGATGCCTCCGGACCGACCGTCGACTGGTTGGTGGAACGGCACCAAATTCCGCTGGCGCTTGACCCCGACTGGGGCGCGATGCTGGGCCATTCACGGCCGAGAATTCATACCGTGCCGACCAAGACCGGCAGGGAACTGATAACCTGCCTCGAGGATGCCACGGCGCGGGCAAGCGCCAACCTGTTGACCGATGCTCACGTCGTTGACGTCTACGCCGACGCGACCGGGCAGGTCCGTGGCGTCGCATACGTCCGTCCCGACGGCGCCCGCAAGACCGTCGGCTGCGATGCCTTGGTCCTCGCCACCTGCGGCTTTGGCGGCAACCCGGACATGGTGCGGCAATACATCCCCGGGATGGCGGACGCCCTCTATCACGGCCATGAAGGCAACCAGGGCGAAGGCATCCAGTGGGGCCTGGAACTGGGCGCGGCGGCGGCAGACATGAGCGCGTTTCAGGGCCTCGGCGCGCTCGCCGAACCGCACCGGGTGCTGGTGCACTACAACATCATTTTGCGCGGCGGCATAATCGTCAACAATGACGGCGTGCGTTTTGCCGACGAAAGCACCGACATTTCCGGTATGGGCCGCAAGGTGACTGCGCAGCCGGGCCACATCGCCTGGTTCATCTACGACCGCGCGCGCCATGAATTCGTGTTGCGTTACGAGGAATACGAGGAGGCGCTGCAAGTCGGCGCCGTGCGCGAGGCGGGCTCATTGGCCGCACTTGCGGAAGGCGCAACAATTCCGGTAGGCGCCCTCGAAGAAACCGTCGCCGCAAGTGTCGTTATGCAGCGCGGCGAAGTGCGTGATCCGTTCGGGCGCGATTTCACGCTCAGCAAGGCCCTCGACGGCCCGCCGTGGTACGCAATTCGCGTGTGCGGGGCGCTGTTCCACACCCAGGGCGGCCTGGTGATCGACGGCGAGGCGCGGGTGTGCCGGAGTGACGGCTCAATGCTCCCCAACTTGTTCGCGGGCGGCGGCACGGCGCGCTCGATCTCGGGTCCGTCCGACTGGGGCTACATTGCGGCGGCGGGGCTGTTCACGGCGGTGACGCAAGGGAGGTTGGCCGGCGCAGCGGCCGCCCGGTTGGTCCGCGACGCGCGCGATTTCAGCGCCGCCGCAGATTAGAGCGGTACCCGGGCAGACGGCGGCCAAGGTGCCGCCTTTACTTGTTTTTCTGTTTTGGCTTCTTGGGTTCGACCGTTTTGACCGGGCCGCCCACGTCGACCCAAGCGCGGAAGCCACCGCCGATATGAGCGATCGGCGCGAGGCCCATGTCCTTGACCGTTTTTGTCGCCAACGCCGAGCGCAATCCGCTCTGGCAATAGAACAGGAACGCGTTACCTGTGGCAAAAATATCCCGATGGTAAGGGCTTTCGGGATCGACCCAAAATTCCAGCATCCCACGCGGCGCGTGGACCGCGCCCGGCACCTTGCCCTCACGATAGAGCTCGCGGATATCCCGCAAATCCACGACCGTCACAGCGCTGTCGCCGAGGCGGGTAATGGCATCCGCCGCGCTTACGGTTTCGATTTCACGCTCTGCTTCCTCGACCAGTTGCCGGGTTGTAATCTTTAGGTCCATTTCTTATCCCTTGTCCAGTCATGCCACCGCGCCCACAATAGGCGAATTCGCTGCGCGATGTACATTGCGCGAAGACGGCAGCGCCACACATCCGATAAAGCACGCCATATTTCAGCCGGGCGAAATCATCCGCCACCGCTTGTTTGGCTATCGCGGCGCAATTTTCGACATCGATCCGGACTTCAACCTAAGCGATGAGTGGTACGCTGCAATGGCGCGCTCGTGCCCGCCCAAGGACGACCCCTGGTACCACGTTTTGGTCGACGGACAACACCACACCACTTATGTCGAGGAACGAAACTTGGAGGCCGAGCCTGACCCTGCACCGGTTCACCATCCCGAGGTGTCGGCACGGTTCGGCAAGTTCGAATCCGGACGCTATCGAATCGCGCGCAACGCCAACTAGTCGTTCTCGGCCGTGTCCCGCTGCAACGGGCTTTCCAGCGCGTTATCAGTTTGTTGATGGGTATCGATAATTTCGCGATAGCCTGCGCCGGTCCGTCGATGGGCATCGACAATTTCGCGATAACTGGTGCCGGACTGAATTATCGGTTCGATCTCCGAAAACATCTTACGATAGCTGTTATTGGCAAGAACGAGTCGCGAATCAGAATCAAACAACACAAACCCGTCGCACAACGCCTCGATGGCATCATTCAATTGGTCGCGCGCCGTTTGCGCCCGCGCCTCCGCTTCGATTTGAGCGGTGATGTCGGTTCCGGTGCCGAGGCAGCCCAAAAACCGGCCGTCGCTCGAAAATATGGGCGAACCAGAGATCTGAAGATCGCGGCTGCCCATTCCCGGAATTACCGCCCGAAAGGTGATCATGCGGAACGCTTCCCGCGCCGTTGTTGCCGCTTCGTACTGGGCAAACGTGTCTTCGTTGCCGGCACCACTCATGATTTCTTCGCACCGGCGGCCGATCGCGGTTGCAGCATCGTAGGGCCGATTGTCCCAAGCGGATCGATCGGACAGGTAGGTCAGGCGCAGGTCGGCATCCTTTTCCCAAAGCCAGTCTGACGCCGTTTCGGCGAAGCCGCAAAACCGCGCCTCGCTTTGCGCCAATGCCTTGACGGTGTCTTCGCGGCGGCGGCTTGCCCGGACGATCGAACGGCCAAATACAAACACCACGAAGATTGCTAACGCCGCGGGCAAAGTCGCAAACAGAAACGGCTTGATATTGCGGGTGCGCCAAACCGAAACGACATGATCGCGGAAAGAACCGACCGCAAGAACCAGAGAATAGCGTTCAAGCCTCATCCACGCCGCAAGAGCGCGAGTTTCGCCATCGGCCGACCGGACCTCGGACAGGAGCCCGCGTGGCGTCAACTCACGGGCGATCTCGCCAGCCAGGACGCGGCCCAACTCGGCTCCGCATGAAACCGTCGGATCCTCGGTCCATTCAAGCCATACCTCGCCGCCGGGCCACATCAGCAGCACGCGGGAGACCTCGGGCAGATCGAGCCGATCCCACCAACTCAAGAACGGGGCGATCGAAAATACGATCCCCACCACGCGCCGCGGACTGTCCCCGACCGCCGCCGCTGCATAGACCAAGCCGGCATACCATTTGCCGTTCAATTCGAAGGGTAGGGTCAAAACCGGAGTACCCGTCTCGGCCCAGACGTCCACGGCGGCGCGGAACATGTCCTCGGGGATCTGGACCCCCGACCCCACGATCGGGTCTGCGCCTCGTTCAGCCCTTGTACCACCAACGATTCAATCTGCGGGTTGCTGCTGGTAATAAATCGGAGGTGGACGATTTCGCCTTCGCCACTGGAGGGACGGTCTGTCTCGGCCTGCAATAGTGCCATGATCTCGTACAAGAAATTGTCGATTGGCACGATGGCCTGTGCGGCGGTGGCACGGAGGCTCGCCCCGGCTTCCCCTTCCACCGCCACAAGACTCCGCCAGTCCCACAGGCCCAGCGCGGTCACCCAAAACGCGGCAATGAACAGGCCGAGAAAAAGCATGCGGCGCCGAAAGCTGTGCGCACGCCGAATTGACCAACCGCCGCGCCGCGCACCTCTGGTATTCGTGCTCGCTTCCGTCGTTATTGGACCCCAACAATAACGCGAACCGGGCTCGAGGGGCCGGGGTGCCTCCGGATGGCCCCAACTGTCCCGGCCCCTGCCGTACGCGGGCGGGACACCAAGCCCCTCCCCCGTAATTGATTTAGACGAGGGAGAGTAAAGGCGTCGTTTAGAACGTCCCAAATTGAAGACTTGGCGTCATCTTATCGGAATCCAACCGCCTCCGGGGTCGGAGAATGGCGGAAATGTTCAGGGCCGGAAATTGATGGCCCCGCCGCGGTATGCTATGCCCCCCCGGGACGCGCCAGCGGGTGCCCGCAAGACCGCCCTTCCCCCTGCCCTCCCGGAACCGCCCATGGATATACGCAACGGCCTCGTCGAAACCATCGGAAATACACCGATGATCCGGCTTTCGCGCCTTTCGGACATGACCGGCTGTGAAATCCTGGGCAAGGCGGAATTCTTGAACCCGGGCGGCTCGGTCAAGGACCGGGCGGCGCTATACATCATCCGCGATGCGCTCGACCGCGGCCTGTTGCGCCCGGGCGGCATCATCGTCGAGGGAACCGCCGGCAATACCGGGATCGGCCTCGCCCTGGTCGGCAACGCGATGGGGTTCCGCTCGGTGATCGTGATTCCCGAGACCCAGAGCCAAGAAAAAATGGACATGCTGGCGCTGTGCGGCGCCGACGTGCGCGCCGTTCCCGCCGTCCCCTACAAGGACGAGAACAACTACGTCAAATTGTCGGGGCGCATCGCCGAGGAGCTCAACACGACCGAACCGAATGGCGCGATCTGGGCCAACCAGTTCGACAACGTCGCCAACCGGCGAGCGCACTACGAGACCACGGGACCGGAAATCTGGGAACAATCCGGCGGCAAGGTGGACGCCTTCGTCTGTTCAGTCGGCACCGGCGGTTCGCTGGCCGGCATCGGCAGTTATCTCAAAGAACAGCGTCGCGACATCCGCATCGTGCTCGCCGATCCGATGGGGGCCGCGCTCTATCACTATTACAAGCACGGTGAACTCAGGTCCGAGGGGGACTCGATCACCGAGGGCATCGGCCAAGGGCGCGTGACCCGCAACCTCGAAGGGGCGCCGGTGGACGACGCCTACCAGATCTCCGACGCCGAGGCCCTGCCGCTCGTGTTCGACATGATCGAGTACGATGGGCTGGTGCTGGGCGGATCGAGCGGCATCAACATCGCCGGTGCGCTTCGCCTCGCCAAGGACCTCGGCCGCGGCCACACCATCGTGACGCTGTTGTGCGACTTCGGCACGCGCTATCAAAGCAAGATGTTCAATCCCGAATTTCTGCGCGAAAAGGACCTGCCGGTGCCCAACTGGCTGGACTGAACCGATGACCGAAAACCTGTACGCCAATGACGCTTACCTCAAATCCTGCGAGGCCACGGTAACCGCGGCCGCCGAGGGCGCGGTCGAACTCGACCGCACGGTGTTCTACGCCGCGGGCGGCGGCCAGCCCGGCGACACCGGCCGGCTGGTTTGGGCCGAGGGCGCGGCACACGTCACCGACACCCGCAAGGGAACCGCGCCCGGACAAGTCGTTCATGTGCTCGAAGATGGCGCCGCCGCTCCGCCGGTGGGCACCACGGTTACCGCCGAGATCGACTGGGACCGGCGGTTCCGGCTGATGCGAATGCACACGGCGATGCACCTGTTGTCGGCGGTGGCGCCCTATCCGGTGACCGGCGGCCAGGTCGGCGACGGCAAGGGCCGGCTCGATTTCGACATTCCCGAGGCGATTCTCGACAAGGAAACCGTCACCAGCGAACTGAACGCCCTGGTCGAAGCGGATCACCCGGTTACCGAGGAATGGATTACCGACGAGGAGCTGGCGGCCGCCCAGCCGGACCTGGTCAAGACTCTGTCGGTCAAGCCGCCCGCGGGCACGGGCCGGGTGCGGCTGTTGCGAATCGGCGATTCGATCGATCTTCAGCCTTGCGGCGGTACGCATGTGCTGCGCACCGGTGAAATCGGACGCCTGCGGGTGCGTAAAATTGAAAAGAAGGGCCGCCAGAACCGCCGTGTGTCGATCGAGTTCGAATAGAATCGGGAGCACCCCATGATCTTCGGCCCGCTCGTTAGTGCCGGCTGGCTCGCCGCGAACCTCTCGGGCGGCGACGTGCGTGTTCTCGACGGATCGTGGTACCCGCCGGTGCAGAACCGTGACTCGAAGGCCGAGTTTGCGGCCGGCCATATTCCCGGCGCGCAGTTCTTCGACATCGATGAAATCGCCGACAGGACGAGCACCCTGCCGCACATGATCCCGACCGCCGACGAGTTCGGCACGGCCGCCGGCGCGCTCGGCATCGGCAACGGGCACAGGATCGTCGTCTATGACGGCATCGGCCTGCAATCGGCGGCGCGGGTGTGGTGGACGTTCAGGGTCTTCGGCCACGACGCCGTGGCGGTGCTCGACGGCGGACTGCCCGCCTGGACCGCGGCCGCAGGCGCGCTCGAATCAGAAACGCGGAGGCCGCAACCCGAGACGTTCGAAACCCGCCTGCGGCCCGAAATGATCGCCGGCCTCGACCGGGTTCGCGCCACCGTCGAGAGCGGCGGCGAACAGGTTCTGGATGCACGCGGGGCCGGACGCTTCAACGGCAGCGATCCGGAAACACGCGCGGGCGTGCGCTCCGGCCACATCCCGGGCAGCCTGTCGCTCCCCTTTGGCGACCTGCTGGACCCGGAAACGCAGACGGTGCGCGATGCGGATTCGTTGCGCGCAACCTTCGCCGCCGCGCGGGTGCGCGACGGCACGCCCATCATCACGACCTGCGGCTCGGGCATCACCGCGTGCATCCTGGCGCTCGGACTCGAACTGACCGGGCGCAAGGATGTCGCCGTCTACGACGGCTCGTGGACCGAATGGGGCGGGCGCACGGATACGCCGGTCGAGACCTGAAGATCAGCGATCTTTTTCGCCGGACTCCGACCCCCCCCCGCTAGCGTCTGCCCGGCGGCAATGCCATAGTGCGCGCCATGAAAGAAGACACAAAAATCGTCGAAGCGGGGCGCAACCCGAAAGCCTTCAAAGGCGCCGTCAATCCGCCAGTCTATCACGTCTCGACCGTGCTGGTGGACAGTGTCGAGGATTGGCAGCGGCGGCGCGACAAGGACGAGCGCACCATGATCTATGGCCGCGCCGGCACGCCCACGAGCTATGCCTTCGAAGACGCCGTGGCGGAGCTGGAAGGGGCGGCGGGCTGCATGTCCTTTCCGTCCGGATTGGCCGCGATTGCAGGGGCGCTGCTGGCGTTTTCCAAGTCTGACGAACATATGCTGGTGACCGACTCGATCTACACCCCGACGCGCCGGCTGTGCGACGAAGTTCTCACGGACTTCGGCGTCGAGGTGACCTACTACGACCCGATGATCGGCGGCGCTATCGGCGAACTCATGCGCGACAACACGACGGTCGTGTTTACCGAATCGCCCGGTTCGCTCACCTTCGAAGTGCAAGACCTTCCCGCGATCGCCGCCGCGGCGCACGAAAAAGGTGCGAAAGTTCTGATCGACAACACCTGGGCATCGCCGTTGTTCTTCAAGCC
>CAZTAK010000054.1:0-19174 GCA_964611585.1 uncultured Alphaproteobacteria bacterium
ATCCAATGGGCCGTGCCGATGGAACAACAATCGCCGTCGCCGGTATTGACGAAGACGTTGAGGTCCGGCCGAGCCATCTTCACACCCTCGGCAATCGGCAGGGCGCGGCCATGCAGGCCGTGGAAACCGTAGGTGTTCATATAGTGCGGGAAGCGGCTGGAACAGCCGATGCCGGAAACGAACACAGTTTCCTCCGGCATCAACTCTTCGTCCCGGCACAGGCGTTGCAGCACGGTCAGGATCGCGTTGTTGCCGCAACCGGTACACCAGCGCGGCACGCCGGACATGAAATCGTCGATCGTGAAGTTTTCTTCATTTGACTTCAGCAAGCGTTCGGTAACGGGTGTTGGCATATCGGCCATCTTTCTTCGTACGCGCTTAGCGCAGTTTCTCGCCGACCACTTTGGCGATGGTCGACGGTTTCATCGGGGCTCCCTTGACCTCGCTCCAGCAGTCGATATCGGTCAGGTAGCGGGCGCGCAGCAGCCAGGCGAGTTGGGAATAGCGGCGGTTATCTTCGTCGATGATCTCGCTTTCGGGGCTGTCCGACCAGCTGTTCTCGATCGTCATCACCTTCTTGAAGCCTTGCATGATTTCTTTGATGCCGGACGGCAAAGGTTGCAGGAAGGTGAGGTGCATGGACGAAACCTTGTGGCCGTCATTGCGTAACCGCGTGACCGCCTCTTCGATCGCCCCTTTGGTACTGCCCCAACCGATGATCAGCAGGTCACCCTCGCTGTCGCCGAAAACCGTCGGCGGGGTCAGCGTCTTTTGCAGGGTGGCCAGTTTCAAGCTGCGTTGGCGCATCCCCTCCTGATTGATCAACGGGTCGTAAGCGACATTGCTGTTGCGGTCATGGGCCAGCCCGGTCAGGCAGTGCATTCCATTGGGCTGGCCGGGAATGAAGCGCTGGGCGATTCCGGTGGTTTCGTCCCAGTCGTAGGGCCGGGCGCTTTCTGCCACGGCGCTCTGGTCGAACGGCGGGGCGACCCAGTCCGCTGAAAACTCCGGCCGGCGGAAGGGCTGCTGCGCGGTCGCCAGATTGGCATCGGTCAGAAGCAAGACGACGGTGTTGAAGGTCTCGGCGATCTTGCGGGCGGTGATCACCGAATAGAAACAGTCTTCGATGCTGGAGGCGGCCATTACCACTTTGGGGGCATCGCCATGGCCACCGAAGCAAGCGAACAGCAGATCGCCCTGTTCGCCCTTGGTTGGCTGACCGGTGCTCGGACCGCCGCGCTGCACGTCGACCACCACCAGCGGGATTTCCGCCATTATTGCCAGGCCGATGGCTTCCTGTTTCAAGGACAGGCCGGGGCCGGAGGTGATGGTGAGGGCGCACTTGCCGGAATAGGAGGCGCCGATGGCAAAGGCGCAGGCCGCGATCTCGTCCTCGGCCTGGTGGACGATGCCGCCGACTTTCTCGAAGATGTCGCTCAGGTAATGCGAGGCGGAGGTCGCCGGGGTGATCGGGTACATCGCACAGACCTGCATGCCCGACGCCAGCACGCCGAGCGCCAGGGCGGAATTGCCGTTGATGACGATCTGGGGCTCGGTCGATTTGACTGCCGGGATGTCGTATTTGAAGTCGAGGTTGGCTTCGGCCCAGGCGTAGCCGGCATCCATCAGTTCGACATTGGCCTTGACGACGGCATCGCTTTTGGTGGCGAAGATGAAGGCGATCTGCTTGTGCGCCATCTCCGGCTCGAAGCTGTAGATATTGCACAGTAAGCCGAGCACAAACATGTTCTTTCCGCGCGTGGGGTCCACAACCAGGTGGAGGCATTCCTCTTCCATCGGGATTTCATAAACCTGATAGCCTTGTGCCAGCAGGTCGTCATAGGCCTGAATATAGGACCCGACGATTGCCGGATCGCGGTCGTTGCGCCATTTGTTTTCGAGCAGAATGGTGCTGCCGTGTTTCAGTTCACCGGCGCGGACCCGGCCCAACAGGACTTGCTCGTTGAAGGCAACGACAAGGTCGGTTTGATCGCCGCCGTTGGTGACGTGACTGGTGCCGACCCGGATGCGGTTGCCGCTGGCTCCCTCGATGCTGCGTGCCGGGGGTTGGATTTCGGCTGGAATGATTTCGACCGTCCAGATGCCGTTGCCCTTGCGGGCGGCGATTGCGGCGAACGATTGGCCGCATTTCTGCGCCCCTTCTCCCGAATCGCTGACGATTTCGACAATATGTTCGTCCAGTGTCCGGACGGTTTTTGCCACCGGAGCGGAAGCGCCGTTGCCGTCTTCGTCGGGCAACAAATCGGTCTTTAGTGCCGTTTCCATTTCTACCGTATCCATTGTCGGGCTAATTTCCGGGGGTGGGTCCGTCGCGCTCAGGCGCTTCTCAAGCGCACGAAGTTTTTTTCCTCAAGATCGATACCGAATAGTTTGGGGCCGTCACTGGCGCTGTCGCGCTTGGGGAGGTAGACGATGTCCGTGTCGCGTATCCCCAAATAGGATTTGATCGAGCGCGCCGCCTTGCGGCCTGCGCCCATTGCGAGGATCACCGTGGCGGCACCGGTGACGATATCGCCACCGGCATAAACCCCCGCCATCGAGGTGGAGAGATTCTCGTCGGTCTCTATATAGCCCCATTGGTTAAGCTTGAGTTTGGTGGTCTGGCCGATGATCGGGTTGGGATTGGTGCCGATGGCATAAACCACCATGTCGGTCTCGAACTCGTACTCGCTGCCTTCGATCGGTACCGGCCGGCGGCGGCCGGAATCGTCGGGTTCGCCCAGCTCCATCTCCAGGCAGCGCATGCCGCGGACGTTGCCCTCGCCGTCATCGAGAATCTCGATCGGGGCGGTCAGCCAGCGGAAGTCGATGTCTTCCTCTTGGGCGTGGTGAATTTCCTCTTCTCGCGCCGGGGCTTCCGCTTCGGTGCGGCGGTAGATGCAATACACCTTTTGGGCGCCCAGGCGAAGGGCAACCCGCATCGCATCCATGGCGGTATTGCCAGCACCGATGATGGCGACCTTTTTGCCCAGGTGCAACGGCGTGTCGTATTTCGGAAACTCGCCCGCGCTCATCAGGTTGCAACGGGTCAGCAATTCGTTGGCCGAGAGCACGCCGTTGAGCGATTCGCCCGGTATGCCCATGCATTTCGGCGAGCCCGCTCCGGTGCCGACGAAGACGGCCTCGAAGCCCATCTCATCGACCATCTGCTCGATCGTGAAAAGGCGGCCGACCAGGGTATTGCATTCGATCTTGACGCCGAGCTTTTCGATGTTGCCCAGTTCGACGTCAATCACCTCGTTCGGGAGGCGGAATTCGGGAATCCCGTAGCGCAGGACGCCGCCAGCCTTGTGCAGGGCCTCGTAGACGGTGACATCGCAGCCCACCTTGGCGAGGTCGGCGGCGCAGGCCATGCCGGCAGGACCGGAACCGACGATGCCGATCTTGAATCCATTCGGCTCGCGGTAAGGCTGGGTGCTCCAGCCCTGTTCGATCGCCAGGTCGCCGATCCACCGTTCGAGCCGGCCGATCGCCACCGGTTCGAGGGTGTCGCCGACCGGGCAGACCAATTCGCACTGGTCTTCCTGCGGACAGACGCGGCCACAGATTGCCGGCAGCAGATTGGCATCGCTCAGGGTTTCGTAGGCGGCATGGAACTCGCCGGCGATGATCTGCTCGATGAAGCCGGGGATGTCGATGGCAACCGGACAAGCCTTGACGCAGGCCGGTTCCGGGCAAAGCAGGCAGCGTTCGCATTCGTTGAGGGCATGTTCCTGCAGATATCCGAGCGCCACCTCGGCGAAGTTCTGTACCCGATCCCCGGGTGCCTGTACGGGGATCGCGGTTCGTTCCTGCGGAATGGTGCGAATTGTTTTCTTGGCCATGGCCGAGTGGTCCGTTCTATGCGTCTATATAACTGGTGCGGTCCCTGATGGGACCTCGTTATGCACCGATCTTGCCGCGCGCGGCGCGACTTTTTCGTTTCGGTTTCTTGGCCGCCGTTTTCGCCGCGGCTGAGGGGGCGGTCTCACCGGTCCACTTCTCCATCGCCAGCGCCTCATCGGACTTGAACCGTGTCAACCGGTTCATGAGATCGTCGAAATTGACCTGGTGGCCGTCGAAGTCCGGCCCGTCGACGCAGGCGAATTTTGTTTCGTCGCCGACCAGCACCCGGCAGCCGCCGCACATGCCGGTGCCGTCGACCATGATGGGATTGAGGCTGACCGTGGTCTTGATGCCTAATTCGCGTGTCGTTTCCGCCGCCGCCTTCATCATGATTGGCGGCCCGATGGCGATCACCTCGTCGATATCATCATGCTTGGCGGCGGCCATCTTGATGCCATCGGTGACAAGCCCCTTGATGCCGGCCGAGCCGTCGTCGGAACAGATGATGAATTCGTCACAGACGCTCTCGAACTTATCGCGCCAGAACACCAGGTCTTTGTTGCGGAAACCGATGACGCCGATAACGTAGGCGCCGCTCTGTTTGAAGGCGCGGGCCTGGGGGAAAACCGGGGCGACCCCGAGGCCGCCGCCAACACAAACCACTTTGCCTCCTTCGCCGATATGGGAGGGCTCTCCCATCGGGCCGACCAGGGAGTGCAGCGAGGTGCCGACCTGGCATGTCTTCTGCATTTCGGCGGTCGTCTTGCCGGCGACCTGGATAACCAGGGTGATGGTGCCGCGTTCGGTATCGAAATCGGCGATTGTCAGGGGGATTCTCTCGCCGCCTTCGCGGGAGATCACGATCACGAACTGACCCGGCCTGGCAGCCTTGGCCATCATCGGATGATTGACTTCCAACAGATAGGTGACGTCCGAAAAATCCTCGCGGGCAACGATCTCGTAGGAGGCGTCATGACGGGGTACGGCGCCCGCAGGTTCTTTCGCCCCGCTCTTGCCGCTGCCGAAACCGCCGCAGTTCTTTCTTCCAACCGTCATAAGAAATCAGGCCTCCGCCATTGACGTCAATAGATCCTGGTGGATCGGGTTTTCTCCTTAGACCCGGCGACTTTGGGCCCCATTACCTCTGTCCTTGAGCCAAGGGTCGCCCCGGTAGACGCGCCGCGGAATCCCCTCAGGAATATTGAAAAAGTGATGATCGTGAAAATTGCTGGGGGCATTGATACTGGTCAATCGGCACCGGCCGGCGAGGGGCCGGCATTCGGGCTCCTAGGCCAACATCACCTCCAACCGGTCGAGCAAATCCCTATTTGGACAATTGAAATAACGGCTTTCTACATTGAAATCGCAAGTGTGAAATTTGTCGCACAGGCGGCACTTTAACGTGGCGGCCTGCATTTCCTCGGGCAGGAGTGTGATGCTGCGTTCGATATCAATGTCGAGAAACTCAAACATACAGCCTAACGGATAGGGCATCGTCGATTGTATCGACATCGTCGAAAATCCCCTCATGGCCCGAGGATGATAGCAGGAATTCCAGAATCCCCGAATGGCACGTTCCAACGCTGACATTGGTAGCAGCAAGGAGCGTCGGCGCCATGCGGCGCACTGACGCACGGTGGAGTGCCGCGCCGGCCGGGTGCCGGCAGAATTCGAGGGCCAGCTCATAATGGGCACGGCGGTGGGGAGATTCTGGATGGCCCACCGGCCAGCCGCCGATCTTCGGTTCGTCGGTCCAGAGCCTCGGTTCTTGGCCCTCAAATCGGATCAGCTTGTGGAGTTTGATCCTGGTCGTTTCGAAATCGGTGGAATAGCGATCAACGCGTGCCCGGTGTGGCCGGCGCACTCCAGTATCGGGGCGAAGTGTGAAGAAGTGGAGAACCCGACATGATCGTCGCCGCACCGCAGCGAATTGCGGCTGAACCGGGTCAACCGGGACCACGCCAGAAAGGCGATCGCACTCTATGCGTGTATTCAAGAGATTCGCGCGGGCGGGGTTTCACTAGGAATAGGGTCTCACATCCGGCGAGAATCGGGTCCTCGGTTGGGTCGCGACCCTGCCGGTCGTCGTGGCGCCCCGGCAAAAGTTGGCGCCGGGTTTGCCGCTCGACTGGACACGGAAACACGATAATCGATATTGTTCCCCGATAGCCGGCATATCGGAGGCGTTGCGCGACTCGGCGCCGCTGTGACCTGCGGCGCTTTTTCAATTTGGTACGACATGCCCCTGTTCAAAGCCGAAAAGACCATCGTCACCAAGAACGCCGGCGTCTGGGACATCGACCTCAACGAGGAGACCTGCAAGGCCTGCGGGTACTGCATCAATCTCTGCCCGGTCGATGTCTTCGCTTGGCGCAAGGAAGCGAACAAGCTTGGTTGGTTCCCGGTCGTCGTGGCGCATGAGGAAAACTGTTTCGGCTGCATGCTCTGTTACCAGATCTGCCCGGATTTTTGCCTTGAAGTGACGGCGAAGGCAACTGCGCAGCTGGTCGACGCGGGTTAGAAGGAGATTCCATGACGTTGACGGAAGATTCGGTGCACGAAGAACTCGTCGCCCCGTGGGTCGAGTGGCAAGCGACATATAGCGAAGGCCGCCGGCTGCTGGAGGCCGGCACCTACGCCTTGACCGAAGGCGCTGTGGCGGCGGGCCTAGGCGCTTTCGCGGGCTATCCGATCACTCCCGCGACCGAAATCGCCGAGTACATGTCCAAACGCCTGCCGCAGATCGATGGCTTCTACATTCAGGCCGAGGACGAATTGGCCGGCATGCACATGTGCGCGGGCGCAAGCCTCGGCGGCAAAAAGGCGATGACGGCGACCTCGGGTCCTGGTTACACGCTGATGCACGATGCCTATGGCTGGGCGATCGTCAACGAGATTCCAATCGTGGTGGTGGACGCCATGCGGGTCGGTCCGGTCAGCGGGATTACCGGGGCGCCGGGGCAGGGAGAGTTCTACGTCTCGCGCTATTGCAGCCATGGCGGCAACATCGAGACTATCGTGCTGTCACCGAACAGCGTCCAGGAAACCTTCTGGCTAACCATTGACGCCTTCAATCTGGCCGAACGGTTCCGCACGGTGGTGACCATCCTGACTGACCAGGTGATCGCCGACATGTTCGAGGATCTGTTTCTGCCGCGCGATTACGCGGAATTGAGCGACATAGTGGTGCCCCGCCGCCACAACCTACAGATGCCGTTTTTTCCGGCCGATTCTTCGGCCATCGACGTGCCGCCCAACGTCATCGGCGAGGGCACCGGGGTCTGCGTGTCGCCCTATACCCACACCGAAGAAGGCTACGATATCGAGGACATGGAGGCGCAGTGGTCGCAGACCTTCCGGCTGATCAACAAAATCCGCCATCACAAGGATCAGATCCTGCGCTATGAGGCGGTCGGGCTGGACGATGCGGAGGTTGTCGCGGTGGCCTACGGGGCGACCTCACGTACGGTAAAGACGGCGGTGCGCGAAGCCCGCCGTCGCGGGATCCGCGCCGGTTTCCTGCGCCTGATCTCGCTCTGGCCGTTTCCCGACGAACTCTTCGAGCGCGACGTTCCCTACCTGGTGTGCGAACTCAATTACGACGGCCAACTGGTCCGCGAGGTGATGCGCGCCGCGCCGGACAAGAGCCGAACCCATTTCATGGGCAAAAGTGGCGAACTCCACACCGTCGCCGAGGTTGGCGCCGCCCTTGAAAGCGTGGCCCGGCACCAGAAGATGCCCGAATTGCCCTACATCTGGACAGAGGTGCGATGATGAATATGTTGGCGAAGAAGTACCTCAGGCCGGACTTGATCCCGACCAAGGCCTGTCAGGGCTGTGCAATCGGCTCGATCGAGAACTGGTTGCTGCAAGCCATCGACGAAATGGAATTGAAGCAGGAAGACGTGATATTTGGCGCCGGCATCGGCTGTGTCGGCCGGCAGACCTTTGCCACCTGGGGCGGCGACAACTTCGGCGCCACCCATGGCAGGGCGCTTGCGGTGGCCACCGGCCTGAAGGTGGCGCGGCCCGACAAGAAGATTCTTCTCGTGGTGGGGGACGGCGATGCCGCTTCGATCGGCGCTTCGCACCTGATTCATGCCGCCCGGCGCAATATCGGGGTGACCGTGATTTGCGAAGACAACATGGGATACGAATCGACCGGAGGCCAGTTCTCGCCCACTACGCCGGCTGGATACGTCACCAATTCGAGCCCCTACGGCATGGTCGAGCAGTCCTATGATCCGTGCGATGTGGTGATCGCGGCGGGGGCCACGTTCGTTGCCGAGACCACGGCGGTGCAGTGGCGCCAGACCGTAAAGATCGTCAAGCTGGCGATGCAGAACGACGGCTTCTCGTTTGTCCATATCCGTTTCCCCTGCGTCGAGAATTTCGGCGCCTCGGCGCTCGGCAGCCGCGATCCCCTCGTCAGCATGGAATGGATCTACGACCACACCAAGGGCAAGACAGACGATGGCAAAGCGGCGGATTTTGTCTGGGAAACCGGCATCAAGCATGACGCCTCCAACAGCCGCCCGGAATACTCCAAGATATTGCGCGACCTGAACACGCGGGTCCGCGCCGATTTGGCTGCGGCGGGGGCAGGCGCATGAATGTGGCTGAAGGGTCGAGCGCGGCGCAATCGGCGAAGTCCCGGACCGAAATCCTGATCAGCGGCTTCGGCGGCCAGGGGGTTATCCGTATGGCCCTGATCCTCGGCCGGTGCGCCATCAACCAGGGCAACCGGGTAACGATGTTGAAGAGCCACGGCACCGAAACCCGCGGCGGCTATGTACGGGCGCAACTGGTGATTTCGCCCGACTACGTGGATAGTCCGGTGGTCGAAAGCGCCGATATTTTCGTCGCCTTTTCGGCACCGGCCTACAAGAAATTCTACGATTTGTGCAGCGGCAAGGTGCTTTACGATCCTGAAATGGTGGAGGAGGTGCATGACGAAGCGCCCGATCGCCATGTCAATATTCCGTCCCGGGCGCTCGCCCGCGAGCATTTCGGCAACGTGCTGTTCGCCAACATGGTGATGCTTGGCGCCCTGACACGACTCGTGGCGATTGATATCGCGGCAATGAAAGAAGTCATGCTTGAGGTCATTCCGCGTTCCCACGAACAGAACCTGCAAGCCCTGGATCTGGGCCATAATCTGGAGGCGGTGGCCGGGCGCGCCTGATCCTGTCCCTGCCATTTTTTCCGCCCGGCGGCGCGGAACAACCGGTCTTTCTATTCGTTCAGGACCACGAGCCAATCGACGGCGACGGCGCGCTCGGCGCCGACCAGAACCGGGTTGAGGTCCACTTCCTTCAAACGGTCGCCGGCGGCGGCACCGAATCGCGAAACGGCGCAGATCATTTCGATCAGGGCGTCGCGGTTGATCGCTGGGCGGCCGCGCACGCCGCCCAGGATGGCGCTCCCGCGCAAATCCTCGAGCATGCGGTCGGCTTCCAGGGCCGTTACGGGCGCTTTGGCGAAGGCAACGTCCTCCAGCACTTCGACCAGAATCCCGCCGAAACCGACCATGATGACGACGCCGAATACCGGATCGTTCTGCAAGCCGATGACGAGTTCGAGGTCGCCCGTGACCATTTCGGAAACCACCACGCCGCCTAGCTTGGCCTCTGGCCGATACGCGGTGGCTTTCGTCATGATCGCGGCGAAGGCTTCGCGCACGGCGTTCTCGTCCTTGAGTCCGGTCCGAACGCCCCCGGCCTCGGTTTTGTGCAGAATGTCAGCGGATTCGATCTTTAGGGCGACCGGATAATGGAGGGTCTCGGCGCCGCTGATGGCCTCTTCCGGCGACGTGGCGAACACCGTACGCGCCACGGACACACCGCCAGCTTCCAGCAGTCTTGCGGCGGCGAGCGTCGGCACGGGTCCCCCCGCCGCCGGCAGGTCGAACGCGGGCAGGCGAATATCGGCACGCGCCCTTGTGTCCGCCAGCCACGATCGGCGGGATTCGGCATAACGGATCAGGCCGGCGACGGCATCGATCGCAGGTTCCGCACCGCGAAGGACCGCAATGCCTCGTTTTCGTAGCGCCTTGATCGCGCGATCGGGAGCGGCGACCCAGCAGACCACGAAGGGTTTCGTCGCTCTGGCCTTGATCTCTTCGATAACGCCCACCAGAACGTCGACGTGTGCCTCCATCAACTGGAACCAGATGACGCCGACATGAATCTGCGGATCGGCCAGCATGATTATCATGCTTTGAAGCAGGCTCGCCGGGTCAGCAAGAAACTGCCCGGTAATATCCACAGGATTGCCAGCGCTGCCGAATTCCGGAATGACTTTCTTCAGCGCCTGTTGCGTCGCCTCGTTTAGGACCGGCACGCCGAGGCCGAGCTCCTCCGCCCGGTCGGCCATGAGCACTCCGGCCCCGCCTGACTGGGTGATTAGACCGAGGCCCCTTCCATCAGGCAGTCCGCAGTATTTGAATGCTTCCACCAGATCCAGTAAATGCTCCTCGTTGCGGGCGCGGATGATCCCGGCCTGGCGCGTCACGCCCTCGAATACGGCGTCTTCCCCTGCCAGCGAGCCGGTGTGCGAGGCGGCGGCACGGCTGCCCGCTTTCGAGCGGCCGACTTTGGTCACGACGAGCGGTTTGCCTTGCTCCAGGGTGCTTTTGCCGAGAGCCAACAGCCCGGCGCCGTCCAGCACGCCTTCGATATAGCCGGCACCGACCTCGATCCGGGGATCGGCCAGCACCTCGCGCATGGCGCTCACGAAATTCACGTCCGCCTCGTTGCCGGTCGCGACGAAGTAGCCAAGGCCCAGGTCGCGATTGCGCGCCAGCGCCGCGATCGCCGTGCCGAAAGCGCCGGACTGGGACACGAACCCGACCGGTCCCGCCAACGTCTCGCCGTCGGCGTACTGGCTGAACGACGCCATGACGTTCTCGAAAGTGTTGATGAGGCCCAGCGTGTTGGGCCCAAGGAGGCGGACGCCGCAAGTCCGCGCGACCTCGACGAGTTCCCGTTCGAGCGCGCGCCCCTCTTCGCCGATCTCGGCAAAGCCCGAACTGATCACCACCGCTGCGGGCACCCTTTTTTTGCCGAGCTCGCTGATCGCTCCGGCGACGTGCTTGGCCGGCACCGCGACGACGGCAAGATCGACGGCGCCCGGAATCGCCTCGACGGTGGGATAGCAGGTGAGGCCGCTGATCTCCGAGTACTTGGGGTTCACGGGATAGATCGGCCCTTTGTATCCCTTCTTGAGCAGGAACTTCAGTGGCCGGCCATTGAGTTTTTCGAGATTGGTGGAGGCCCCGAGGATGGCGATCGACTCGGGACGAAGCAGCGGCCGCAGGGAGGCGGTCACCGGTCAGGTCTCGAGCGTTGCTGCATCAAGAGCGCGCTTGCCGGGCGCGCAAGCCAACCGCCGCGGCGGTCGAATCGGAACCGGGCGGCGCCGAAAGAATCCTCGTTGCAGGGATTGTCCCCAGCGATGACGGGCACGGGCTGAGTGGAGCCGAGGAATTGCGGGCATTTCAGGTTGTGGTTGATTTGTTCTTGCCCCAAGTGCGGCAGGACAGGCTCAGCGTAATGTTGCGCCCGTATTAATGACTGCCGATGTTGCCGAGCCCGGTATCTGCGCGCTCCGCGTGTTCGTGCGCGTGCTCCGGTTAGTTCAACGCCCGGGCGAGGCTGACCATGTTGCAGCCCACCTCAACCGGTGAACGCCTGCAAACCGGTCTGCGCACGCCCCAAGACCAGGGCGTGGATGTCGTGGGTGCCCTCGAGGGTGTTGACGGTTTCGAGATTCAGCAGGTGGCGAATGACGTGAAATTCGTCGGAAATGCCGTTGGCACCGAGCATGTCACGGGCCATGCGGGCGACTTCAAGCGACTTGCCGGCCGAATTGCGTTTCAGGAGTGAGAGCATCTCCGGCGTCGCCAGACCCTCATCACGCAACCGGCTGATCCGCAGGCAGGCCTGCAAACCGATGGCAATTTCCGTTTGCATGTCCGCAAGCTTCTTCTGGATTAGCTGATTGGCGGCAAGCGGACGGCCGAACTGCTTGCGGTCCAGGGTGTACTGCCGCGCCGTGTTCCAGCAGAATTCTGCCGAACCCAGTGCGCCCCAGCAAATGCCGAAGCGGGCGTTGTTGAGACAGCCGAAAGGCCCTTTCAAGCCGGAGGCGTTGGGCAACAGGTTTTCTTCGGGCACAAAGACCTCGTCCATGACGATCTCGCCCGTAACCGAGGCGCGCACGGAGAACTTTCCCTTGATCTTCGGCGTGCTCAATCCCTTCATCCCTCTCTCGAGGAGGAAGCCGCGGATCTTGCCCTCATCGTCTTTGGCCCAGACGACCAGGACGTCGGCCAGCGGCGAGTGGGTGATCCACATTTTGTTTCCCGTCAGGATGTAGCCGCCGTCAACCTTGCGCGCCCGGCTTTTCATGCTGCCGGGGTCGGAACCGTGATCCGGCTCGGTTAGTCCAAAACATCCCAGCAGTTCGCCGGCCGCCATTTTCGGCAAGAATTTTTGACGCTGCTCTTCGGTGCCATAGGCGTAGATGGCGGTCATCGACAAGTTGGTCTGCACCGTGACGGCGGAGCGGAAACTCGTATCGACGCGCTCCAGCTCCCGCATGACCAGACCGAATGCGACGTAGCCGATGCCGGCACACCCGTAACCGTGAAGAGGCGCACCCAGGAACCCGAGCTCCGCCATCTCATACATGACCGCGCGATCGAAGGTTTCGTTGCGGTTGGACTCAATGATCCGGGGCAGCAATTTTTCCTGGGCGAAATCCCGTGCGGTATCGCGGATCAGCCGCTCCTCTTCGCTGAGTTGAAGATCGAGAAGCAACGGATCTTCCCATTTGAATCCGCCCGGGGCGAGCGTCACCGTCGTAATTTCCGTGGCCGTGGCAGACTCCAACGCAGACATCGCTCATCCTTTCCCGGCGCTATGCGCCCGGCTCACGCGCGTTCCAGCACGGCGGCGACGCCCTGGCCGACGCCAACGCACAAGGAGACGAGGGCGTAACGGCCGCCGGTCCGCTCAAGCTGGCGTGCTGCGGTCAAGGCGAGACGCGGGCCTGACGCGCCGAGCGGATGGCCGACGGCAATGGCGCCGCCATTCGGATTGACCCGGCTGTCATCGGCAGCAACACCCAGACCCTTGAGACAGGCCAACACCTGCGCCGCGAAGGCTTCGTTGATCTCGATCACGTCCATGTCGTTGAGTGTGAGGCCCGCCCGCGCCAGCGCCTTCTGAGAGGCGGGAACCGGACCGAAGCCCATGGTGCGCGGCGGTACGCCGGCTATGGCGGTCGCCCGGATGCGCACCATCGGTTCGCACCCGGCGGCCTCGCCCGCGGCCTGCGAGGCGATGATCAGGGCGACGGCGCCATCGTTGATGCCCGAGGCGTTGCCCGCGGTCGTCACGCCATCCTTATTGAGGGCACGGAGCTTGCCGAGCCCTTCAAGATCGGTGTTGGGCCGGGGGTGTTCATCTTCGGCAACCGTGACATCCGGGTTCTTGCGCCCGCCCGGAACGGTTACCGGCGTGATTTCGCCCTCGAAAAACCCGTCCTTCTTTGCGGCGGCGTATCTGCTCTGCGAAGCGGCGGCGAAAACATCGGAATCTTCCCGGCTGATTTGATGGTCGCGGGCAAGGTTGTCCGCGGTCTCGGGCATAGTGTCGTCACCGAATTCCGCTTCCAGTTTGGGATTGGTAAAACGTGCTCCTATCGACGAGTCGAACACCTGAATTTTCTTGGTAAAGGCGGCGTCGGCCTTGCCAAGCAGGAAAGGCGCGCGCGTCATGCTTTCGACGCCGCCCGCCACCATGACATCGCCCTCACCACAGGTAACGGCGTGGGCGGCGCTGATGATGGCGCTGAGGCCGCTGCCGCAGTTGCGTTGCAGAACACTTCCGCCGACCTCAATCGGCAGACCGGAGAGCAACGCGGCGTGGCGTGCGACGCACCGGCTGTCTTCGCCCGACTGACTGGCGCAGCCGACGATGACGTCCTCTACGTCTTCCGATTTGAATGAACTGTGGGCGACAACTTCGCGGATGACGCCGGCCAACAGGTCGTCGGGCCGCACCCGGGCGAGGGCGCCGGCGTTGCGGCCAAAAGGCGTGCGGGTTCCTTCGTACATATAGGCGTCAATCATTTGGCAAACCTCTCCAGTCGTAATTTCAGTCTATCGACGAACCCGGATCAACGGGCGTCGGGTGTCGTTAGCGGCACGCCAAGCCGCGCGCGGCGCGACAACCAAAGGCTGGGCCGATAGCGCGGATCGCCGTATTGGCGATGTATCGCCGCAATAATCTTCAAAATCCGATCGGGGCCAAGCAGATCGCCAAACCCAAACGGTCCATGAGGATAGCCGAGCCCCAGTTTGACGGCTTTGTCAATGTCGTCGGGTACGGCGGTCCGTAGCTGGGCAATAGAGCAGCCGATATTGACGATCATTGCCAGAATGCGCTGGGCCACAAATCCCGGACTGTCGCCGATAATCGTTACCGGTACGCCGTCGCTGGCGAGAAGACCATGCGCGGCGTCCCGAAACGCCGGATCCGCGACCGGCGTCGTCATACAGGTGCGGCGCTTATCGAGGCCAAACAGGGTGTCGACGGCTACCGTCCGGGCCGGATCTAGCTCGTTATCGAGCGCGGCGGTGGTCGCATCGTCGCCGAGCGGCGTGACCAGACAAAGGGTCTTGTCTCCCGGGCGGTCGCCCGTGTCCAGCGGCGCATCAAGGGATTCTAGCAACGCCGTCAGGGCGGCGTAACCGGTGGGTTCGGCCGGGCAAACCCAGACGCTCTCGGGCCGGTCCGCCGGCGCCGGTGATTCCGGTGGCACAACGGCCTTCTTGTCCTTGTAGGGGTAGAAGCCTTGCTCCGTCTTGCGCCCCAGTTTTCCCCCTTCCATGCGGCTGCGCATCAGCGTTGCCGGCCGGAAGCGGGGCTCGTGATAGAACTGCTCATAGATGTACTCGGTCGCGGGGTGGGTCACGTCGAGTGCCGTCAGGTCCATCAGTTCGAACGGACCCATACGAAACCCGGCCGCCTCCCGCATGATGCGGTCCACATCGGCAAAACCGGCGATCCCTTCGCTGGCGAGGTGCGCGGCCTCGATATTAAAGCCGCGGCCGACCTGGTTGACGAGAAATCCCGGCGCGTCTTTGACCCGAACCGGTACCCGCCCCATCCGCTTTCCGACGGCGGTCAGGGCCTCTCCAACCCATGGCGCCGTCACTTCGCCGTCGATGATCTCGACAAGCTTCATCAGCGGCACCGGATTGAAGAAGTGCATGCCGGCGAGTCGCTCCGGCCGGTTCGTTTCCGCGGCAATGGTTGTCACGGAAAGCGAGGACGTGTTGGTGGCGAGGATGCAGTCATCGCCAACGATGGTCTCAAGCTCGGCAAGCAACTCTCGTTTGGCCGCCAGGTTCTCGACAATGGCCTCGGTGACGACGTGGCAGGGCGCGAATGCTCCCAATTCGTTGACGACTTCGACGCGGTCCACCGCGGATTTCGCCTCATCCTGGGTAATGTTGCCCTTCTCGGCCGAGCGCGTGAGCATCTTCTCGATAAAATCCTTCGCCCCGGCCGCCGCACCCTCGCGCGAGTCCATAAGCAGCACGCTCATGCCGCCGGTTGCTGCCACTTGGGCGATGCCTCGCCCCATGGTGCCGGCGCCGATCACGCCGACTACCAAATCCTGCCTGTTTCCGTCCAGATTCATTGCTGATTACGCCTCTAAAGCTGCTGTTCGCTGATACCCGGTACTGCGACCGGCTCCGGCCCCCCCGCCTGTTCTTCGTCGTTCGACCCAGTGTACAGCCTTATATCTGGGATTTCGACCAAGCGAGATTGTTGGCGCGAGATGATTGCGCGAACGGCATCCAGTTCTGACCGGCGGCAGCGGGACTTCGTCGAAAACGATTTCCCACCGCTCATCGCGAGAGCGAACAACGTCCGGAGCCGACTTCGGCGGGCAGCCCTGGGCCGTCTTTCCGTGGGTCCCGAGGCCGTGCCGCCGGGCGGCTGCTTCCTTTTGCCGCACCAGGAGATTTGTTTCTTTGTCCAGGATCAAATGCCCTTCCGAGGACAGAGGGCGACGCCGAAGACAAGGGATCATTCCCTCGGGCGCCGCGCCGCGGGGGGTATCTCCAGCGAACGAATCTTGGTTCGATGCCCCCTTCGCAGAGACGATCGAGTCCTGCCAGCGGCTTGATGCGGCACGGATTGCGATCGGTGGTAGTATTCAGCAGGATATTGCCTTCAATCTGTGTCTGGTCCTTGGCGCGCGCCTCGGTCGAGGCGGGTTTGGCGGACGCGATGCACCGGTTCTGGTCAAGGTGCGCCGGAATTCGGCGATCGGTGCGGCAAGAATGGACAGCCTATGCAGCGGTATTCGATCTTCAGCATCGTCCGTAACGCCAGAAGCTTTCATCGCAATTGGCCGCGCGTCTGGCGTAGTCCCGATCCGAAACCGGAATACGAGGTCATCATCATTGGCGGCGGCGGCCACGGGCTCGCCACGGCCTATTATCTGGCGAAGGAACACGGCCTTTCGAATGTAGCCGTCCTCGAAAAGGGCTGGCTCGGCGGTGGCAATACGGGCCGCAACACGACGATCATCCGCTCGAATTACCTGTGGGATGAAAGCGCGCACCTCTATGAAAAGTCGTTGCACCTATTCGAAGGGCTATCCCGCGAACTGAACTTCAACCTGATGGCGAGCCAGCGCGGCGTCATGAATCTGGCCCATACCGAGCACGACCTTCGCGAGATCGCGAGGCGCGTCGCTGCCATTCGCCTCAACGGAATCGATTCGGTATTCCTCACGCCCGCGCAGATCAAGGCGAGGGTGCCGATTCTGAATACCTCGCCCACGGCGCGCCATCCGGTCCTGGGGGCCTCGTTTCAGCGCCGGGGCGGCGTCGCCCGTCATGATGCCGTCGCCTGGGGCCTCGCCCGCGCCGCCGATGCCCGTGGCGTCGATATCATTCAGAATTGCGAAGTTATCGGGATCCTGCGTGAGGGCGATCGGGTCACGGGCGTCGAAACGACCCGTGGGACGATCAAAGCGCCGAAAATCGGCATCGCGGTGGCCGGACACTCGAGCGTTCTCGCCGCGATGGCGGGATTTCGCCTGCCCATCGAAACCCATCCCCTGCAAGCCCTGGTTTCCGAACCCATCAGACCGGTGATCGATACCGTTGTCATGAGCGGGACCGTGCACGTTTACGTCAGCCAGTCGGACCGTGGCGAACTCGTCATGGGCGCGGGCATGGACGCCTATAACTCGTATGCGCAACGCGGCAGCCTGCATATCATCGAGGGCATGATGGGTGCGGCGGTGGATCTGTTTCCGATCTTCAGCCGCCTCAAGATGATGCGCCAGTGGGGCGGCATCGTTGATATCTGTCCCGATGCGAGTCCGATCATCGGGTTGACGCCCGTCGCCGGTCTCTACATCAATGGCGGTTGGGGTACGGGCGGATTCAAAGCGACTCCCGGGTCGGGCTGGGTTTTCGCCCACACCATTGCGCGCGGCGAACCCCACCCGCTCAATGCGCCTTTTTCGCTCGAACGATTTACCACCGGCGCCTTGATCGACGAGCACGGCGCCGCCGCCGTCGCGCACTGAGGGCCCAATGCTGTTGATCCCCTGCCCCTGGTGCGGGCCGCGCGAGGAAACGGAATTCCGCTATGGCGGCGAGGCCGATATTGCCCGGCCCCGCGACCCGGCGGCGCTGAGCGATGCCGAGTGGGCCGACTATCTGTACCTGAAGTCGAATCCGAAAGGGCCCCACCGCGAGCGTTGGAATCATGCCCACGGGTGCCGCCGCTGGTTCAATGTCGAGCGTAACACGGCGACCAACGAGATCGCGCGCAGCGATCCGATGGCCGCTCCGCCGCAGGAGCCCGGCGATGGTTGAGCAAATCCGCCGCCGGCCTGAAGGGGGGCGCATCGACCGCGGACGCCCGCTTAGATTCAAATTCGATGGCCGTCCCTACGAGGGCTGCGCCGGAGACACGCTCGCCTCCGCCCTGATGGCCAATGGTGTCGATATCCTGGCGCGCAGTTTCAAGTATCACCGCCCGCGCGGTGTGCTCTGCGCTGGCGCCGAGGAACCGAACGCCATCGTTCAAATTCACGAGGGCGCGCGGACCGAACCCAATGTGCGCGCCACCATGGTCGAAGTCTTTGATGGACTCAGCGCGCGCTCCGTCCATGCCTGGCCGAACGTGCGCGTGGACTTTCTGTCGCTGTTCGACCGTCTATCGTCTCTTCTTCCGGCCGGGTTCTATTACAAGACCTTCAAGTGGCCGGCGGCGTTCTGGCCGCTCTACGAATCAGTCATCCGGCACGCGGCAGGCCTCGGCACGGTGCCGCGTGAAGGGGATCCCGACCGCTACGACAAGGTGTGCGCCCATTGCGACGTGCTGGTCGTGGGCGCCGGGCCGTCCGGGCTGGCGGCGGCGCTCGCCGCCGGTCGCGCCGGCGCGCGGGTCCTTCTCGCCGACGAAGGTTTCGAGGCCGGCGGATCTTTGCTCGGGCGCACCCTCGAAATAGACGGTGCGGCCGCCGCCGAGTGGGTCGAAACGATGATCCGGGAACTCTCCGCCATGCCCGAGGTTCGTGTACTGACCCGGACCACGGCGTTCGGCTATTACGATCACAACTACCTGGCAATGGTCGAGCGTGTGACCGATCAACTCGCGCTGGTTGCGCCGACGCATGTGCCGCGCCAGCGCTTGTGGAAGGTTCGTGCCAAGCGTGTGATTCTGGCGACCGGCGCCATCGAACGGCCGCTCGTGTTCGGAAACAACGACCGGCCCGGAATCATGCTTGCCGACGCGGCATTGACCTACGTGAACCGGTTCGCCGTCGTACCCGGCAAGCGCGCCGTGATCGCAACCAACAACGACAGTGCCTACGATACGGCAATCGCTTTGCAGGACGCCGGAATCGAAGTTGCCGCCATTGTCGATGCCCGCGATGATCCGGGCGGGACCCTTTCCGCGGCGGCAGGATCGCGCGGCATCGAGATCCTCGGCTGCCACGCCGTCGTCTCGGCGGCGGGCACGAAGCGGGTCTCAAGCGTGTCGGTGGCACCCATCGGCGCGGGTCCCGGACCGCGACGAAAGATCGATTGCGATCTCGTCTGTATGTCGGGCGGTTGGTCGCCTGCCGTTCACCTCTTTTCCCAATCAGGCGGAACGCTGCGCTATGACGAGGGAAGCGCGTCCTTTGTTCCGGACCGATTGCGGCAGAACGAGGTGTCCGTCGGCGCTGCCAACGGTACATTCGCCTTGAACACCGCCCTCGAAGAGAGCCTTGCCGC
>CAZTAK010000055.1:0-19001 GCA_964611585.1 uncultured Alphaproteobacteria bacterium
CCATCCGGCAGTGCCCTTCCTAGCACATTTACCCCGGCAGCCGGAGGTTGTTGGGCGCCGTCGACACCTCGGCTCTATTTGTCCCGGGTCGGAGCGGAAGCGAATCGTTGACGCCCGGGTGCCAAGGGGCCGACAATGCTTCTTACTCGAACAGGTTCTCGCGGCCGAGACGGATGCCGATGCATGTCGAACCCCAGCCCGCTTCCCGAAAAACTGAAGTCGGTCCAGATAGAACCGACGACGTACTGCAACCTCAAGTGCGCCGGTTGCAACCGTACCTATCGGGAATCGAAGGAAACACTCGACGTCAAACACATGCCGCTCGAAACATTTCGGGCGATCATCGACAACTTGCCGCCGGGTGAGATTTGCTGGCTCAACGGCTATGGCGAGCCCACCCTCAACACCGATCTTCCGGAATTCGTACAAATCGCCAAAACAAAGTTCGACCAAGTTTATTGCATCAGCAACGCCCTGACCCGCGGGCCCGAGTTCTACCGCGAATTGGAGGCGGCCGGTCTCGGTGAACTTCACCTGTCGGTTGATTCGCTGAACCCCGAAATGGCGGATCTAGTCCGATTTGGCACCGATACCGAAAAATTACGCCGGCGGCTTCGCGAGATCCGGGCCGCGATCAGTCTCGACATCATCATCAACGTGGTCGTCAGCGACAAAAACATGTTCGATGTGCCGAACACGCTGTCCCACCTCAATGAGATCGGTGGCTTCCGCGTCGGGTTTGCCGATTTCGGCGCCTTCGCCGAGGAGGGATACGACTACGGCGACTGGTTCACGAACTGGGACACGAAAATGACCTTCAACCAGATGATCGAACCCCTGACCGAGAAGTTCACCAATGTCTCGTTCATCAATACGCGCTTCAAGTTGCGACGGCGCAAGCGCAATGCCCAGCGCTGCGACCGTCCCTTTCTTCACCCGGCGGTAACGGTGGATGGGTTTCTGACGCCATGCTGCGTCGAACTGCACGACACCGGTCACTATTCGAACACCAACGTCGCCATGATGCCCTATGCGGAAGCATGGGAATCCAAATCAGTGTCGCGCTGGATCAGCGCTTACCAAGAGGCCGAGCCGAATATCTGCAAGGAATGTTGCCTCAATCCCTGGCGTAGCGAAAAGGATTACCGGTCGTGGTGGGAGAGACTGTCGGGGGCACGCCCCGAACCAGCCAAATCGCCGACGGCGGCGGCGGAGGCACCGGAAACGGCGTAGACGAGGCGGCTGTCGGCCGTCGCCCCTAGAGCAGCATCCGTTCAGGTGGAATCGCTTTTGGCGATCACTGAGCGGATATTGCTCTAGGGATTGGCGCTCAGGATTTCCCGCGCTGCCCGCACCCAGGCCGCGTATCTGCACGGAAATCTTGTGGCGCTGACCGCGTGGCGAGGCAGGGATCGCGGCGGGCCGCCACCCGACCCGGGTCAACTCGTGTCTAGTACGGCCTCGACAAAGTCCGTCAGTTTATCCTCGTCGAGGCGCCCGCCAGTTCGCACGCCACTGCATAGATCGACACCGAAAGGCGCGGCGGTCCCGATCGCTCCGCCGACGTTGGCGGCGTTAAGGCCGCCCGCGAGGTAGACCGCAATCCGCGATTCGGCGACGATACGGCGGCTGATCTCCCAGTCGTGGACCCGGTCGGTGCCGCCCAGTTCCTTGGTCGCAAGTTCCGGGCGACCCGAATCGAGCAGCAGTGCGTCTGCAAAACGCGACGCCGTAAGGGCTTTGGCTACCGACTCTTCTCCGGCAACGTGGATGACCTGGACGATTCCGGTTCTGGGGAGCGCCTCGCGGATCGTCTCGTAGGCTGTCGGCGTTACCGCGTCGCACAATTGAATTGTCGTGGTGCGGCACCTCCGGTGCTGGTCGATGATGGCGTCGGCGTCCTGGTGGCCGGTCAGCAAGAATGTGGCGATGCCGGGCGGGACGGCGGCGGCTATCTCGGCGATCAGCGCTTCCGGAATCACGCCGGGGCCGCTCGGCATTTGGGAAACGAGGCCGAGCGCGCTGGCGCCATGGCGCACCGCGAGCCGGGCTTCGGCCTCGCTGGAGATGCAGCAGATCTTGATTCGAGTTCGCGGGATCGGGCGCATCATTATCGCTTGTTTGTGGCGCCCCGGGATCGGTTTAGCCAGAGCGGACTCTGTCTTTCAGGGCGGCGCGAGTTTCGTCGTCAACGAACGCGGCGTCCAGAGCATCGTGGGTAATCTGGCAAAGCTCTTCGTCAGCCAGCCCGAAATGGGCCGCCGCGGCATCGTATTCCCCCCCGACCGAGGCGCCAAAGTAGGGCGGGTCGTCGGAATTGAGGGAAACCGCGAGCCCAGCCTCGCGAAGGTCGGGCAGAGGGTGGTCGGCGTGGGAGGGATAGAGTCCGGTCGCAATGTTGCTTCCGGGGCAGACTTCGAGCGCAATTCCGCGCGCCGCCAAATCACTCGGCAGCGTCGGGTCTTCGACGGCGCGGACTCCATGCCCGATACGAGTGACCGGTAATGTATCCACCGCCTCGCGTACGCTCTCGGGGCCAGCCCATTCGCCGGCATGGACAGTACAGCCCAGCCCGGAATCGGCGACGTATCGGAATACATTCGCAAACGGCTCCGGCGGGAAACCGGCCTCGTCGCCACCCATCCCAAATCCGGTTACCAGCGGGTGCGGATGGCGCACGACGTTTCGGGCGACCTCCATCGCCCGCTCGGTGCCGAAATGGCGGACACACGTAACGATAATCCGCCCTTCGATCCCGAATTCGGCTTGTGCATCTTCGATCCCGGCGACGATTCCGTCGAGGTGGTTCTGGTAACTCATGCCGGTCTGCGTGGCGTGGTCGGGTGAAGACATGACCTCGACGTAGATCGCCCCCTCGCTCGCGCACTTGGCAAGATATTCGAAGGTGACGTCGCGGTAGTCCTCGGGCGTGCGGATGGCGGTGGTTACGGTATCGTAGACTTCGAGAAAATTGAGAAAATCCGTCCACGCGAAAAGCCCGTTTCCGTCAAAGAGATTTTTGGGCAGGGCGATTCGGTTACGGGCGGCAAGTCTGCGGATCAAATCGGGCGGGGCCGCCCCTTCCAGATGAACGTGAAGTTCCGCTTTCGGGATCATGCCGCCGCTTTTCTAGTGAACGAAACCCCGTGCTCAAGTGGGGCCAATCCCAAATGCGCACCGATCGTTTGTCCGATATCGGCGAAACCGTCGCGGAGACCGATCGAACCCGGGGCAATGCCGCCGCCGATGGCGAGGACCGGAACGTTTTCGCGCGTGTGGTCGGTGCCGGACCAGGTCGGGTCGCAACCGTGATCGGCGGTGAAAACTGCGAGATCGCTTGGTCGCAGCGCCCGTTCCAGGTCAGGGACGCGGACATCGAATGCCTCCAGGGCGGCCGCATATCCGGCAACGTCGCGGCGATGGCCGAAGAGGGTGTCGAAATCGACAAAATTGGAGAAGATCAACGTACGATCCGCGGCTCGGGACAGAACGTCGAGGGTAGCCTGAAACAATCTCTCGTTGCCGTCCGCCTTGACGGTTTCGCTGATGCCCTGATGGGCGAAGATGTCCGCGATTTTGCCCACTGAAATGACCGTTCCGCCGGATCCGAACAAACGGTCGAGCAGGGTGGGGGCCGGCGGCGGCGTCGCATAATCGCGCCGGTTGGCGGTCCGGGTGTAGGCGCCCGCGATGCCTGTGAAGGGGCGCGCAATCACCCGCCCGATTCTGTAATCGTCAACAAGCCGCCGGGCAATCGTGCACACCTCATAAAGCCGTTCGAGGCCGAACGAGTCTTCATGCGCGGCAATCTGGAACACCGAATCGGCTGAGGTATAGACAATCGGTTTGCCGGTGCGTTCGTGTTTCTCGCCCAGGTCTTCGATGATTTTCGTTCCCGAGGCGCGACGGTTTCCGAGGACGCCGGGAAGCGCGCCCTCGTCGATAAGGGCGGCGATCAGCGCATCCGGAAAACACGGCTGGGAGCCCGGAAAATAGCCCCAGTCGGTATCGACGGGCACGCCCGCCATCTCCCAATGCCCGCTCGGGGTATCTTTGCCACGGCTTTTCTCGACCGCGGCGCCGAATGCCGCGTCGAACCGTCCGCCAGGTATCTGATCGCCCTGGCTGACCGCGTGCGCCGCCATCAGGCCGAGGCGTTCGAGATTCGGGATCCGCAAGGGGCCCGATCGCAGGTCTTTCTTGTCGCCCGCGCCCTCGGCGCACGCCGCAACGATATGCCCCAATGTATCCGATCCCTCGTCGCCAAATTTGGCGGCATCGGGTGCGCCGCCGAGGCCAAGCGAATCCAGCACCAGAATCAGCGCACGGGTCACGGGCTGGTTCCGGTGTCGCCGGGGCCGATGTGGCGCCGGACGGTCGGAACCGTTGCCGGGGCATCGCCGACGGTAATCGCGGCGCGAACCGCCTCTGCCGCTTGTGCGGCCTCGTCGTCGGTGCGGGCGTGCACGGTACAAAGCAGTGTCGTGGCGGCGTCGTCACCGATCGAACACACATCCGATAGACCGACCGCGTAGTCGATGGTGTCGTCGGCGCGCCGCCGTCCGCCGCCGAGTCCCATCACAGCCAGACCCAGCGCACGCGTATCCATCGCCGAGATGATACCCTGCGATTCCACGGCCACTTCAAGCCGAACGGGTGCTACGGGCAGATGCGCCGCGGCATTTTCGACAAAGTCGGAAGGTCCCGAAAGGGCCGAAACCATGCGGCCGAAATGCTCCGCCGCATCGCCGGAATCGAGCGCCGTGGCGATCTGTGACTCCGCACCGCCTGAATCGCCTGCAAGGCCGGCCATCACCAACAGTTCCGCGCACAACGCCGACGTCACCTCGGCCAGGCGCGGCTCACGCCGCGCGCCGGTCAAGAACTCCACGGCTTCGAGAACCTCCAACGCATTGCCGGCCGTGTCGCCCAGTACCTGGTCCATGTCGGTAATCAGCGCCCGGCAATTAAGACCTGCTCCGTTGGCAACGGCTACGATGCTTTCGGTGAGCTCGGCCGCCATCGGTTCTTCCGCGGCGAAGGCGCCGGAGCCGGTTTTTACATCCATCACCAGATGGTCGAGCCCGGCGGCGAGTTTCTTCGAGAGGATCGAGCCCGTAATCAACGGGATCGATTCTACCGTGGCCGTGACGTCGCGAATCGCGTAAAGCCGGCCGTCGGCGGGGGCTAGATCCGCAGTTTGACCGATAATGGCGCATCCGGTTTCCGCAACGGCACGCTGGAAGGTGTCGAGGCCCGGGGTGGTGTCGTAACCCGGGATCGAATCAAGCTTATCGAGGGTGCCGCCGGTATGGCCGAGGCCGCGGCCCGAAATCATCGGCACTGCACCGCCGCAGGCGGCAAGTACCGGCGCCAGTATCAAACTAATCTTGTCGCCGACGCCGCCGGTCGAGTGCTTGTCCATCACCGGACCTGGCAGTTTCACTCCCGACCAGTCGATGACGCCGCCTGAGTCACGCATTGCAAGCGTAAGCGCGACGCACTCGGGCATTGTCATGCCCTGGAAGAAGACCGCCATCGCAAACGCCGCGGCCTGCCCCTCGCTGAGGCTGCCGTCGGTCAGGCCGCGTATGATAAACGCGATCTCCTCGCCCGAGAGCTCGCCGCCGTCCCGCTTGGCCTTGATGATTTCCTGAGGAAAGAACCCCGCGGCTTTATTCGCCATAGGGAACCCAGATGTTCTTCACCTGTGTAGCGTGGCGCAAGAATTCCCGTCCCTCGGCAAGGACGTCGTCGAACCAATCGCGTCGGCGGCCATTGTTGACCCAGGTCTGTTTCAGGTTTCCGATTGAGGCGCGTTCGACCGCGGCGCTGCCAGCCGCGCTTCCGACATACCAGATGCCGTCGACCTCGCCGTGTCCGGCCAGCACCTCAGCCAAATCGTCACGCGCACCGGTGACGATGTTGACGACCCCGCCCGGGACGTCCGAGGTATCGAACACCTGGTAGAGATCCGTGGCCGAAAGAGGATGCCGTTCGGACGGCACCGCGATGACGCGATTGCCCATGGCGACGGCCGGCGCAACCAGAGAAACCAACCCGAGCAATGGAACTTCGTAAGGGCAAATCAGAGCCAAGATTCCGACCGGCTCGTTCATCGCGATGGTGATGTCGCGTACGGGGGGCGAATGGACGGCGCCATCGTACTTGTCGGCCCAGGCCGCATAGGCGAACAGCCGCGCTATCGATTTTTCCACCTCGCGGCGGCCCGCATCCGGCGCAACGCCGGTCTGGGCGGCGACCCGGTCGGTGAATTCGGCGTGGCGCGCCTCCAGGTTTTCGGCGATGTAGTAAAGAATCTGCGCCCGATTGTGCGCCGTTGCCCGGCTCCAGCTTTCGGCCTTGCTCGCGGCCTCGACCGCGTTGCGGATATCTTTACGATTACCGTCGCCGACTTCGCCGACCGGATTTCGTTGCGGCCCGAAGACCGTGCGGCTGAAGCCGGAATCAGGCCGTGCCTGCTTGCCGCCGATATACATTTTCGCGGTCCGGTCGATGGCATCCGGCAGCGGCCGCAGTGATGCCGGGGGTCCGGACGCCGACATTTCGTAGGCGGGGAGCGATTCTTCGTAGGCAGGGCGGCGGTATTCCCACAGGCCCTCAAGTCCGCCTTCGCGCCCGAAACCCGATTCGCGGTAGCCGCCAAATCCGACTGCGGCGTCGAACTGATTGGTGGAATTGATCCACACCACGCCTGCCTTCAGTTGCGGCGCGATATCGAGGGCGAGGTTGATGTTTTCGGTCCATACGCTGGCGGCGAGGCCGTAGCGTGTGTTGTTGGCGAGTGCCACCGACTCGGCCGGCGTGCGGAAGGTCATGGCGACCAGGACGGGACCGAAGATTTCCTCGGCCGCGATGGTCGCGGACGGGGCGACGCCGGTGAACAGCGTCGGCGGATAGAAGTACCCCTCTTTCGGCTTCGCCCATTCCGGCTGCCACAGCGTCGCGCCCTCGTCGACGCCCTGCTTGACCAGCGCATCGATGCGTTGCAATTGCACCGGCGCAACGATGGCACCGATATCGACCGCCTTGTCGAGCGGATCGCCGACGCGAAGCGTGTTCATGCGCGCGCGGAGTTTGCCGTACAAGTTTTCGGCAACCGACTCCTGCACCAGCAACCGCGAGCCCGCGCAGCAGACTTGACCCTGATTGAACCAGATCGCATCCACCACGCCCTCGACCGTGCCGTCGAGATCGGCGTCGTCGAATACGACGAACGGAGACTTGCCTCCGAGCTCGAGCGAAAGTTTCTTGCCTCTTCCGGCAGTGGCCTCGCGGATCAAACGCCCGACTTCGGTCGATCCGGTGAAGGCGATCTTGTCGAGGCCGGGGTGGCGCACGATCAACTCGCCGGTCGCTCCATCGCCGGTAACGATGTTGAGGGTGCCGGGCGGGACACCCGCCTCGACGCACAAGTCGGCGAACAGCAGCGCCGTCAGGCTGGTGAACTCGGCTGGTTTCAACACCACCGTGTTGCCCGCCGCGAGCGCCGGCGCCACCTTCCACGCCAGCATCAACAACGGAAAGTTCCAGGGAATTATCTGTCCGGCAACGCCGACCGGTTCGGTTCCCGCGAACTCGCGCTCCATCAACTGCGCCCAACCGGCGTGATGGTAGAAATGCCTTGCCACCAGCGGAATGTCGATGTCACGGGTTTCGCGAATCGGTTTGCCGTTATCCATGGTTTCGAGAACGGCAAGAAACTGCGAATGGCGCTGAACGAGCCGCGCCAGTGCGTAGAGGACCCGCGCGCGCTCATGTCCCGTCTTTGCGGCCCAGGCCGGTTGCGCCCGCCGTGCAGCCTCGACGGCGGCACTGACGTCCGCCTCGTTTCCCTGTGCGATCTGCGCCAGCGTCTCCTCGGTCGCGGGATTGACGGAATCGAACCACGTCGCCGAATTCGGCTCGCGCCACTCGCCGCCGATGAAATGCCCGAACTTGCGGTCACGTTCGTCTAGCCAGGCGTTGATGCGTCCGGCCGCCTCGGGTGCCGGGCCGTAGTCCATGGAATCGAAGATTTTCGCGACGCTCATCGTCATCCCATTGGATGCCGGAACGAGGCTGAATACTGCCCCGTGACGTGGTGCTCGAGTTGGCGCTCGATGTCGCCCAATAGGCTAGAGGCGCCGATTCGAAACAAATCCGGCTCCAGCCAGGCGCGCCCCAGTTCCTCGTTCATCAGGATTAGATAGTTGAGCGAATCCTTGGCCGTCGAAATGCCGCCCGCCGCCTTGAAACCGACGTTGTGTCCGGTGCGCTCTTTATAAGTGCGGATCACACGCGCCATGACGAGACTGACGGGAAGCGTTGCGTTGACGGGTTCCTTGCCGGTCGAGGTCTTGATGAAATCGGCGCCTGCCATCATGCAAACGAAACTCGCCTTGGCGACGTTGCGCAGGATTGCGAGATCGCCGGTGGCGATGATGGTTTTGAGGCGCGCCTGGCCGCAGGCCTCGCGAAAGGCGCGGACCTCGTCATAAAGTGCCTGCCAGTTTGCGTTGAGTACATGGCCGCGGTCGATCACGATGTCGATTTCATCGGCGCCGGCGGCCATCGACAGTTCGATTTCGCGCACCCGCGTTTCCAGCGGCGACAGGCCGGCCGGAAATCCCGCACTGACGGCCGCGAGCGGAATGCCCGAGCCCTTCAGCGCCTCGGCCGCGGCAGGCAGCATTGCGTGATAGACGCAGACGGCGCCCGTCTTGATATCGAGATGTTGCGCCCCCAATGCTGCCAGCAGATCAGGCCGCACCGGGTTGCGGGCCTTGGCGCAGAGGCGCGCGACCCTACCCGGCGTGTCGTCGCCCGCCAGCGTCGTCAGGTCGATGCAGGTGATTGCTTTCAGGAGCCACGCCGCCTGCCATTCCCTTTTGACCGTGCGCCGGGTCGGGATCGTGGCCGCGCGGCGTTCGGCGGCACTGCGGTTGACGCGCACCTCTCTCAACCACGAAAGATCGAGACCGATCCCCGGATTGGTGTGTGGCGCCGGGCCCGTCCACGGACCGGCCCTAACGGTTGCGCCGCGGTTCTTGTCGTCCTGTCGAGTCATGGTATTGCGTCGGCCAGTGTGCCCCACTTTGCTGCGTCAGGCGAGGGAGAGGTCCGGTCGGTTAGTCCTTTGAGACCAGTTGTTCCAGGAATCCGACCAGAAGGCGCGACAGGTCCCCGGCCGCCAAGTTGGCGAAATGCAATGTCTGCTCGTGGCTCAGCTCGTCGAAGGTGAGCCCCGCTGCGAGGTTCGTCAACACCGAAATCGCGACCACTCGCAGGCCGCAATGCCGAGCAACGATCACTTCGGGGACGACCGACATGCCGACCGAATCGGCGCCCAGCGTCTTGAACGCACGGATCTCGGCCGGTGTTTCGAAGCTCGGGCCGAGGCAGGCGACGAACACGCCTTCATGCAGTGTGATGCTGAGTGCGGCGGCGGTGTCCTTCAAGTCCGTTCGGAGGTCGGCGTCGTAGGCGTTCGCCATGGGTGGAAAACGCGGGCCGAAATGGTCGTCGTTCGGCCCCGTCAGCGGGTTGCCGGGCAACAGATTGATATGATCGGAAATCGCCATCAGGCTGCCCGGCTCGATGTCGGTACGGAGGCTGCCGGCTGCATTGGTGACGATCAGGGTGCTGCAACCGGCCTGACGGAGCGCGCGGATCGGCGTCCGCATGGCGGCTATGTTGCCTTCATAAGCGTGCGCGCGCCCCTGTAGGCAGGCAACCCGCGCCCCGCCAAGGTTGCCAAGAACCAGTCGCCCCGCGTGGCCCTCTACTCCCGGCTTCGGAAAGCCCGGCAGGTCGGCATAGGAAACACCGATCGGCGCTTCGATCCGGCCCGCCAACGGCCCGAGACCGGAACCCAGGATCATTGCGACATCGGGCTTGAACCTAGGCGCCAGTTCGGCGATGCGCCGGGCGGCCTCGTGAGCATCGGCGGTCACGCCGGGTCGTCCAGGTTGCGGGGTCCGAATCCGTAGGGCAGCAATTCGCCGAGCGTGAAGGTTTTGCGAAGTCCTTCCGGGCCGCAGATGTGCACAGGCGTGTCGGCCGCGGCAAATTCATTGAGGCGCTGGCGGCAGCCGCCGCAGGGAGTGCAAAGCTCTTCGCCACCGCCGACGACGACAACCTCGACAATGCGCGTGTCGCCGCCCGCGATCATCGCGCCGATGGCGGACGCTTCTGCGCATTGGCCCTGCGGGTAGACTGCGTTCTCGACATTGGCCGCGGCATAGAATTTTCCGCGGTCGGTGCGCAGGCAGGCGCCGACATGGAACCGGGAATAGGGCGCGTAGGCGTTTTCGCGAACCGCGCGCGCCTTTTCGATCATGGTGTCAAGGTCGCTCATCGTTCTTTGATGTAGGGCTGGCCGCCCGCCTTGGGCGGAATGGCGCTGCCGATGAAGCCTGCGAGCACGATTACCGTCAACACGAACGGTAGCGCCTGAACGAATTGCACCGGGATCACGCCAATGCCGGGAATGTCCACGCCTTGCAATCGCACTTGCAAGGCGTCCGAAAAGGCAAACAACAGGCATGCCAGCATGGTCGGCACCGGCCGCCATTTTCCGAAGATCAGCGCGGCCAGCGCAATGAAACCTTGGCCCGCCGTCATGTTGCGGATAAACGAAGCGTTCTGCGCCGTTGCCAAGAAGGCGCCGGCGATGCCGCACAGGACGCCGGTGATGATGAGCGCCTGGTAGCGCATCGCATAGACCGAAATGCCCGCGGTATCGACAGCCTCCGGGTTTTCTCCGACCGCTCGAAGCCGTAAGCCGAACCGGTTTCGGTACAGAATCCATGCAGTGATCGGAACCGCCGCAAAGGCGAAATAGACGAACAGGTTATGTCCGCTGATGATCTCGGAATAGGCCGATCCCAGAAACGGAACGTTCTCCAAGGTCTCTTCCAGTGGCAGATGAATCGGACGGAAACGTGCTGAATCGGCAAGTGCCGGGGTCTGTCCTCCGAGCCCGAACCACACCAGACCGACCACCGGTCCCAGTCCGGCAACCAGAATGTTGATCGCCATGCCCGAGACGACCTGATTGCCGTGGTGGGTGACGCAGGCATAGGCATGCACCATCGAAAAGAACACCGAGACGCCGATTGCGGCGAGAAGTCCGAGCCAGGCCGAACCGCTCACGGCGGCAACGGCCCCCGCTGCAAACGCCGCCGCCAGCATCTTGCCTTCGAGGGCAATGTCGAAAACGCCCGAGCGTTCGGCGAACAGGCCCGCCAATGCGGCCAGGATCAACGGCGTTGACACGCGCATGGTGGCGTCGAGCAGCAGGACGAAGAAGGTCAGGAATTCGGCCATCGTCTATTCCGCTGCCGTCTGGGACTCCCGGCCGCGCCCCGTTAGAGCCATATAGACTCCCACAATTTTCGATTGGAACACATGTTCCATCGCGCCGGTGAACAGAATCACCAAGCCCTGGATCACCACCACCATGTCACGGGTAATGGTCGGGATTTCGAATGAGATTTCGCTGCCACCCTGAAACAGGATTCCGAATAAAAGAGCCGCAAAGAAAATACCGAACGGATGGTTCCGGCCCATCAACGCGACCGCGATGCCGACGAAGCCGTAGCCGGCGGGAAAGTCCAGTAGCAAGCGGTGGTGCACGCCCATGATCTCGTTGATGCCGACGCCGCCGGCGATGGCGCCCGACAGCATCATCGTCAGGATGATTGTGCGCGAAGTTGAAATGCCGGCATAGACGGCGGCTGAGGGGTTCTGGCCCACGGTCCGCATCTCATATCCCCAGCGCGTGTGCCAGATATAGGCCCACACCAAAACCGATACGATCAACGCGATGACAAACGAAAGATTGAGTGGCGAGGAGTCGATTACGATTCCGAACGGCGCCAGGACTTCATGCATGAACGGGAGCCAGGCGTTGCTCGCGGTGTCGCGGCTTTCCGGAGCCTGTTGTCCGGGTTCGATCAGGATTTCGACCATCAGGTACGTCATCACCGCCGCGGCGATGAAATTGAACATGATGGTGGTGATAACGACGTGGCTACCGCGTTTGGCCTGAAGATAGCCCGGGATATAGGCCCAAGCGCCACCGAACAGCGCCGCCGCCACAATCCCGGCAAGGACGGCGAGGGGCGCCGGCCAATCGCCGAGATACAGTCCGGCCAATCCGACGCCGAGGCCGCCAATATAGGCTTGGCCCTCGCCGCCGATGTTGAACAGCCCACAATGGAAGGCGATGGCGACGGCGAGGCCAGTGAAGATAAAATTCGTCGTGTAATAGAGCGTGAAGCCCAGCGAATCGCCGTAACCGAAGGCGCCCTGAAACAACAGTTTCAGCGCCGCCCACGGGCTTTCGCCGATCGCTGCAATGATGATGCCCGAGATCGCAAACGCGACCAGCAGGTTGAATGCGGGAACCAAAACATGGTTCACCCAGCCCGGTATGGCCCGGTCGGCGGGGGGGCGCGGGCTCACGACACGTCGGCCGGTTCGGTAATGGCGCTCTCGCCCGCCATCATCAGGCCCAGCGCTTGTTCTTTCGCCTCGGCTTGGGCGACCTCACCGACGATTTCGCCGTCAAACATCACGAGAATCCGGTCCGCCAGCGAAAGGATTTCGTCGAGTTCGACCGAGACCAGCAGCACCGCCTTGCCGGCATCGCGCATCGCAATCAGGCGGCGGTGAATGAATTCGATGGCACCGATATCGACGCCGCGCGTCGGCTGGCCGACCAGCAGCACATCGGGGTTGCGGTCTATTTCGCGCGCGAGCACGATCTTTTGCTGATTGCCTCCTGAGAATGCCGAAGTCCGCAGCCGGGGATCGGCGGGCCGGACATCAAATTCGCTCATCTGGCGGCCGATGTCTTCGGCGATGGCCTTGCCTTTCATAAGCACCGGGCCGGAATACTTGGGATCGTGGTGGTAGCCGAGGATGCCGCTCTCGCTCGCGAAAAACGAGACCACCAGCCCCATCTTGAGGCGTTCCTCGGGGACGTGCCCAAGACCCAGGTGACGAATCTGGCGCGCATCCAAGGCCACGTTGCGCGCGGAAATATCTTCGCCCTTGAGAACAATTCGCCCGGATTCAAGCTGGCGGATGCCGGAAAGCGCCTCCAGTAGTTCCGATTGCCCGTTTCCGGCGACGCCGGCGATGCCGACGATTTCGCCCGCACGCACCGAAAGGCTTACTCCATTGACGCGCAGCACGCCTTTGCTGTCGCGGACCTTGGCGTTCTCGACCGCCAGCATGACTTCGCCGGGGGCGGCCGGTTTCTTTTCAACCCGCAACAGCACGCTGCGTCCGACCATCATTTCGGCAAGTTGCGCGCGTGTGGTGCCGGCGGTATCGACATGATCGACCACCTTGCCTTGGCGCATGACCGTGACCCGGTCGGTAAGTGCCATGATTTCCCGCAGCTTGTGGGTAATAAGGATGATCGTTTTGCCCTGATCCCGCAGCGCCTTAAGAATCCGGAACAGGTGTACCACTTCCTGCGGAGTCAATACGCTGGTGGGCTCGTCAAGAATGAGAATATCGGCGCCGCGGTAGAGGGCCTTCAGAATCTCGACCCGCTGTTGCAGCCCGACCGGCAAATCGCCGACCAGCGCATCGGGATCGACTTCGAGGCTGTAGTCGCGTTCGAGGCGTTCGAGTTCCGTGCGCGCCCGGACGAGGCTTGGTCCAAGCACATTGCCGTCCTCGACCCCGAGGATCACGTTCTCGATGACTGTGAACGTATCCACCAACATGAAGTGCTGGTGCACCATGCCGATACCGCGCGCGATCGCATCCTCGGGCGCACGGATCGGGGCCGGCTCGCCACCGACAAACATTTCGCCGGAATCGGCCTGATAGTACCCGTAAACGATGCTCATCAGGGTCGATTTGCCAGCGCCGTTTTCGCCGATGATGCCGTGGATCGATCCGCGCCGGATCGAAACCGATACCTGGTCGTTGGCATGAACCGCGCCGAAGCGCTTGTCGATGCCGCGCAATTCGAGTGCCGGTGGCTCGGTGCCGGTGGCCGGAGCGGAATCGTTCATTTGCGCGTCCTTGAGGTCGATCAATGAACGGTTTCGTCCCGGCCAATCGACGCTATTTGCCCCCGGAAATTCTGTGTCCGTCCCAACCGGAAAGGGAAAACCGGGCTCCCGGCGAGGGGGAGCCCGGAATAAAGGAGCCTATGCGAACGCTAGTTTGACTGGTAGCCCTTCACCGTGATGGCGCCCGAAATGATGTCCTGGCGCGCCTTTTCGATGCGGGCCTCCATTTCGGCGGTGATGAGACTGCGGTTGTGCTCGTCGATCGAGTAACCGACGCCATCCTCGGCGACGCCGAGAACCTGAATTCCGCTGCTCCAGTTATCGTTCTTGGCGTCCAGAAAGGCCTGATAGACCGCGAGATCGACACGTTTGAGCATCGAGGTCAGCATGGTGCCGGGGTGCAGGTAGTTCTGATTGGAATCGACACCGATGGCCAGATTGCCGCTGTCCTTCGCGGCTTGATAGACACCGATTCCGGTACCGCCCGCGGCCGCATAAACCACGTCGGCGCCGCGATCGAACTGGCTGCGCGCGAGTTCCCCGCCCTTGCCCGGATCGTTCCACGCGGCCGGCGTGGTGCCGGTCATGTTCTGGAACACCACGATGCTGGCATTGACGTACTTTGCGCCCTCTTCATAGCCAGCAGCGAAGTTGCGGATCAGCGGAATGTCCATGCCGCCGACGAATCCAATCTTGCCGGTCTCGGAGGCCAGGGCGGCCGCCATGCCGACCAGGAACGACCCTTCGTGTTCCCTGAAGACGACCGAACGCACATTGGGAAGATCGACAACCATGTCGATGATGGCGAATTTCACGTTTGGATACTCGGCCGCAACCTTTCCGATCGCGTCTGCCTGGGCAAAGCCGATGCCGACGACGATGGTGGCGCCGCGGCGGGCCATGTTGCGAATCGCCTGTTCACGCTGAGTCGGATTGGTGACCTCGAACTCGCGGTAGGCAATGTTGGTCTCGTTCTTGAACATCTCGGCGCCGTCGAAGGCGGCCTGATTGAACGATTTGTCGAACTTGCCGCCCATGTCGAAGACGATGGCGGGCAAGAAATCCTGGGCCGATGCGGCACTTCCAAGCGCAAGAGCGAAGGCTGCGGCAACGGCAAACAACAGGCGTTTCATGATGGGAGCCTCCCTTTGATTTGTTTATAGCTGGGTTCCACCATAACCGACCGCCGAAGGCGGAACCAAATGAAACTCCAGGTATTTCCGGGAGCAACCGGGGCCCGTCAGCGCAATCCGCGCAAGGGGAGGTTCGGATCCCGCCGCAGCCAGTTATCCACAGGATAGGTACACGCGCCGTCGATCAGATGCAAGGTGTAGGCATGGCGCGAAACAGCGGACCGGTTGGTTTTGCTGCCATGGGGCAGGGTGCGATGCAGGACCACCACGGTTTCCTTGGCGGCCTCCAGCGGAACGAAGCGGGGGGCCGGGTCGAAGACGACGGTCTCGACGCCGCCCGCCTCGGCGCGCCGGAAGCGGGATTTGACCGGGCCCCGATGGCCGCCCGGCAGCGCCCACAGGCATCCATTGTAGATAGTGGCATCCTCGATCGCAAACCACAGCCCGACGACGCTGGGGGGGATCGGTGAAGAGGAAGGCCGAATCCTGTTGGAAAACCACCTCGCCGCCGATGCGCGGTTGCTTGAATATGTACATCGATTGCAGCGCCAGCGGTTCCTCCATGCCGAGGCCGTCGACCAGGGCCGCGAGTTCCGGCGTACGCGAAAACGACTCGAACACCGGGTCGAGGTCGTGCATGGCGTGCCCGATCTTGTTGATCGAGTGCGCCTTGGATTGTTTTAGGCGGCCCTCGTCGTCGAACGCCTCTTCCTCAAAAAAAGAAACGGATCTTGTCGCCGGAGGAAAGAAAGTAATCGCCGGATGCGTTTTCCTGGTTTTGGGTCGTGAAGATGACCGCTGTTTCCGACGGATCGAACGCATCCATCATGCCCTCGACGTGCGCCTTCAGCGCATCGCACGCCGCCGGCGCGACGAAATCCTTCAACACGAGAAAGCCGTCTCTCTCGAATGCCGCCTTCTGGCCCGGTGTCAGCATGGCGCCAGTATGGGAAGGGCAGGAGGTCTCCGCAAGCGCACAGGGCGCGGACCGGCAAGCAGGCTGCGCGCGGGCGGCAGAGCAATACCCCGAAGGGATCGACCCGGCGCGGCTCAAGCGTTTCGGGCAAAATTGCTCTACCCTTCAATAAGCGAGAGCAGTCTTGTCCGTTCAGGGATCGCCGAAAACGATTCCGCCTGAACGGATGCTGCTTTAGTGTCCGCGAACCGCGTACCAGCGCCCGAGGATAATCGGTGGCCGAACGGCGCATTGGCGAACCCTTTTCGAGCGATAGCGACAAGCCCGTAATCGGTTCCCAGGCTATGGCGCCCCGAACGATGGCGGGCGCGGCGGCATCGGCAAATGGCGGTGCACCGAAGTGATGAGGGCGCGGACCCAACGGCGCGGTTCCAGTCCGCGCAAGAGCCGCGAAGGAGAGCAAAGAGATGGTTTGGCTGGTCATTGGCGTGGTTGTTTTCGCCTCCGTTCACCTCGTGCCCACTGTTGCGCCCGGCGTGCGCGCGCGCCTGGCCGGGGTGCTGGGCGAAGGACCCTACAAGGGGGCCTTTGCGGCGCTCTTGATCGCCGCCCTCGTGATCATCGTCCTGGGCTGGCGCGCGGCCGACCCGGCGCCTGTGTACCCGCCGCCGGACTGGGGCCCGGCGTTGACCGGCAATCTCCTGATTATCGGCCTGATCCTGTTCTTCGGCGGCCGGTTTTCGTCGGTCATTTCGCGCTCCATCCGGCATCCTCAACTGGTTGGCGTGGCGATCTGGGCGGCCGCCCATTTGTTTGTCAGCGGTGACGACCGTGCGCTCATCGTGTTTGGCGGCATCGGCATCTGGGCGGTGGCCGAGATATTCGCGCTGAACCGGCGCGACGGCGCCTGGCAGCGGCCCAAACTCAAACCGCTGCGCAGGGAAATGCTGGCGCTGGGGAGCGGCCTTGCGGGCTACGCCGTCCTTATCTTCGCGCACGAGTTCCTGTTCGGCGTCTCGCCCCTGTCGGGCTAGGCGGGGGCGGCAAGCCGGTTCGGTTCGGCGATTCGGCGGCATGCCTGTTATTGCAAAACAAAGCCAATTTCCCGACCGGACGAACGCCGATAATGTATTCATCGCCAGTGCCTTGAGGGCGGTTATGAATGTGTCTTGGCAGCTAAACCAAACCCAATTCGAACCCAATTCGAACCCAATTCGAAGCCAATTCGAAGCCAATCCAAACCCAAACCAAACCCAATCCGAACCCAATCCAAAGCCAATTCGAAGCCAATTCGAAGCCAATCCAAAGCCAATTCGAAGCCAAACCGACGCCGATCGCACCGGCCGCACCGCCGCAGCAAGCCGGAAGCGACAGGGCGCGTGCGCCGGCCGCGCGGGTATCGCGCCGCCCAACTTGACCAAACCGGACATACCTACGGGGCAGGAAGGGGGGGGGCGCAGTGCCTGCCTCCTCCTGGCTTTGCAAATTCGGACCAGAGAATAGGAAAAAAACCTGACATTTCAAGAAGAAATTGTACAATCAGGACATTCCAAAACTCCCGAAGGAGTGCGCCCCATGCGCCTCAACCAGACCTCCCGCAACAAGCTCGCCAAGGGGCTGGGCAAGTTCGGCATCCGCGACCGCGGCCTTGCGATTGCCTACGTCGAGGGCGTGCAGCGGCCCCGGACTGCCGCCTTGCAACGCGCCGAACAGGCCGTCGCCCAGGGGGCGGTCGGGAACCGGCACGCCACCTACGGCTGGGCCAACGACCCAAACGGCCCCGGCGCCATCTTCGTTCAGGCGCGGACCGGCGCCATCATCGTCGGCACCGACAATCGGCCCATCCGCCGCACCGGCAAGCTGGCGCGCCCGGTCTATCGCGTCATTTCACCGGACATGGCGCGCGAATTTACCGGCGATGCCGAGAACGAAAACGAAGTGCCCACCATGTACGCCGATTCTGCGGGCAACGTGACCGTCGGCATCGGCCATCTGCTGACCAGCGCGGCGGCGGCCAAGGCGCTTCCGTTCGTGTTCACCGCGGGCGGGCAGCGCGCACCCGGCGTCGTGATCGAACGGGTGTTCGAGGCGGTCAAGGCCCGGCACCAGGCGGCGTATCAACAGTTCAAGGAGCGCGCCCCGGGCGAAAAATTTCCCGGCCTGACTTTTGGCGCCTATGAGGCCGACGCCATCGTCCGGCTCGGCGCGGCGGCCATCGGCGATTTGTTCGCCGCCGATTTCGCGGTTCATTTCGACGTTGCCGACGAATTCTACCCGATGGAAAATCTGCCGCCGCCGGTGCAGGTCGCGCTGTTCGACCTGGCGTTCCAGGTGGGGGGCGGCAACGATGAAGATGGCAATCCGCGCGGCCTCCAACCTACAACATACATAGAACTCCATCCGGCCTTGCTTCGCCGCGATTGGCGCCGGGCGGCGGACGAAATGGAGTCGAACAAACCATACACCCCACTTCGCAACCGCCGCCGCGCCGAGCTGGCGGTGAAGGGGCTCGATCCCGAACACAAGGACTTCTTCTTCACCACCGTTCCGAAACGGACAATCGCCTTGGCCGACGTGCTGATGCGGTTACAATGATCGCACCACGCTTGGCACGGAATTCCTCTGGTGCATCGAAAGCTGACAACGGCGATTGTCACGATTATTGCGTTCCTGTCATGGACGGGTAGTGGCCACGCCAATTCGACCGCGCCCGTCGTCGAAATTCAATGTTTGCCGGAACTTGGCATATTCACCCTTCGGAAGACGATCATTAGAGGTAGAAAGGCGGAGCGCGCGTTCGACGAGCGCGCCGAGGAGATTGGCCGGACGCTGGGCATTTACGATATTTGGTCGTGGGTCGATACCGAGATCGATGATTCGGGCCGGCTTACCGTGACCGGCACCCGCACG
>CAZTAK010000056.1:0-5368 GCA_964611585.1 uncultured Alphaproteobacteria bacterium
TCAATCCCTGCGGATATTGCTCTATGTCAAAGGGATAGAGCTTTTCGCGTGAGCGCATGCGAACGGGAAAAGCGCTAGTCACCGTCGCCGCCCACACCGGCAAGCGCGCAGGCGAAGGATTGGGCGTCGAAGGGTTGCAAGTCGTCGATCCCCTCGCCGACGCCGATCGCATGAACCGGCAGGCCGAACCTTTCCGCCAGCGCCACCAGCACCCCGCCGCGCGCGGTCCCGTCGAGCTTGGTCATGATCAGGCCGGTAACGTCGCACGCGTCCTGGAACAGTTCCACCTGGCGGTGGGCGTTCTGCCCGGTGGTGGCGTCGAGCACCAGCAGCACGCTGTGCGGCGCGCTGTCGTCGATCTTGCCAATCACGCGCACCATCTTGGAAAGTTCGGCCATCAGGTCGGCCTTGTTCTGCAAGCGCCCGGCGGTATCGATCAGCAGCACGTCGGCGGCGGCGGCGCGTGCCTGTTCGAGGGCCTCGTACACTAGCCCGGCGGCATCGCCACCGACCTTGCCCGAAACCATGGTGGCATCGGCACGCTCGGCCCAGACTTTGAGCTGCTCGATGGCGGCGGCGCGAAACGTGTCGGCGGCGGCGAGATAGACGCGCTTGCCCTCGGCGCGAAACCGGGCGGCGAGTTTGCCGATGGTGGTGGTCTTGCCGGTGCCGTTGACGCCCGCAACCAGAATCACATGCGGCTTGCGAGCCGGATCGATTTCGAGCGCGGCCTCGCTGCCGCCGAGTCGGGTTGCGATTTCCGCCACCAGGACTTGTTTGACCTCGTCGGTGCTGATTTCCTTGTCGAGGCGCTCGGCGGCGAGTTTCTTCGTTACCGCCGCTGAGGTGGCGACGCCAAGGTCCGAAGCGATCAGCAAATCCTCAATTTCGTCCAGCGCCGCGCGGTCGAGCTTGCGCCGCGTGACGATGCCGGCGAGCCCCTCGCCAAGGCTTCCGGCGGTGCGCGCAAGACCCGCCCGGAGGCGCGACAGCAGTCCGCGTTTTCTTTCGCGAACAGCTTCAGCCATCGGCGGCGCGCGCCTGATACCGGCCATCGCGGACGCCGACCGCGCGGGCGGCGACGATTTGACCGGCCTCGCAGGGGCGCTCGAGAACGGTCTCGAAATAGTCCTCGGTCCGGCCCTCTTGGCCCTGCTCGACCAGCACCTGAACCGTGGTGCCGACGCCTGCCGCCATCCGGTCCGATTTGGCCGCTTCGCCCCGGGCACGCAGTTCCGCGGCGCGGCGCTTGATCTCGGCCCGCGGAACCTGAGGCATCCGCTCGGCCGGGGTACCGGGGCGCGGCGAATAGGGAAAGACGTGAAGGTGCGTGAGGCCGCAGGCCTCGACCAGGTCGAGCGTATTCGCGAACATGGCCTCGGTTTCGGTCGGAAACCCGGCGATCAGGTCGGCGCCGAAGGCGAAGCCGGGACGAGCCGCCCGCAGGCGCGCACACAGCCCGATTGCGTCCTCGCGACTGTGGCGGCGCTTCATGCGTTTGAGAATCATGTCATCGCCCGACTGCAGGCTGAGGTGAAGGTGCGGCATGATTCGGGATTTGCCGACAACAAGCGCCAACAACTCGCCGTCCACTTCGGCCACGTCGATCGACGAAAACCGGAGCCGCACGATTTCCGGCACCCCGTCGAGCAGCGCGCGCACCAGGCGCGCTAGGCCCGGCCGCCCCGGCAGGTCCCCGCCCCAGGCCGAGAGATCGACGCCCGTGAGGACCAGCTCGCGGTAACCCGCCTCGGCCAGCGCGCGCGCCTGCGCCAGCACCGCGCCCGCCGGCACACTGCGCGAATTGCCGCGCCCAAAAGGGATCACGCAGAATGTACAGCGGTGATCGCACCCGTTCTGTACCTGCAAGAATGCCCGCGTCCGGCCTTCGAAGCCTTCGATCAGATGGGGGGCAGTGTCGCGGACCGAAAAAATGTCATTGACGCGAACCGCCTCGACCGCCTCGGTGCCGAATATGCCGGGATCGAGCTTCTCGCTGTTGCCGATCACCCAATCCACTTCCGGCATGGCGGCATAGCGTTCGGGCGAAATCTGGGCGGCGCAGCCGGTGACGACGATGCGTGCGTGGGGGCGCACGCGCCGGGCGCGGCGGATCGCCTGACGTGCCTGACGCTCGGCCTCGGCGGTGACGGCGCAAGTATTGACGATCACCGAGTCTTCGACCCCCGCCGCGCGGGCATTGCGGCGCAGGACTTCGGACTCGCAGGCATTAAGGCGGCACCCGAAGGTCAGCACCGCGACCCCGCCGGAAGGTGCGGATTTGAGGGGCCGGTTCATGGCCGCGCCGCCGTCAACGATTCGAGATCGAAGGTGCCGACAAACGACGACGCCACCGGGCCGGTCATCAACACATGACCGTCATCGCGCCATTCGATCTCCAAATCGCCGCCCGGCAAATGAACCGTGCCGGCACGCTGCATCAGTCCGCGGCGGCTGGCGCACACCAGGGCCGCGCACGCCGCGCTGCCGCAGGCGCGCGTCAGCCCGGCACCGCGTTCCCAGACCCGCAGACGCAGATCGCGCGGCCCCTCGACCCGGGCCACCGAAACGTTGGCGCCTTCCATGAAAAACGGATCGGTTTCGATCTTCGGTCCCAGCGTGCCAAGGTCCACGCGCGCCGGATCGTCGACGAAATAGACCGCGTGCGGGTTGCCGAGGTTGACGCAGGCCGCATCCTTCAGCGGCCCCGCGCCGACCGGAACGTGGGCCGTGTCGGCGTGGCGCTGCAGGGGAATATCCTGCCAATCAGTGCGCGCCGGCCCCATGTCGGCGGTGATGCGGCCGGGGCCTGTCTTTTCGACGGCCAAAATCCCGGCGATGGTTTCGAGCGCCAGCGAGTCGGTCCGCCCTTCCGCCATCAGAATCGATCCGACGCAGCGGGTACCGTTACCGCAGGCCCCGGATTCGCTGCCGTCGGCGTTATAGACCCGCATGAACGCGGCGGCGGATCCCGAGCCCTCAATCACCAGCACCTGATCGCAGCCGATCCCGGTGCGCCGCGCCGCGATCATGTTGATTGCATCGGCGCTCAGCGCCAGCGGCGCGTCACGCGCGTCGATGACCACGAAATCGTTGCCGTGGCCGTGCATTTTTGTGAAAGGCGTGGCGGTCATGGGCCGCTTATATGGCCCTTGCGCCCTTAATTCCAACGGATTCGGTAACCGGAAAGGGGCACTTGAGGAAGGGCAGGGTCCCCGGTTCCCTTGACCCTATGGGCTCGCCCGCGTAGGGTGCGCGCGCTTCTGGTTTTTGTTGACCGTTTCCGGGGCGCCCCTTGGGGGCATCGACCCGGACGCCAGTCCGCGAGGGTTCGCGCACTGGCGCGTTTTTCGTTGGGTTCGGGCCAACCGCGACCGCACAAGACCGATCAGGACGAAGGACCTGCATGTTCGAAAGCCTCACAGACCGGCTCGGCGATGTCTTCGGGCGCTTGACCCGGCGCGGCGCGCTGTCCGAAAGCAACGTCGACGAGGCCCTGCGCGAGGTCCGGGTGGCGCTGCTGGAAGCCGACGTCGCACTGCCGGTGGTCCGCGATTTCGTCGCCCAGGTCCGCGAAAAGGCGGTCGGCGAGCAGGTCGTTCGGAGCGTCGCGCCGGGCCAGATGGTGATCAAGATCGTCAGCGATCACCTGATCGAATTGCTGGGCAGCGAATCCGAAGACATCAACCTTCAGGCAACGCCGCCAGTGCCGGTGCTGATGGTGGGCCTGCAGGGTTCGGGCAAAACCACCTCCGCGGCCAAGCTTGGCCTGCGCCTCAAGAACCGCGACAAGAAGAAAGTCCTGCTCGCCTCCCTCGACGTCTACCGCCCGGCGGCCCAGGAACAGCTGAAGGTGCTGGGCGAGCAGACCGAAATCGATACCTTGCCCGTGATCGAAGGCCAGGTGCCGGTCGATATCGCCAAGCGCGCGATGCAGGCCGCCAGCCTTGGCGGGTTCGACGTAGTCATTCTCGATACCGCGGGCCGGCTCCACGTCGACGAAGCGCTGATGAGCGAGGCGAGTCAGGTGCGCGATGCCGTACATCCGGCAGAAATTCTGCTGGTGGCGGATTCCCTGACCGGGCAGGACGCGGTCAACGTCGCCAAGGCCTTCAAGAAAGCGGTCGGTGTCACCGGAATAATGCTGACGCGGATCGACGGCGATGCGCGCGGCGGCGCGGCGCTATCGATGCGCGCGGTCACCGGCTGTCCGATCAAGCTGCTCGGCACCGGCGAAAAGCTCGACGCGCTCGAGGCCTTTCACCCCGACCGCATTGCCTCGCGCATTCTCGGCATGGGCGACGTCGTCGGCCTGGTCGAGAAGGCCACCGAAACGATCGAAAAAGAAGAGGCCGAAGCGCTCGAAAAGAAGATTCTCAAGGGCAAATTCGACCTCAACGATCTGGCGGCGCAGTTCCGCCAGATGCGGCGCATGGGTGGCATGGAAGGCCTGCTGGGGATGCTGCCGGGAGTCGGCAAAGCCAAGAAACAGATTGCCGAGGCGCAGCTCGACGGATCGGTCCTCAAGCGCCAGGAGGCGATCATTTCCTCGATGACGCCGACCGAGCGGCAGCGCATCAAAGTGCTCAACGGTTCGCGCAAACGGCGCATCGCCGCCGGCGCGGGCGTCACCATCCAGGACGTCAACCGCCTGTTGAAGCAGTACAAGCAAATGGCCGGCATGATGAAGAAGGTCGGCAAACTGGGTCGCAAGGGAAAAAAAGCGATTTCATCCCAAGATCTGCAGAACCTGTTGCCGCCAACTGGCGGATTTCCGCGTTGACGCTTGCCGGCATTCGCACCTGACAACGCAAAACCGAAAGGCCGTATCGAATGGGTTTAAGAATTCGTTTGTCCCGGGGCGGCGCCAAGAAACGCCCCTTCTACCGTGTTGTCGTCGCCGATGTGCGCAGCCCGCGCGACGGGCGCTATATCGAACGCCTCGGCACCTACAATCCGTTGCTGCCGAAAGACAATCCGGCGCGGGTGACCCTCAACGAAGAGCGCATCCGCCATTGGCTGTCGCATGGCGCGACGCCGACCCACCGGGTGGCGCGTTTTCTCGGCGAGGCCGAAATTATTGCGATGCCGGCACAGCGCAATAATCCGAACAAGGCGATCCCCAAGACCAAGGCCCAGGAACGGCTGAAGGCGGCCGAAGAGGCCGCAGCCGAGGCAGCCAAACCCAAAGATGAGCCGGCGGCCGAGCCGGCCGCAACCGAGGCGGCTGAGGAGCCTTTAGCCGAGGAGGCGCCAGCCGAGGCGCCCAAACCCAAGGATGTGCCCGCGGCCGAGCGGGCCGCGGCTGAGGAGCCTTTAGCCGAGGAGGCCGCAGCCGAAGCAGCCAAGCCCGAGGATGAGGCCGCAG
>CAZTAK010000056.1:5468-18507 GCA_964611585.1 uncultured Alphaproteobacteria bacterium
AGGGATCGACCCCGATGCCGGGAGCCCACGAGCGGCGGCCAGAGTCGCGCATCCTGCTGGGCGCGGTCACCGGCGCCCACGGCATCCGCGGCGAGGTCAGGATCAAGGTATTTGCCGAGGACCCGATGGCGATAGCATCTTATGGCCCGTTGAGCGACGAGAGCGGCGAACGCACGTTCACGATCGCGCGCGTGCGCCCGGGCAAGGGCGTCGCCATCGCCGCCCTCGAAGGCGTCTCGAACCGCAACGAAGCCGAGGCGCTGCACAGTACCAAACTTTACGCCCTGCGTGCGGCGCTGCCCGAGGCCGGGGCGGACGAGTTCTATCATGCCGATCTGGTCGGGGTTGCGGTCGAGGACCGGGCCGGGAAGGCACTGGGAACAATTATCGCCGTGCACGACTTTGGCGCCGGGCCGATCCTCGAGATCGCACCCGAGACCGGCGATTCGGTGATGGCGCCGTTCACCCGCGAGGTGGTGCCGGAAATCGACGTCGAGGCGGGGCGCGCAGTGCTGGACCCGCCACCCGGGCTGTTCGACGGCGCCGAGCCGCCGAAGGGGAACAGTCAATGACCGCCGCCCCCAATCAGGATTTCGACCGCGCGGCCGCGGCGCCGGTATGGACGGTGCGCGTGCTGACGTTGTTCCCGGACATGTTTCCGGGGCCGCTCGGCCATTCGCTCGCCGGCAAGGCTCTGCAAAGCGGCATCTGGGCGCTGGAAACTGTGGACATCCGCGACTTCGCGCGCGATAAACACCGCTCGGTCGATGACACTCCCTTCGGCGGCGGTCCCGGGATGGTGATTCGCGCCGATGTCCTTGCCGCAGCGCTCGATGACGAACGGCGCGGACGGACCCTTTACCTGAGCCCGCGCGGCCCGGTCCTGGATCAGGCGCGCGTCCGGGGACTGGCGGCAGAGGAGCGTCTGAGCCTGATCTGCGGCCGTTTCGAGGGGATTGACGAGCGGGTACTGGAGGCTCGCGGGATCGAGGAAGTCAGCCTCGGCGATTTTGTGCTCTCAGGCGGAGAGCCTGCGGCGATCGCGCTGATTGATGCGGTGGTGCGGCTGTTGCCGGGGGTTATCGGCGACCCTTCGGGTCTGGCCGACGAAAGTTTCGAAGCGGGTCTGCTCGAGTACCCCCAGTACACGCGCCCGCAAATCTGGGAAGGCCGCGAGGTGCCGGCCGTCCTGTTGTCGGGCCACCACGGAAACATCGAATCGTGGCGGCGGACGAAGGCAGAGGAATTGACCCGGGTGCGGCGGCCCGACCTGTGGGCCCGCCACGCGGCGCAAAAGAAGACAAGGACAAGATGATGAACATTCTCGAAGAACTCCAGCAGGAGCAGATCGCCAAGCGCACCGCCGAGACACCGGTGCCGGATTTCGGCCCCGGCGATACCCTGCGGGTCAACATCAAGGTCGTCGAAGGCACCCGCGAACGCATTCAGACCTTCGAGGGCGTGTGCATCGCACGCAAGAACCGCGGTATCAATTCCGCGTTCACGGTGCGCAAGATTTCCCACGGCGAAGGGGTGGAGCGCGTGTTTCCGCTGTATTCGACGCAGATTGCGGGAATCGAAGTGGTACGCCGCGGCGCCGTGCGCCGGGCCAAGCTTTATTACCTGCGCGGCCTGACCGGCAAGCGCGCGCGCATCGCCGAGAAACGCGACGACCGCCGCCGCAACGAGGCTACCGCGAAGACCGCCACCAAAAAGCTCGAACAGGGCAGCGAATAACGCAAACGACGCGGAGCCGTTCGCGCCCCGGAGGAGACAATGCCCGCCCCCCGCACTCTGTTCGACAAGATCTGGGACGGCCACGTCGTCGAAGCCGCCAGCGACGGCACCGCACTGATCTATATCGACCGCCACCTTGTGCACGAAGTGACCAGCCCGCAGGCGTTCGAAGGGCTGCGCCTTGCCGGACGGACGGTGCGGCACACCGACTGCACGTTGTGCGTGCCCGATCACAACGTGCCGACCACCCCAGACCGGCTCAAGCATATCGAGGACGACGATTCGCGCCTGCAACTGGAAACTTTGGAAAAGAATGCCGAGGATTTCGACCTGCCCTATATCAGCATCGAAGACGATCGCCAGGGCATCGTTCACATCATCGGTCCCGAACAGGGATTTACGCTGCCGGGCATGACCATCGTCTGCGGCGATTCGCACAGCGCGACCCATGGCGCCTTCGGCGCGCTTGCCTTCGGCATCGGCACGTCGGAAGTGGAACACGTGCTGGCGACGCAAACCTTGCGCATGCCGCGGCCGAGGAACATGCGCGTCACCGTCGAAGGCGATCTGCTGCCGGGCGTGACCGCGAAAGACCTTATTTTGAACATCATCGGCCAGATCGGTACGGCCGGTGGCACCGGGCATGTTGTCGAATACGCCGGCACCGCAGTCTCGGCGCTGTCGATGGAAGGCCGCATGACGATGTGCAACATGTCCATCGAAGCCGGCGCGCGCGGTGGCCTCATCGCACCCGACGAAAAGACCTTCGATTACGTTCGCGGGCGTCCGCTGGCGCCCAAGGGCGGAACCTGGGAACAGGCGTTCGAATACTGGCAGGCACTACCCTCGGACGACGGCGCGCGGTACGACCGTGAGGTCGTGATCGCCGCTGCCGATATCGTTCCGCAGATTACCTGGGGGACGAGCCCGGAAGACGTCATTCCGATCACCGGACAGATTCCCGACCCAACGGGTGCGCGCGACGAAGGCAAGCGCACGGCCATTGAGCGCGCCCTTGACTACATGGGCCTCGAACCGGGAACGCCGATCGCCGGCACCAAGATCGACAAGGTTTTCATCGGCTCGTGCACCAACGGGCGTATCGAGGACCTGCGCGCGGCCGCCGCAATCGCGCAGGGGCGCAAGGTTGCCGCGGGCGTGACGGCGCTGGTGGTGCCGGGATCGGGTCTGATCAAGAATCAGGCCGAGGAAGAAGGGCTCGACACCATTTTCCTCGAGGCCGGGTTCGAGTGGCGCGAGGCGGGATGCTCGATGTGCATTGCCATGAACCCCGACAAGCTCGAGCCCGGCGAACGCTGCGCTTCGACTTCCAACCGCAATTTCGAAGGCCGCCAGGGCCGCGGCGGCCGCACCCATCTGGTGAGTCCGGCGATGGCGGCGGCGGCGGCGGTGACCGGCGAATTGACCGACGTTCGCGGTCTGGCCGGCTGAGGGGACGCGCAATGGAAAAATTCATATCGCTCACGGGAACGGCCGCACCGATGGCGCTCGCCAATATCGACACCGACATGATCATCCCGAAGCAGTTCCTCAAGACGATCAAGCGCACCGGCCTCGGCCGCGCCGCCTTCTACGACATGCGCTACGACGAAAACGAATCCGAAAAGCCGGATTTCGTACTCAACAAAGCCGAATACCGCGACGCCAAGATTATCGTTGCCGGCGACAATTTCGGCTGCGGATCGAGCCGCGAGCACGCCCCCTGGGCGCTGCTGGACTTCGGCATCCTTTGCGTCATCTCGACCAGTTTCGCCGATATTTTTTTCCACAACTGCGCCAAGAACGGAATTCTGCTGATTACCCTTTCGCAGGGCGACGTGGATGCGTTGATGAAGGACGCCAATCAAGCCGGCAGCCTTACCGTCGATCTTGAAGCCGAAACCATCACCCGCCCGGGCGGCTCGGCGATTTCGTTCGAGATCGAAGCGGCGCGGCGCCACAATCTGCTCAACGGCATTGACGATATCGCCATGACATTGGAGCAGGACGGGGCCGTCAATGCCTACGAAGCGCGCCAGCGTGCGGAAACGCCGTGGATATGAAACCAAATCCGGGTGCCGGCACCGGCACCAAGACCGAAACCCGCACGATCCTGGTACTGGTGGGCGACGGCATCGGGCCCGAGTGCATGGATCAGGTCCAGCACCTCACCGACTGGTTCGCCCGCCAGCTTGACCTGAAATTCAAACTCAAGAACGGGCTTGTCGGCGGTGCATCGATCGATGCCCACGGCGTGCCGCTGACCGACGAGACCCTGGCCGAGGCGATGGCCGCCGATGCGGTTCTGTTCGGTGCCGTCGGCGGCCCGCAGTGGGAATCGCTGGATTTCGCGGTCCGGCCCGAACGCGGCCTGTTGCGGCTGCGCAAGGAGATGGGTTTATTCGCCAACCTGCGCCCGGCACTGGTGTTCGAGGCGTTGGTCGATGCCTCGTCGCTGAAACCCGATCTCGTTGCCGGGCTCGACCTGATGATCGTTCGCGAACTGACGGGCGGCATCTATTTCGGCGAACCGCGCGGCATCGAAGAGCTGCCCGACGGCACCCGGCGCGGAATCAACACCCAAGTCTACACCACGCCCGAGATCGAGCGCGTGGCGCGCGTCGCCTTCGATCTGGCGCAAAAACGCCGCGGCGCGGTGTGTTCGGTCGAAAAGGCCAATGTCATGGAAAGCGGACAGCTTTGGCGCGAAACCGTGCAGGCCGTGCATGACTCTGAGTTTGCGGACATCGAATTGAGCCACATGTATGCCGACAACTGCGCCATGCAGTTGATCCGCGGACCCAAACAGTTCGATGTGATCGTCACCGACAATTTGTTCGGGGACTTGCTCTCGGACGCAGCGGCGATGCTGACCGGCTCGCTCGGTATGCTGCCCTCGGCCTCGCTCGGGGCCGCCGATGCGGACGGGCGCCGCCGCGCGCTTTATGAACCGGTCCACGGCAGTGCCCCCGATATTGCCGGCCAGGGCATCGCCAACCCGATCGCCATGATCCTCAGCTTTTCGATGATGCTGCGCTATTCGTTCGATCTCGGCGCGGAGGCCGATCTGGTGGACCGCGCCGTTGCCAACGTGCTGGCGGGTGGGCTTCGCACCGCCGACATCATGCAGGACGGCAAGGCCAAGGTATCGACCGGCGTCATGGGCGACGCGATCCTGCAGGAGTTCGAAAAACTCTGCCCCTAGGGCCGCCGGGGGCTGGCAGGGAAGGGCCCGGCGCTATATATAGCGGGCACGGGCGCGGGGCGGCACACCACAACCGCACCAAAAATTGGAACGTAAACAATGGGTTACAAGGTTGCAGTGGTCGGCGCGACGGGCAATGTCGGCCGCGAGATGCTGAACATCCTCGAAGAACGCCAGTTTCCCGCCGACGAGGTGGTGGCGCTGGCATCGGAACGTTCGGCTGGCAAGGAAGCGGCCTACGGCGACAAGCGCCTGAAGGTTCAGGCGCTGGATGCGTTCGATTTCAACGGCACCGACATTGCGCTGTTCTCGGCCGGGTCAGGCGTTGCCGGCGAATGGGCGCCGCGGATCGCCGAAACCGGCTGTGTCGTGATCGACAATTCATCGAAGTTCCGCATGGATCCGGATGTGCCGCTGGTGGTGCCCGAGGTCAACGCCGCTGCGGTCGAGCGATTCTCGCGCCGCAACATCATCGCCAACCCCAACTGCTCGACGGCACAACTGGTCGTGGCGTTGAAGCCGCTGCACGACGAAGCCACCATTCGCCGGGTGGTCGTGGCCACCTATCAGTCGGTCTCGGGCGCGGGCAAAGAGGCGATGGACGAATTGTTTAGCCAGACCCGCGCGATCTATGTCAACGATCCGATTGAACCGGTGCAGTTTACCAAGCAGATCGCGTTCAACGTGATCCCGCACATCGACACGTTCATGAACGACGGCTCGACCCGCGAAGAGTGGAAAATGGACGTCGAGACGCGCAAGATTCTCGACCCCGACGTCGAAGTGACGGCGACTTGCGTCCGGGTGCCGGTGTTCGTCGGCCACGCGGAAGCCGTTAACCTGGAGTTCGAGAAACCGATTTCTGCCGAGCGCGCCGCCGAAATCCTGTGCGAGGCGCCGGGCCTGCTGGTGATCGACAAGCATGAAGACGGCGGCTACGTCACGCCGCTCGATTGCGTCGGCGATTTTGCCACCTTTGTCAGCCGCATTCGCGTCGACCCGACGATCGAACACGGGCTCAACCTGTGGGTCGTGTCGGACAATCTGCGCAAGGGCGCAGCGTTGAACGCGGTTCAGATTGCCGAAATCCTGATCAACCGGCACCTGAAGAAAGCCGCCTAGAACTTTTCCCGTTCGCATGCGCTCACGCGAAAAGTTCTATTCCTTTGCCATAGAACGCAAATCGTCGCCGCCGGCGATTCCGCCGGCTCGGGATTTGCGCTAGAGCAGCCCCGCTACGGTTCGAATCGCTTGCGCCGATCCCTGTTCGGCTCGGGCGCCTCCGACTTCTTCTAGACTGGCGTAATCTTCCGAGGGGGTTCGGCCGCACCGGTCCGATCCCTTCGGATACCGCGCCCGGAAAAGCGCCCGCCGGTCAGGCGATGCGGCGCACCTCGAAGCGGTTGGTGGGGGCGGCGATTTCGTCCTGCGCGCCGATCAGCGCAAGATCGAGTGCGGATCCGGTCGCGTCCAGTATTCCGAACGCCGATGACACGGCGCGGCTCAGCGCATCGGCAAGATTTCGTGCGCGGAGATAATGGCCCGTAAACAGCGCCGCAAACAGATCGCCCGCCCCGTAGAGCGGGCCCGCCAGCCGCGGCGTCTCGACAACCCAGGCGCCCGATTCGCCAACGCCCAGGGTTTCCATCCGGTGTTGCGCGCCCTCGATTCGTTTGAGCGAGGTATAGACGACGACTCCGGGCCCCTTTGCACGGATGCGGCTACAGGCATCGAGCGCCTGGTCCATCGTCGTCGCCGGTCCGCCGGTCAGAACCTCGATCTCGAACGAGTTGGGAAACACGACGTCGGCGACCGGCACGAGTGTGTCTTGAATGGCGGCGGCGACATCGGGGGTCACGAAAAGTCCGGTTTCGTGGCCCATCACCGGATCGCAGAAATAGAGGGCATCGGGCGATTGCGCGCGGACGCGCGCCACGGCATCGACTATCACCGGCACCGTCGCGACCGCGCCGACATAGCCCGACAGAACCGCATCGCAACCCGCCAACAGGCCGCGCCGGTCGAGACCGGCAACAAGATCGGCCACGTCGGCTGCCGGTACCGACTTTCCCGTCGCCTGCCCATGGGCCGGATGATTGGAGAGCGCCGCGGTCGCGACCGGCCACACTTCGTGCCCCAGACGTTGCAGAGGAAACACCGCAGCGGCGTTCCCGACATGGCCGGCAACGACCTGCGACTGAATCGACAGGATGTTCACACCGGCAGTGTCCGGCGCGGGCCGGGCGGGCGCAAGCCCTTGTCAGGGCCCCAAGCCGCTTGTCAGGTTCCCATGGATCCGACATAGTCCGGCGGCGCTTCGGCACCGTCACACGCCCTCTTCCACCCTTTTTTCCGAGGAAGCCCGCATTGAGCTCCGCCGTCCGTCCTCGCCGCAGCGTCCTCTATATGCCGGGATCGAAGGCCCGCGCGCTGGAAAAGGCGAGAACGCTGGCGGCCGACGGACTGATCTTCGATCTTGAAGACGGCGTCGCGCCCGGCCAGAAGGCGGCCGCGCGCGATGCCGTTGTGGCGGCCATTCGGGCCGGCGGCTACGGCGGCCGCGAACGGGTGATCCGGGTGAATGGATTCGATACCGAATGGGGTGCGTTGGACCTTGCCGCCGCCGCCACATCGGGGGCCCACGCCGTGCTGGTGCCCAAGGTCGAAAGCGCGGATCACGTCAACACCGCCGCCGAACTTCTGATCCGTGCCGGCGCGCCTGAAGACCTCACCATTTGGTGCATGATGGAAACGCCGCGCGGCATCCTGCACGCCAAAGAAATCGCCACCGCCTCACCGCGCGTCGCCTGCCTCGTCATGGGCACGTCGGACCTCGCCAAGGACCTGCACGCCCATCACACGCCGGATCGCCTGCCGTTCGTCGCGAGCCTCGGCCTTTGTGTGCTGGCCGCGCGCGCTCACGGGCTTGCGATTCTCGACGGCGTCCATCTCGATCTGTCGGACGACGAAGGCTTCCGCGCCCAGTGCCGCCAGGGACTCGAATTCGGATTCGACGGCAAGACCCTCATCCATCCGAAGACGATTGCCGCCGCCAACGAGATTTTCGCCCCCGGCACCGAGGACATCGCCTGGAGCGAGAGAATCATCGCCACCTTCGAATCCGCACAGGCCGAAGGCAAAGGCGTGGTTCTGGTGGACGGTCAACTGATCGAAACGCTGCATGTCGAAAACGCTAGGCGAATCGTTGCGCTGGCCGATGCGATTGCCGCGCTGGACACCAATCTGCAAACCTCTGCCGCTGCCGAATAGAGAGAAACGATGGTCGAACAATCCAAATCGTCTGCCGGAAACTATTTCGAAGATTTTCGTGTCGGCCAGGAGCTGGCGCACGCGATCCCGCGTACCGTGACGGTAGGCGACGTCGCCCTGAACACCGCGTTCTACGGCGGACGGTTCGTATTCAACTGCGCCGATCCGTTCGCCCAGAGCCTCGGGCTCGCCCGCGCGCCGGTGGACGATCTGCTGGTGTTGGCGTTCGTGCTGGGCAAGACCGTTACCGACATTTCCCTCAATGCGGTGGCGAATCTCGGCTACTCGGATCTGCGCTTTCACGCGCTGGTCTATCCCGGCGATACGCTGGGCTCGACATCGCGGGTAATCGGACTCAAGGAGAACGGCGACCGCAAGACCGGCATCGTTTATGTCCATTCCATCGGGCTGAACCAGCACGGCGAGGTGGTGTGCGACCTGATGCGCTGGGTAATGATTAACAAGGGCGACGCCGATGCGCCGGCGCCGGAAACGGTGCAGCCCGACATGCCCGACCGGGTGCCGCCGGAAACCCTCTATTTGCCACCGCATCTCAATGCCGATGGCTACGACACCGATCTCTCGGGCTCGGACTATTTGTGGGACGACTACGAAGTCGGCGAAAAAATCGACCATATCGACGGCATGACGATGGAAGAGGCCGAACATATGATGATGACGCGCCTCAACCAGAATACGGCGCGGGTGCATTCCAATCAGCACCTGGCAGAGGACTCGCGCTGGAAGCGCCGCTTGGTCTTCGGCGGCCACGTCATGAGCACCGCACGCGCCCTGAGCCACAACGGCCTTGCCAATGCCTTCAAGATCGCCGCCATCAACGGCGGCGCCCATACCAACCCCGCCTTCGCCGGCGACACCGTTTATGCTTGGTCCGAAGTGCTGGAGAAGGCAGATATGCCCAACCACGCCGACTTTGGTGCGCTCAGGTTGCGCACGGTCGCCACCAAGGATGAGCCGTGCGCCAAATTCCCCCACAAAACCAAGGACGGGAAATACGAGAAATCCGTTCTCATGGATCTCGATTACTGGGCGTTGATGCCGAGACGCTGAAGGCCAGGCGGCGCCCGGGTCGTGGACCGGTTTGAAACGGGTAATGGTTTGGCTATGGGAACGATCAGACTTGGTAATGGCGCCTGAAGATTGAGCGCGGTCATACTGACGCACTTACGCCGTGCCGGGTTGCGCTGCGCGGCCAAATGGCATTGAATGCCGGTGTCGCCCCAATCTTCCCCACGGGCCGGAAACATTCCTAGATGAAGCCTGATCACATGGCGAGCAGCAACCGCCCTCTGTCACCCCACCTGCAAATCTGGCGCTGGCAAATCACAATGTCGGTGTCGATGCTGCACCGGGGGAGCGGCGTTATCCTGGGATTCGGTGCGGTCATCCTAACCTACTGGCTGATCGCACTCGCCGCCGGCCCCGACGCCTACGGGACGGCGCAAATGCTGATCGGCAGCTGGCTCGGACGGCTGATCCTGTTTGGGCTCACCGCGTCGCTGGTCGCTCATTTCATCAACGGGGTCCGGCATCTGCTCCTGAATGCGGGAATAGGCCTTCCACTACCTACCGTGCGCGCCACCGGCTGGATGGTAATGGCGGCGACACCAATCGTGACGGTCCTGATCTGGATTGCGGGCTACGCCGTGCGGGGGTCGCTATGAGCCTGCGCACACCCATCGGCCGCGCGCGCGGCTTCGGATCGTCCCAGGACGGGACGCATCACTGGTGGCACCAGATCCTGACCGCCGTCGCACTGCTGCCGCTGTCGGCGTGGTTCGTTATTTCGCTGGTTGCGCTGTCGGACGCCCCCTACGAAGAGATCACCGCCTGGCTCGCCTCGCCGGTGGTGGCCGGGCTGATGCTGGTGCTGATCTATGCCACCTTCTATCACCTCAAGCTCGGCCTGCAGGTGATGATCGACGATTATGTCCATACCAAATGGCGCAAATTCTCCAGCCAGATCGCACTGTTGTTCGGCATTATCGTTCTCGGCCTGACGTGCATGCTGGCTGTGTTGTGGACCGCGCTGGGAGCTTGAAGCAATGGCCGGACCCGACTATCCGCTGACCTACCATGACTACGACGTCGTCGTTGTCGGCGCCGGTGGCGCCGGTTTGCGGGCGACGCTGGGTATGGCGGAAGCCGGTCTCAAGACGGCGTGCCTGACGAAGGTGTTCCCGACGCGCAGTCATACAGTGGCGGCGCAGGGCGGGATTTCGGCGGCGCTGGGCAACATGGGGGAGGACGACTGGCGCTGGCACATGTACGACACCGTCAAAGGATCGGACTGGCTGGGTGATCAGGACGCAATCGAGTACATGTGCCGCGAGGCGTCCGCCGCGGTGATCGAGCTTGAACATTTCGGCGTTCCCTTTTCGCGTACCGATGACGGCCGTATCTATCAGCGCGCCTTCGGCGGCATGACAACCCGTTTCGGCGAAGGGACGGCGCTTCGCACCTGTGCCGCCGCCGACCGTACCGGCCATGCCATTCTCCACTCGCTTTACCAGCAAAGCCTGAAGCACCAGGCCGAGTTCTTTATCGAGTATTTCGCCATCGACCTGCTGATGAGCGACGACGGGCGCTGTCTCGGCGTCGTCGCGTGGTGCCTCGACGACGGGAGTCTCCATGTGTTCCGGGGCCACAGCACGATGCTGGCGACGGGCGGCTACGGGCGTACCTATTTCTCGTGCACCTCGGCCCATACCTGCACCGGTGACGGCAACGGAATGGCCCTCCGGGCGGGCCTGCCGTTGCAGGACATGGAATTCGTCCAGTTCCACCCGACGGGCGTCTATGGCGCCGGCGTCCTGATCACGGAAGGCGCGCGCGGCGAAGGCGGATATCTGGCGAACGCTCAGGGCGAGAAGTTCATGGAACGCTATGCGCCGCAGGCGAAAGACCTCGCCTCACGCGATGTGGTCAGCCGTTCGATGACAATAGAAATGCGCGAGGGGCGGGGCTGCGGCGAGCGCGGCGAGTTCATCAATCTGCATCTCGACCACCTCGACCCCGCTGTTATCGCCGAGCGACTGCCCGGAATTACCGAAAGCGCGCAAATCTTCGCCGGCGTCGATGTGACGCGCGAACCGATTCCGGTGCTGCCGACGGCGCACTACAACATGGGCGGAATCCCGGCCAATTTTAATGGCGAGGTCATCCGCCCCACCGACGGCGATCCCGACGCCATCGTCCCGGGCCTGATGGCGACCGGCGAGGCCGCCTGCGTTTCGGTTCATGGCGCCAACCGGCTGGGCTCGAACTCGTTGCTGGATATCGTCGTGTTCGGCCGTGCGGCGGCCCTGCGCTGCGCCGAAATCCTGACCCCCGGCCAGTCGCACCCGGCCCTGCCCAAAAGTGCCGTGGAGGGCATCCTCTCGCACTTCGATGCCCTGCGGCATGCCAAGGGCAGCCGGCCCACCGCCGACATCCGGCTCGAGATGCAGCGCGCCATGCAAGAAAATTGCGCGGTGTTCCGCACCGGCGAAGTGCTCGAAGAAGGCAAAAAGAAAATCGAACAGGTGCGCGCCGCGTTCGCCGACGTCAGCGTCGCCGACCGGTCCATGATCTGGAATACCGATCTCGTCGAGACGCTTGAACTCGACAACCTGCTGGGTCAGGCGATCGTCACCCTGCATTGCGCCGCCAACCGTACCGAGAGCCGCGGCGCCCACGCACGCGAGGATTGGCCCGACCGTGATGACGAGGAATGGATGAAACATTCGGTCGCCACGCTCGACGACCGCGGCCAGACCACGATCGGCTACCGGCCGGTCCACACCTATACAATGACGGACGATGTCGAATATGTGGAACCCAAGGCGCGGGTGTACTGAGGCCTCCTGAAACAAACTTGAGTGAACGTCTGCGATGGTCGAATTCTTTCTGCCGAAAAATTCCCGGATCAAAAAGGGTAAGGTCTGGCCCGCCCCCGCCGGGGCGACCCGGACACGGCGCCTGAAGGTCTATCGCTGGTCGCCCGACGACGGCGAAAATCCGCACGTCGATACCTACACGGTCGACCTCGACGATTGCGGGCCGATGGTTCTCGACGCCCTGATCAAGGTCAAGGACGAGATCGACCCGACGCTTACTTTCCGGCGTTCCTGCCGCGAAGGCGTCTGCGGCAGTTGCGCCATGAACATCGACGGCACCAATACGCTCGCCTGCACCAAGGCGATGGAAGATGTGAAGAAAGACATCCGCGTCTATCCGCTGCCGCACCAGCCGGTGATCAAGGACCTGGTGCCGGACATGACGAATTTCTTCGCGCAATACGCAACGATCAAACCGTGGTTGCAAACCGAATCGGCGGCGCCGGTGCGCGAACGGCTGCAGTCGAACGAGGAACGCGCGGAACTCGACGGCCTGTGGGAATGCATTTTGTGCGCCTGCTGCTCCACCAGTTGTCCGAGTTATTGGTGGAATTCGGACCGCTTCTTTGGCGCGGCGACGTTGTTGCAAGCCTACCGCTGGATCGCCGACAGCCGCGATGAAGCCGCCGGCGAGCGCCTCGACGATTTGGAAGACTCGTTCCGGCTCTACCGCTGCCACTCCATTCTCAACTGTACCCAGACCTGCCCCAAGGGCCTTAACCCGGCGCAGGCGATTGCCGAGACCAAGAAGCGCATCTTCGAAAGGCTCTAGCGCAAATCCCGAGCCGGCGGAATCGCCGGCGACGACGATTTGCGTACTGTGTCAAAGGGATAGTGCTTTTCGCGTGAGCGCACGCGAACGGGAAAAGCGCGAGCGCAAATCCCGAGCCGGCGGAATCGCCGGCGACGACGATTTGCGTACTGTGTC
>CAZTAK010000057.1:0-18075 GCA_964611585.1 uncultured Alphaproteobacteria bacterium
CCGCAAGGGTCGCCGTCGTCACACTTGTGCCATCGCGCAAGGCTGCATCTCTTGCGGCCGTGCGTGCGTCCCCAACGTTGCCGAAGCCAGTCGCGGCGCGCACTCGTGAGGAGGTGCCTGGACTGGACGTCGCTTCGGCGGCGCGGACGGCGGCAACCCATCCCAGGGCTGCGCGGGCTTCCGCAATCGCGGCCGCGGCCTCCGGCGGTCCGGAAGAAAGTGATTCCGGCCCCTAATGGGACACCGGATAGAACCGCGCCGAGTGCGCCCGTGATGGCGGAGGACGTTGCCGCGGAATAACCATCTACTCTGCTTTCCACCGACGACTGAGACGATGTCCTGGTGGTGGCGGTGTCGACGCTGATGTCGGGTGCGGAGTAATACTGCGCGTTGGCGGCGCCAAAAACCAAAGTTGCGCCGACGAGAATCGTTGCGAAGCAAAGACCCTGTTTCATAGTGAATTGCCCTTCGTGTTCAAGTCTGGGCATAGACCCTGTTGCCGGAAAGCATCGCATGCCGCCATGAGGACCCGCGTCCCCCAAATGGGGGATAGATCGATGGTTGAGCACACATTGCCTAGATTTTGTAGTGGGACGTCTGCGGCCGCAACCGAAAGACCCGGGCGAAAACCCCAATGTTCCCGGTCATCAACGCGGCCGAAATCGCCGCCACGATCGCCTCCCGTGGAGAATCGGGGCCGACGAGCGCAAAGACGATCAGAAAGTGAGGGGCAAACAGGGCGGCACGCGGCCGCCTCGCCCACGGTAGGGTCTCGGCGCCGCCGCTCTAGGTCGTGGCCTCACAAACGACGCAAGGCATTGAAACCACTTGTTTTTTCGCCAGCCGCAGTTTGTTCCAAACAGGTCAGCAACCCACTGATCTGTATTGGTTTTCTGGACTAATGGGTACGTGACCTAGAGCTTTTCCCGTTCGCATGCGCTCACGCGAAAAGCTTTATCCCTTTGACATAGTACGCAAATCGTCGTCGCCGGCGATTCCGCCGGCTCGGGATTCGCGCTAGAAATGCCGGTAGCCGGCCGCCTCCAGCGCCATCGCCTCGCCGCCGGGACCGAGGATACGGACGCCCGGCGTTTCGCTCATCGCGCCGATAACGCTCAGCGCCAGGTCGAGTTCGGCGGCCAGCGCCGCGAGGGCCGGCCGCAGGGCCGGCGGTGCCGTGAACAACAGTTCGTAGTCGTCACCACCGCTCAGGACGGTTGCGAAATGTTCGGGTTCAGCCGCCACGGCCTTCGAGGCAGCCCGCGACAGCGGAACGGATGCGGCGCGAATGTCGGCGCCGGCGCCCGATTCCTCGCAGATGTGGCCGAGGTCGGCGGCGAGGCCGTCGGAAACATCGATGCAGGCGCTCGCCAGACCGACCAGCCGCGGGCCAAGCGCGACGCGCGGCTCCGGCACCAGCAAACGCGACTGCAAACGGCTGAGGTCGTTGTCGTCGAGGCCCGGCAGAGGCCTTGCCTCGGCTGCCAGTGCGAGCGCCGCATCGCCGACGGTGCCGGACACATAAATGTCGTCGCCCGCCCGTGCCCCGGAACGGCGCAGCGCCGCCCCTTCGCGCACCTGTCCGAAGGCGGTCACGTTGACCGTCAGCGGCCCCGGCGTCGCCACCGTGTCGCCGCCCGCCAGAACGATCCCGAATTGCCGGTTGTCGTCTGCAAGCGCGGCCGCGAACCGGTCGATCCAGTCGTCGTCGGCCGCTTTCGGCAGCGCCAGCGAGAGCAGATATGAGATCGGCAGTGCGCCCATCGCCGCGACGTCCGACAGATTGACACGCAAGGCTTTGCGGGCAATGGCATCGGCAGGATCGGCGGCGCCGAAATGAACGCCCGCCACCAGAATGTCGGCGGTCGCAATCAGGTCGTGACCGGGATCGCTGATGATTCGCGCGGCGTCGTCACGCAACCCGAGGCCCTGTTCGGCGTCGGACAAGGGTGCAAACGCAGCCCGGATCAGATCGAATTCGCCGCGGCGCATCGGGTCACACCGGGGTGGTTCCCCGCCCCCTTTGGCCGGAGACGCCGCCGCACCCACCGGCGAGAACTTTACTTCGCAGCGGCCGGATCGCGCGCCTCAATTTCGCCTGGCCGCGCCTTGGCGGCAAGGGCGTCGAGCACGCCGTTGACGAGGGAGGGCTGCTCGGAATCGAAAAACGCATGGGCAATATCGACATATTCGTTGATGACGACCCGCGCCGGAACATCCGGTCGAGCGACCAATTCGTACGCGCCGCAGCGCAGGATTGCGAGCAATATCCGTTCGAGGCGTTCGGGCGTCCAGTTGCCGCGAAGGGCGCCGGCGACATCGGAATCGAGGATCGCGCAGCGGCCGAGCGCGCCACGCACCAGATCTGAAAAAAACTCTTCGTCCGGTTCGGCGGCCACCGGCAAGTCGCCGTCGCCGGCAAAGCGATGATGGATGAATTCGGCCACCACCGTAGCGGCATCGACGCCGGCAATGTCCGCCTGATAAAGCGCCTGAACTGCTGCCATCCGCGCGGCGCGGCGCCGGTCCGCATTGGTGGCGGCGGGCGCAGCGGCGGCCGTCATCGTGCCGGCAGAAATCCGCGCTTGACCTCCATCATGGCCAGCGCGGCCTCGGCGGCATTGCCGCCCCGATTGGTACCGTCGGCGGCGGCGCGGACAATCGCCTGCTCCATGGTTTCGCAGGTGAGAATGCCCATGCCGACGGCCAGCGAATACTGGGTCGTAAGATCGCTAATTCCGTGGATTGCCTCGCGGCACACGTGATCGTAGTGGTCCGTCTCGCCGCGGATGACGCAGCCGAGCGCAACGTAGGCGTCGAACCGCCGCCGCCCGCCGACCAGCTCCATCGACCGGACCGCCATGCGAAGCGCCGCCGGAATTTCCAAAGTGCCCGGCACCTCGACATCCATGTGGGTTCCCCCCGCCGCCTCGATGGCGGCAAACGCCCCCCTCTGGAGCTCGTCGGCGACGTCCGGGTAAAAGCGCGCACTGATAATCAGAAGATAGGGGCCTTCATCCATTTTTCTTTTCCGGTTCGTTATCGAGGCCGCGGTGGCCGACGATGGACAGGCCATAACCCTCAAGCCCGACCACGGTGCGCGGCGTGTTGGAAAGGACGATCATGTTGCGCACGCCGAGATCGCGGATGATCTGGGCGCCGACGCCGTAGTCGCGCAACGCCGGCTGAGGCGCTTCCGCATCGGCGGCACGGACGCGCTCGGACAGGCTGTCGGGGCGGGGTTCGCGAATGATCACAATGACGCCGCACCCCTCGGCAGCCACAGCCTCCATCGCCGCCGCCAGCGGCGTGCCCTGGTGGGCGCCGGCGCCGAGAACGTCAAGCAGGTTGAGCTGATGGACCCGCACCAGAACCGGCTCGGCCCCGGCCACGTCGCCTTTCACCAGCGCGATGTGCTCGGCGTAATCCACGGTGTTGGCATAGACATGAAGCCGGAAGGCGCCACCGTGGCAGCTGTCGATATCGGTTTCGACGACTTTTTCGACAATGGTGTCGTGGCGGCGCCGGTAGGCAATCAGGTCGGCGATGCGAGCCACCTTGAGCCCGTGGTGCTGGGAAAATTTCACCAGGTCCGGCATCCGCGCCATGGTGCCATCGTCGTTCATGATTTCGCAGATGACGCCCGAGGGGTTGAATCCGGCCAGCCGCGCGATGTCGATGGCGGCTTCGGTATGGCCGGCGCGCTCCAGGATGCCGGCGCGGCGTGCAACCAGCGGGAAGACATGGCCGGGCGTCGAGATGTCGGCGCGGGTGCTCTTGGAATCGATGGCGACGGCGACGGTTCGCGCCCGGTCGGCGGCCGAGATTCCGGTAGTGACGCCCTCGCGCGCCTCGATCGAAACGGTAAAGGCGGTCTGGTGGCGGGTCTGGTTGGCGCGCGTCATCAGCTCGAGTCCAAGATCGGCGCATCGTTCTTCGGTAAGCGCGAGACAGATCAGGCCGCGGGCGTGCTTGGCCATGAAATTGATCGCCTCGGCGTTCGCATTCTCGGCAGGAATGACCAGGTCGCCTTCGTTTTCGCGGTCCTCGTCGTCAACCAGAATGATCATGCGCCCCTTGCGCACATCGTCGAGCACCTCTTCGATCGACGAGAGGTAGTCGTGGTCGCCGGAGAGATCGAGACGTACCGATTCCATCAGGCGGCCTCCGCCAGGCGCGCGACGTAGCGCGCAAGCAGGTCGATTTCGAGATTCACCGCGCCACCGGGTTCGAGATCCGCGAACGCGGTCGCCTTCTGCGTATAAGGAATGATGTTGACGCCGAAGCGCGTCCCTTCGACTTCGTTGACGGTCAGCGACACGCCGTCGAGCGCGAGCGACCCCTTGGACGCCACAAACCGCATCAGATCGGGCGCCGCCTCGAAGGTGAAGCGGACCGAATCCCCTTCGTCGTGGCACTCGACCACAGTTGCCATCCCGTCGATGTGGCCGGTTACGATGTGGCCGCCCATTTCGTCGCCGACCCTGAGGGCGCGTTCGAGATTCACCTTGGTTCCCTTTTTCCAATTGCCGAGTGTGGTTCTGGACCGAGTCTCGGCGGAAGCATTGACGGCAAACCATCCCGGGCCCTTGTCGACCACGGTCAGGCAGGGGCCGGAGCAGGCGATCGAGGCGCCAATATCGATCGCGACGGTATCGAAGGCGGTTTCGATCTCGATCCGGAGATCGCCAGCCGCCTCGACGGTACGCACCGTACCAACATCTGTGACTATTCCTGTAAACATGGCCCCTTAATTAGGTCTGAAACTCGAAGGTTTCCAGCAAATCCTTGCCGAAGGGTTGAATTCCGGTGCGGACGAAGCCGGGCATATCCGCCAGATCGTCAACGCCAAAGGGGGCTAGAGCCGGAATCCCGTCGCCGCCCATGACGCTAGCGGAGCGGAACCATTCGATCCGGTCCACCAGCCTGGCGCGCAACAACGCCGCCGCGGTATGGCTGCCGCCCTCGACCAATATCCGCGTGAGCCCGCGCTCGGCCAGTCCCTTGAGGACGCCGGCAAGGTCGAACTGGCCAGCCTCGCCGGCCCCGGTGACGACTTCGATGCCGCAGTCCTCAAAGGCCCGGCGGCGGGCCGAATCGGCGTCGCCCAACGCCACCAGCCATGTCGGCGCCGCCGCCTGCACCACCAGACGGTGGGTGAGCGGCAATCGCAGGCGCGGGTCGAGAACGATTCGCACCGGCGACCGGTGCACCAGCCCCGGCACGCGGCAAGTCAGTTCCGGGTCGTCCGCAACGGCGGTGCCGACCCCCACCAGCACCGCATCGTGGTGCACCCGCAACAGGTGCCCGGCGGCGCGCGCCGCTTCCCCGGTGATCCATTGGCTGCGCCCGGAATGGGTCGCGATCTTGCCGTCGAGGGTGGAGGCAAGCTTGAGAGTGACCAGCGGTTGCCCGTGTTCGATTCGTTTGAAGTAGCCCGCGTTGAGGCTGCGCGCGGTCTCTGCGCACAGGCCGCTGGCGACGGTGAGGCCCGCATCCCGGAGGGCGGCGAGGCCGCGGCCCGAGACGCGCGGGTCGGGATCTTCGACGGCGGCAACGACCCGGGCGACACCCGCGTCCACCAGGGCCTGCGTGCACGGAGGCGTCTCGCCGTGATGGCAACAGGGCTCGAGCGTGACGAAAGCGGTGGCGCCGCGCGCCGCCTTGCCGGCGCGTTGCAGCGCCTCGGTTTCGGCGTGCGGGCGCCCGCCCGCCTGCGTCCAGCCGCGCCCGACGACACTGGAATCGCCGACCAGCACGCATCCGACCGCCGGATTGGGCCAGACCGCGCCCAGACCCCGCGCCGCAAGCCCGAGCGCCGCCGTCATCGGGTGTAGATCGCGCGCTTCAGTCGCCGGTGCCGGCACTCATCTCGCCTATGAATTCCTCGAAATCGCGGGCTTCGCGGAAATCCCGGTACACCGAGGCGAAGCGCACATAGGCAACCTGATCGAGACTGGCCAGGGCGTCCATGACCAGACCGCCAATCTGTTCAGTGGTGATTTCCGCCTCGCCGAAGCTTTCGAGGCGACGCACGATACCGTTGATCATGCGATCGACGCGGTCGGGCTCGACCGGGCGTTTGCGGGTTGCAATCAGGATCGACCGCGCCAGCTTGTCACGGTCGAACGGCACGCGCTGTCCGTTCTTTTTCACGACCGTGAGTTCGCGCAATTGCACGCGCTCGAAGGTGGTAAATCGCGAACCGCAGGCTTGGCAATAGCGGCGCCGGCGAATCGCCGAGTTGTCCTCCGCGGGCCTCGAATCCTTGACCTGCGTATCTTCATTTCCACAAAACGGGCAGCGCATGTTTGTCCCCGATTATTTCGACGTCAGGTCCTGGCCCTTAGCGGAGCCGGCCCATCATGAATTGCCACCGTAGATCGGGAACCGCGCGCACAAAGCCGTTGCCCGCTCGCGCACGCTGTTCTCGATTGCCGCGTTGCCGTCCGGATTCGCGGCAAGGCCATCGAGCACCTCGACGATCATCGCGCCGGTTTCGCGGAATTCGGACACACCAAACCCGCGCGTGGTCGCAGCGGGCGAGCCGAGCCGGATGCCGGAAGTCACCGTCGGCTTTTCCGGATCGAACGGAATTCCGTTCTTGTTGCAAGTGATGTTGGCGCGTTCAAGCGCCTTTTCGGCCATCTTGCCCGTCAGTCCCTTGGGCCTGAGATCGACCAGCAACAGATGGGTGTCGGTGCCGCCCGTGACGATGTCGAGCCCGCCTTCGATCAAGCGCGCCGCCAGCCCCCGCGCGTTTTCGACCACGGCCTGCGAGTAGGCCCGGAACTCAGGCTGCATGGCTTCCTTGAAGGCGACCGCCTTGGCGGCGATCACGTGCATCAGCGGGCCGCCCTGCATGCCCGGAAAGACCGCCGAATTGACTTTCTTGGCAATGGCTTCGTCATTGGTAAGGACCATGCCGCCACGCGGGCCGCGCAAGGTCTTGTGGGTCGTCGTCGTGACGATGTGGGCCTGCGGAAACGGGCTCGGATGGACCCCGCCCGCGACCAGGCCGGCAAAGTGCGCCATATCGACCATCAGCAGCGCCCCGACGTCGTCGGCGATGGCGCGGAAGCGGGCGAAATCGATCTCGCGCGGGATTGCCGAGCCACCGGCGATGACGAGTTTGGGCTGGTGCTCGCGCGCCAGCGTTTCGACCTCGTCGTAATCGATCCGGGCGTCCTCACGGCGTACACCAAACTGGACCGCCTGAAACCATTTGCCCGACTGATTGGGGGGTGCGCCGTGGGTCAGATGGCCGCCGGCGGCCAACGACATGCCGAGAATCGTATCGCCCGGCCCGATCAGCGCCATGAACGCCGCCTGATTGGCCTGCGATCCCGAACTCGGTTGGACGTTGGCGAATTCGCACCCGAACAATTCCTTGGCGCGCTCGATCGCCAGCCGCTCGGCAATATCCACATATTCGCAGCCGCCATAATAGCGGCGCCCCGGATAGCCTTCCGCGTACTTGTTCGTCAGCAACGACCCTTGCGCCGCCAGTACAGCCGGACTGACGATGTTTTCGGATGCGATCAGCTCGATCTGTTCTTGTTCGCGTTTTCGCTCGCCGCGGATCGCCTCGAACAGCTCCGGGTCGTCGCGCTCGAGATCGGCGTCGAAGATTGAGCGCGGCGAATCGGAAAGGGCGGATGCAGGTTGCGTCATCAATAGGCCTCCGGCTGCTATTTGACTTGTTTCAGGTGTACGACGGGCGCATCGTTGCGTTCGATCTTGGCGACCCGCCGAACATGCCGGCCACCCTCAAACGCTGTCACCAGAAACGTCTGGACGCAGGCTCGCGCGGTGCCAATGTCGGTAATGCGTGCACCCAGGGCGAGTACGTTGGCATCGTTATGTTCGCGCGCGAGGCGCGCGGTTTCGACGCTGTGGCAGACCCCGGCCCGGATTCCGGGATGGCGGTTGGCGGCCATGGCGATGCCGATGCCGGTGCCGCAAACCGCGATGCCGCGTTCGGCGCGGCCGGCAAGAATGGCCTCGGCGAGCGCGTGTCCGTAATCCGGGTAATCCACGGAATCGGTACCATAGGCGCCGAGATCGAGAACCTCGTGCCCGGCCGCCTCAAGGTCGGCCTTGATCGCCTCCTTGAACGGAAAACCGGCGTAGTCAGCGGCAATCGCAACTGTCACTTCGAGCGGCCCCTGGAAATGTCGGATCACCCCTGCCAGGTGAATATCTAGCCATACCATATGTCGCGGGACGAGGCCAGCATCCCCCAAGTTGTTGGCGGGTCTATGGAAAAGGGAACGATCAACCCCAACATGCGGCGTTTCCGCGGCGCCACCAATGGCCGTCGATTCGCCCCATTCAGGTTCGCGGCGACGGCCGCCACGCGCGGGCTGACCATCCGCGCCACGACCTCGGCACCGCGCCGGGCGCGGTCAGGGCATGGAGCATCGCCGTCTGACGCCGTTGCCACTGTCGCCAGGGGCATCGACCGGGACGATCGACCGCCCCGCACCGTCTGCGTTGAACGCGCCGGGGGCCTCGAAAAAGGGAATGGCGTCCAAACTGCCCCCCAGAGGCATCGGCGCCAACCCGAGCAAGAATATCGCTTGTCATCCGGAACAAGAGTGGCCGGATCGGCCGCGCCCTTGACCGGATCGCCGCCGGCATCACCGAAATCGACCGGACCGGCGCCGCCGAAAATGATCCTGGCGAATTGCCGACACGGCGATTATCGACACCTTCCCTGACGCCGCCTTCTTCCTGGTTCTTGCCATCGAAGGAGCGGATTCGGCCGGCAGCAATGGCCCGCCACCCAGTTCGCCTTTGATTCACCTTTGGATCGGGTCTAAAATCGGGCTGACAGACCTAAATCAAAAAGAGTGAGGGAGGCCATGAAAAGACTGCTGACAGTTACCACCGCAACACTACTGGCTTTTTCGACACCGGCATGGGCAGACAGCCATGTCGTCAAAGTGGGGGTGCTCATGGGGTTTACTGGACCCATTGAGTCTCTGACCGTCGGGATTGCAGCCGGCGCAAAGATTGCGCTGAAGGAAGCAAGCGATTCGGGAGAATTGCTTGGAGGCAAGGTTCTGGAGGCTGTGGACGCCGACACGACTTGCGTTGACGCGGCGGCCGCGACGGCCTCTGCGGAGCGGTTGATCAACGTCGAAGGCGTCGTTGCAATCGTCGGTGCGCTTTGTTCTGGCTCTACTATCGCTTCCGCCAACAACGTTGCCATTCCGAACGGCGTTGTCATGATTAGTCCCGCCTCGACCTCTCCGGCGATTACCGGTCTGGACGACAACGGGCTCGTATTCCGCACCGCACCGTCAGACGCCCGTCAGGGTCAGATCCTGGCAGAAGTTCTGCGCTCCAAGGGCATCAGCAATGTTGCCCTGACATACACCAACAATGACTACGGCAAGGGTTTTGCCGATGCCTTCTCGGCAGCTTTTTCCGGCAACGGCGGAAGCATTGCATTGTCGGCCGGGCATGAAGACGGCAAGGCCGATTACAGCGCCGAAGTTGCGGCTCTGTCGGCGACCGGCGCCGAGCATCTCGTGGTGCTCGGGTATCTCGACCAGGGCGGCAAGGGCATCATCGACGAATCGATCAAGTCCGGGGCATTTTCCAGTTTCTCCGGCGGCGACGGCATGATCGGCCAGTCCATGATCGACGCCTTGGGCGAGGGTATCGAGGGCATGATCGGGACGAGGCCCGGTGGTGAAAACGATGGCGCCACCATGTTCGCGGCCATTGCCGAAGCCAACGGCTTGGCAATCGACGGTCCGTTCCAGGCCGAGGCCTATGACGCGGCTGCGTTGATTGCGCTCGCGATGCAGGCGGCCAAGTCCGCCGAACGCTCAGGCATCAGTTCCAAGATACTCGACGTCGCGAATGCGCCGGGTGTGATTATCATGCCTGGTCAAATTCGGGCGGCACTGGTTCTCTTGGCTCATGGCATCGAGGTGAACTATGAAGGAGCGACGTTGGTCGAGTTCGATGCATCCGGCGAACCTCCCGGGTCATATCTCGAGTTGGTCATCAGTAATGGCGCCTGGACGACTGTGATGGCGCGCTGATTCGCAAGGGATATATCTGACGAAGGAGAAGGCCGCGGCTTGCCGCGGGCTTCTCTTATTTTTGCTGCAGGGTTTCCGGCAATATTCCTCGTGGCGCAAACCGCAAGATCAAGAGCAGCGCCAGACCCATAATCACCGTTCGCATCTGTGGCGCACGCTCCGCCAACAGAATGGCCAGGTCGCTGCCTTCCCCGGCGAGGCCGCCGCCGAGAACGGCAAACAGCCACGATGCGACGGGTTCAGCCTGGATCCAGGCGAACCAGATAAGCAAACCGCCGACGACAGAGCCCAGGTTGTTGCCGCTGCCGCCGACGACAACCATGACCCAGATCAGGAAGGTGTAGCGAAGCGGATTGTAGCCGGCCGGCTCAAACTGGAGGACGTTGGTCGCCAGCATCGCGCCCCCCACTCCGAGCAGGAACGAGCCGAGAATAAAGACCTGGCGATGCCGCATTACGACGTTCTTGCCCATCGCATTGGCGGCCTCTTCGTTATCCCGGATGGCACGCATCATCCGTCCCCACGGAGAATGCAGCGCCCGGTGCGCCAGCCACAAAAAGAGGGCGAGAAATACCGCGATGACGGCAACGAAGAGCAGCTTGTTGACAATCAGGCTGGCATCGGTGGTCAGGCTGTAGGGTGCGACCTGAAGCGCCTTGATCGTCGGCACAGGGGTCGGCAACCCGGTCACGTTCAAAACGCCCCGGGTCAACCAGCCCTCGTTTTTCAGCAGCGCAATGATGATCTCTGCAATCCCCAATGTCGCAATGGCGAGATAATCCGACCGCAGGCCCAGCGCGATCCGCGCAATCACCCAGGCCGCCGCCGCGGCCAGCAATCCACCGATGAACCAGGCGAGCAGAATCGGCAAACCGAGACCGCCAAGGTATTTGCTGTCATCGCTGAAACCCGTCGACTCGATGACCGGGACCGCCAAACCGAACCGTTGCCGGAACAGCACGTAGGCGACCCCAAGGATCATCACGGCGATGACAGCGCGCAGGACACCGGGCAGCCGGTTGCGCAAAAGGTAGTTGCTGCCCCAGGCGCCAACTGCGCCCAGGCCACCGATCAGCCAGGCGGACCACATTTGACGTTCGGCGATCACTCTGCGCGACAATTCTTGTTGCAGGTTTTCGATCACTGCGCCCTTGCCATCGGGGTTGGCGAGCAGAAGATCAAGGTTCTGGATCATCACCCCGGTGACCCACGGCATGGAAATCACCACGCACGCAAAGGCGCCAATCGCTGAAAATCCCATCACACCGGCATTGAATTGTCCGGCGTAGCCCCACTGGATATTGAGGCCGAGCGCGACGACACCTGAAATCAAACCCACCGTCAGCAGGCCGAGCGCCGAGGACCAGCTTTGCAGAAAGCCGGTAAGCAGAATCATTAGTGCCAGCAGCGAGAATACGACCAGATAGCGACGGTTGATCATGGCGTCAAAGAACCCGGCCGCGGAAGATCCCGGTCGGCCGTATCAGCAGCACGACGAGGAGGATCAGGAACGATACCGCGAACTTGTATTCGGTTCCCAGGATTTGCAGATTGCTGACGATCTCGAGGTTGTCCGGCAGAATATAGTTGGCCACCTTCTTGTAGTTCGAAGTGATACCGATCTCGGTAAAGGCGACGAGAAAGCCCCCCACGATCGCCCCCTTGGGGCTGCCGATGCCGCCGACGATGGTGGCCGCGAATATCGGCAGTAGCATCTGAAAATAGGTAAACGGCTTGTAGCCCTTGTCCAGTCCCCACACTGTGCCTGCGACCGCTGCCAGAGCCCCGGCGATCAGCCAGGTGACCAGGACGACGCGTTGCGGGTCGATGCCCGACAGCAGCGCCAGGTCTTCATTGTCGGAATACGCCCGCATCGCCTTGCCCGTGCGAGTCCGCATCAAAAACCGGAAAAGGCCGAGAAAAATGGCGATCGCCAGCACAACGGTCACAACCTGGATCAGATCGAGTCCAAACCCTTCCGGGAGTCCGGTGGCCTCTTTGAACTGCCGCACGTTGAAGAACACGAACACCGGTTCAGTGACGTGCACCTCTTCGACCCCGGTCGCGAAAACGGTCTTGACGCGAACCGCGCTTTGGCCCAACTGATCGGCAAGAGCGGCAACGTCGACGGTACCAATGTCAAAAATTCGCCGGGCATTAAACGATGTCAGTTCGGCGCCCTTGATAAGCCGCGTAAGGCCGTTGAGTAGAAACATCACGCCGATGGACGTCATCACCAGCACGACCGGCGGGCTTTTGATGCGCCGGTAGTAACTGTAAACGACCTTGTCGAGCGAAATCACCAGCAGGGCCGTCGCCAGCATTGCAATGGGCAGGAACAGGAGCCCGGCCGGGATCGGATAGGTGAAAATACCGAATCGATTGAGCAACTCGACCCCAATCAACGAAATCATCGCCCCGAACGCCATCGTGTCGCCGTGAGCGAAATTGGCGAACCGCAGAATGCCAAAGACCAGCGTTACGCCCAGTGCCCCTAGCGCCAGCGCCGAGCCATAGGTAATGCCGGGCAGAATCAAAAAGTTGAACGTCCACAGAAAGGCGGTGAGCAGATCGGTGGCGTACGACACGTCGACTAGCCGCCCATGAACGATCTACGGACTTCGGGGTTGGCGATCAACGCCTCGCCCGTGTCGGTGTATCGATTCTCACCATTGACCAGGACATAGCCCGTGTCGGCGATTTCCAGCGCCTGTCTCGCATTTTGTTCGACGATGATAATGCCGATTCCGGCCCGCTTGATATCCAGGATGCGGTCGAATAACTCGTCCATCACTAGCGGTGACAATCCGGCAGTCGGCTCATCGAGCATCAGCAGGACCGGTTCGGTCATCAGCGCCCGCCCGACAGCCAGTTGCTGGCGCTGCCCGCCAGACAACTCACCGGCCATCTGCCGGCGTTTCTCCTTGAGGATGGGAAACAGATCGAAAACCTTCTCCATGCTCGCGCCCATGTCGTCGCGCCGCAGATAGGCGCCCATCTCCAGATTCTCTTCTAGTGACATGCCGACGAACACGTTATGGGTCTGGGGAACGAAGGCCATCCCTTTCTGAACGCGGCTCTGGGGCGGCAGTCCCGTGATGTCGGCGCCGTCCAGGGTCACCGACCCGGTGTGAATGTCGATCATGCCGAAAATCGCCTTCATCGCCGTCGACTTGCCAGCCCCGTTGGGACCAACGATCACCGTCACCTCGCTACGATCGACCTCGATCGTGCACCCGAACAGGATATCCAGCCCGCCGTACCCTCCCGACATGTTGGTCGCACTAAGCAGTTTCACCGGATGCGCCCTTCTGCGAGGGGGTGCGACTCTTCATCCCCGAGCCCAGGTAGGCCCTGATGACATCTTCATTGGCCTTGACCTCCTGCGCTGTTCCTTCGGTAAGGACCCCACCATCGGCCATGACAATTACGGGATCACACATGCGGCTAATGAAATCCAGATCATGTTCGATCATGCAGAACGTGTAACCGGAATCCCGGTTGAGGCGCTGAATCGCATCTCCGATTTCACGCAGGAGGGTACGATTGACGCCAGCGCCTATTTCGTCGAGCAACACCACCTTGGCATCCACCATCATCGTTCGACCGAGTTCGAGCAGCTTCTTCTGCCCTCCTGAGAGGTTGCCCGCCAGCGTATTGCCGAGATGACTGAGGTTGAGAAACCCCAACACCTCGCGCGCCTTCTCCAGAACGACGGCCTCCTGATCGCGTACCAACTGCGGTCGCAACCATGTCGACAGCAGTTGTTCGCCCGCTTGCGCCCGCGGCACCATCATCAGATTCTCAAGCACCGTCAGCTTGCTGAACTCATGCGCAATCTGGAAGGTGCGCAGCAGTCCGCGGTGAAAGAGGTCATGCGACTCGAGGCCGGTCACGTCCACGCCGTCGAACACGATACTGCCCGACGAGGGTTTCAGATTTCCGGCGATGACATTGAACAGCGTCGTCTTGCCGGCCCCGTTGGGGCCGATCAGCCCGGTGATCGATCCCCTGGCAATACGCAGGTTGATATCGTGGAAGGCCACCACGCCGCCGAAGCGCTTGCTGATGGAACGAAGCGACAAAATCGGTTCGGAAGGCGGATGGGCTGCGGCAGCAGTCAATGGGACGCCGTGGAGTTTGTGGCCAATGCTCCCGACCCTATCGGCGGTCCGGCGCCATGACAACCGGGTTCAATCCCAATCTATGTTCGTACCCGCAGGTTCTTGGCCAAGACATACTCGAGTTTGCGCACGGCAACGCGCTTCAGTTCGGCCTCGGTCGCGGCGGCCGCCCCGACGATTGAAACCTCGGTATTCGTTTCGGGGTCGATCGCCGACACCTTGACGTAGCGCCCGACATAGGTGAATTCGAGAAGGTATTCTCGGAATTGTCGCTTCATCGCCCGGCGGATCTTCCAGATTCCAGCGTTCAAGATGGCATGAACGCCAGACAACGAAAAGGGCGGGCAACACGCCCGCCCCAATTCATCGCGCGCTTGGCGGTCAGGCGGCCGCACGCTGCAAGGCGTGCACCGACCAGACTTCGTTAAGGGCGTCGACGAGATCGCTCATCATCGCGTTCGTATGCAGCGGAGAGGGCGTGAACCGGAGCCGTTCGGTGCCGCGCGGCACGGTCGGATAATTGATCGGCTGGACATAGATCCCGAATTGGTCAAGCAGCATGTCCGAGGCGCGTTTGCAGCACGGCGCGTCACCGATCAGCAACGGCACGATATGGCTGACCGACGGCATCACCGGCAGGCCGTTTTCACGGAAAAGGCGCTTCAGGGTCGCGGCGCGCTCCTGATGGCGGGCGCGGAGATGGCCGGCGGTCTTGAGGACCTGGACGCTTTTGAGCGCGCCTGCCGCGAGCACCGGCGAAAGTGCTGTGGTAAAGATGAACGAGGCGGCATAGCTGCGGATCACATCGACGATCGTGCTCGACGCCGCGATGTAACCGCCCATCACACCGACCGCCTTGCCCAATGTCCCTTCGATCACGGTCAGGCGCCCCATCAGGCCCTCGCGCTCGGCGACGCCGCCGCCGCGCGGACCGTAGAGGCCGACCGCATGAACTTCGTCGAGGTAGGTCATGGCGCCGTATTTGTCGGCGAGATCGCAAATCTCCTCGATCGGCGCAATGTCGCCGTCCATCGAGTACACCGATTCGAACGCGATCAGTTTGGGTGCGTCAGCCGGCGCGGCCTTCAACAGTTCTTCCAGGTGCTCGACATCGCTGTGGCGGAAAATCCGTTTTTCGGCCTTGCTGCCGCGGATACCGGCGATCATCGAGGCATGATTGAATTCGTCGGAAAAAATGATGCAGTCCGGCAGCAACCCGGCGAGCGTCGAAAGACTGGCCTCGTTGGAGATGTAACCGGAAGTGAACAGCAGCGCAGCCTCCTTGGCGTGCCATTCGGCGAGCTCTTGCTCGAGCAGGACGTGATAATGGTGGGTACCGGAAATATTGCGGGTACCGCCGGCGCCGGCACCGGTTTCGTCGAGCGCCGTTTGCATCGCCGCGAGCACATCCGGGTGCTGACCCATTCCCAAGTAATCATTGGAACACCACACGACGACTTCATTGCGGCCCCCGCCGGTGTAACGGCTGGCATGGGGATAGGCCCCGGCGTGCCGCTCCAGGTCGGCAAAGACCCGATAGCGGCCTTCCTCGCGCAGGCCTGCAATCTTGTCGGCGAAAAAACGTTCGTAATTCATGGTTCGACTCGGTTCGCTCCGCTTGTGTGCGGGTACTCTGATACCCCAATCTTCCCCTACAATATTTATAGAGCCTTAAGCAAACTGCATCAAACAGGACATTTCGCCGCATGATCGTCGCCGCATGATCGCACCTACCCCTCAAAAACTAGGGGTATTGCGGGGCCGGCGCCGGTAACTCGAGACGTTCCCTTTGCCCGAAATTCGGCCAGATTTGGGGGTAAGGCCCGGGGGCGAGGCAATTCGCCGCAGGAGAACCGATCATGAGTACCTCGACCGCCCGTTCCGGCAATACCCAGAGAATTGAATTCCGAGCGTTCCAGTGGGACGACCCACTGCGGCTCGACGAACAGCTCAGCGAGGACGAGCGGCTGATCCGCGACACCGCCCGCGATTTCAGCCAGGACCGGCTGATGCCCCGCATTCTGGAGGCCAACCGCGGCGAAACCTTCGACCGCGAGATTCTTAGTGAGATGGGCGCGCTCGGCCTCTTGGGGCCGACGATCGAGGGCTATGGCTGCGCCGGGACGAATCATGTCAGCTATGGCTTGATCGCCCGCGAAGTCGAGCGGGTGGATTTGGGCTACCGCTCGGTGATGAGTGTGCAGTCGAGCCTGGTCATGTACCCGATCTTCACCTACGGCACAGAGGCGATGCGCGAGAAATACCTGCCGCGGCTGGCTCGTGGCGAGATCGTCGGCTGCTTCGGCCTCACCGAACCCGACCACGGCTCCGATCCCGGCGGCATGAACACCCGGGCCACCAAGACCGACGGCGGCAGTGTGCTGACCGGCAACAAGACCTGGATCACCAATTCGCCGATTGCTGACGTGTTCGTGGTCTGGGCCAAGAACGAAGAGGGGCTCATCCGCGGCTTCGTGCTCGAAAAAGGCATGAAGGGCCTGTCGGCGCCGAAGATCGAGGGCAAGTTTTCCTTGCGCGTCTCGGTTACTGGCGAAATCGTCATGGACGAAGTGTTTGTGCCGGCCGAGAACGAGTTTCCCGAAGTCACCAACCTCAGTGGTCCGTTCGGGTGCCTCAACAATGCGCGCTATGGTATCGCCTGGGGGGCGATGGGGGCGGCGGAATTCTGCTGGCACGCGGCGCGTCAGTACACCCTCGACCGGCTTCAGTTCGGCAAGCCGCTGGCCGCCAACCAGTTAATCCAGAAGAAACTCGCCGACATGCAGACCGAAATCGCACTCGGGCTTCAGGCCTGCCTTCAGGTCGGGCGGCTGCGCGACGCGGGCGAGGAAGCGCACGAGATGTATTCGCTGATCAAGCGCAACAACTGCGGCAAGGCGCTCGATATCGCCCGCATGGCGCGCGACATGCACGGCGGCAACGGGATATCGGACGAATTTCACATCATCCGCCACGTCATGAACCTCGAGGCGATCAATACCTACGAGGGCACCCACGATATTCACGCCTTGATTCTCGGCCGCGCGCAAACGGGCATACAGGCGTTCAGCTAGGCGCCTGCGGACACATGTGGACGTTTTGAAACCGAAGAATGGAGGGGCGGACGCAGGCGGCCCGCCCGGCGACAGCGTCCTGCGGGCGCTGTGGTACGCCTCGGGCGAGGGCCTGGTCACGCTCGACGCCGGGGGCGTCATTCGGGCGGCCAACCCGGCGGCCGAGGCGATGCTGGGTTCGGGTAAAAGCGAGGGCCTGGTGGGATCGCGGCTCGATGCGATTGTTCCGGACCTCGGGACCGACCCCAAGGGTTGGCCGGGTCAGCGCGCGCGTCGAAGGAACTCTGAAAAGCGACGCCCCGGCAACACTCGATGTTCGCCTCGAGCGCACCGTTTCGGATGGCGCGCCGCTGTGGATCGGGACCGTGCGGCCGGCGGAGGACACCGGCACAAGCGACGACGCGCCCGCGCACGCCGATGACGAAATGGCCCAAACCGAGCGTCTCATCGGTCTCGGCCGCTGGGTCTGGAATCTCGAAACTGGTGTCGCGGAAATTTCCGAAGGTCTTGCCGATATTTTTGGCGTCCAGCCCGACGAGGTCACGACCGACTTCAATACGTTCCTTGAACGGGTTCACCCCGATGATCGTGCGAAGATCGCTAAGGGTAGCCGCGACGCACTTGCGGGACACCCGATCTCCGCAGTGCGAATGCGGGTCCTCCGCCCGGACGGTGAGATACGGCATGTCATCACCGCCGGTCAGGTGACCTCGACCGATTCGGGACGGCCGCGCCGCATGACCGGAATCATGTACGACCTCACCGAACAGCACGAAGCGCTGCGGCGGGCAGCTCGCTCCACTCCTGCGCACACCT
>CAZTAK010000058.1:0-7097 GCA_964611585.1 uncultured Alphaproteobacteria bacterium
GTCCTCCGTTACGAAGCAGGCTCAGATGTCCCAAATGTTTTGATGACGGACAGGGTGCGCGAGGGTCGCGCCGGCCTTCCGCACTATTCGGCCGCGGCGGCCGGCTGGGACTCCTGTTCGGCGAGAAACCGTTCGGCCTCCAGCGCCGCCATGCAGCCGGTTCCGGCCGCCGTCACGGCCTGCCGGAACACTGAATCCTGAACGTCACCGGCGGCAAACACCCCCGGCACGGTGGTGCGAGTCGAGCCCGGCGCGGTCACGATGTAGCCGTCGGCGGCAATTTCGATCTGACCCTGGAACAGTTCCGTATTGGGCGTGTGACCGATTGCGATGAACACGCCATCAACGGCGAGGTCCCGGGTTTCCCCGGATTGAGTATCGCGGAGCGTCACGCCGGTCACGCCCGGAGGGTCGCTCTCGCCGAGTACCTCGTCGAGAACCGCATTCCAGGTGACGTCTATTTTTGGATTGGCGAACAGGCGATCCTGCATGATCTTTTCCGCGCGCAGCGCATCGCGCCGATGCACCAGTGTGACTTTGGAGGCGTGGTGGGTCAGAAACAACGCCTCTTCGACGGCGGTGTTACCACCGCCGACGACGGCGACTTCCTTGCCCCGGAAAAAGAACCCGTCGCAGGTTGCGCATGCCGAAACGCCGAAACCCTTGAATCGTTCCTCGCTATCGAGACCGAGAAAGCGCGCCTGGGCGCCGGTCGCGATGATGACCGAGTTGGCGGTGTAGGTATCGCCGCTGTCGCCGGTGGCGCGGAACGGATGCATCGACAGGTTGATGCCGGTAATCGTATCGGAAATTACGCGGGTGCCCACGTTGGCGGCCTGTGCCTGCATCTGTTCCATCAGCCACGGACCCTGAACCGCTTCGGCGAAGCCCGGGTAGTTCTCGACATCGGTCGTGATGGTCATTTGTCCGCCCGGTTCGATGCCTTGGATCAGCATCGGTTCAAGGCCGGCCCGGGCGGCATAGATGGCTGCGGTCAGGCCCGCCGGACCCGATCCAAGAATAAGAACCTTGCTGTGAATCGTCTGTGTCATGAGGTTGGCGAATACCTGTGAACGGGGGTCGGGCCGGACCGGGCGGGTCCAAGCATGGGGAAATCAAGAGGTGGGCGACTTCACACTATTTACAAGTCCGCCATCTGCGGGGCAAGGCGGCGCCGGACTTCGGCCGCGACCGCGGCGGTATCGTCGAGAGGTTCGTATGACCAAGTCTCAAGGACCCTACCCAAGGGCCGGGTCACGCCCTCGTCCCGCAGGGCCCGGTGGAAAGCGTCGAATTTGGCGCTGCCGCCCTCAAGGACGGCGACAAACACCGGCTTTCCCGTGCTCGCCGCTTCCGAGGTCATGGCGACAGAATCTTCGGTGACCACCACGTAATCGGCACAAGCGAGCATACCGAAGTACGGGTTCTCGCCGCTTCCGTCCCAGAAGTAGCACGGCAGCTCCGAGAGTGCCGCGCGCAATATCTGCGCGTTGTCTTCACCGGTGCGCCGCGAGGCGGTAACCAGGAGTCCGCCGCCCGCCGTCCGGCAAAGGTCCCCCAACTGGCCGACGAGGTGCCGCGTCGCCGCCGGTGTCATGCGGTGGTGGCGGCTGGTGCCGCCAATCAGGACCGCGACCAGCGGCCGCGGCAGGTTGGCGAAGCGGGGCTCGAACCGGCCCTTGTCGCGATTCAGAAGGGCCGGCGTGACACGGTGGAGCGCGCCGCGCGTCAACATCACGTTGGCACCCGACAGGCGATCATGCCGGGGGGCGGCGACAAGATCGAAATGCCGCGGATCGATCCGCGGGTCCTGTATCTGAACGCACAGCGTTGCACCGCCAGAGAGGCGCCGGATCGCCAGCGCCGGACCGACGCTGGCCCGGCCGGAGGCGATCAAGAGTCGCGGAAAAGGAGGCCCCAGTGTTCCTTCCGCCCTATCCGCATAAAGCCGGAGCGGGGCCCCACCCCAAGGCAACGTCCAGATCGCCGTGGGCGCCCAGCGCCACGGCGCGCGCGACCGTACCCGTCGGGCTCGCGTAACGAGTCCGACCGCTTCGGCAAGCCCAAGGCACTGATTCTCGGTGCCGGCCTTGCCGTCAGTCAAAGTCCAGCACACCGACTCGGTCATCGGCGATTCGCCATAGGGCGCGCTCGGGTCCGGCGGGTTTCGAAACCGCGTCTTGGGTAATAATGTTTCGCCATTTTGTAATATTATTATAGAATCCTTCTCATGGCCCGCCGGGACCCGGAGGCGTAAATCTCAAGAGTGCAGCGCGACAACACCACTACCATCAAGCTGGACGCGGTTGACCGCCGCATCCTGTCGGACCTTCAGGAAGACGGTCGAATGACCAACGTCGAACTGGCGCGCCGGGCCGGTATTTCGGCGCCTCCCTGTTTGCGCAGAGTGCGCGCCTTGGTACGCGCCGGCTTCATCCGCGGATATCACGCCGACCTCGACGACAAGGCGCTCGGATTCGAGGTCACCGTTTTTGCGCTGGTGGGGCTCGATTCCCAGGCCGAATCCGATCTCGTCGCATTTGAAGATCGGGTCCGCGGATGGCCGATGGTTCGCGCCTGCCACATGCTGGCGGGCGAAGTCGATTTCATGCTCAAGATCGTCGCTCACGACTGGGACGAATACCAAAATTTCCTCACCAGCGAACTGACGTCTGCCCCCAACGTTGCCCATGTGAAGTCGTCCCTCGCAATCCGCGTCAGCAAGAATCTGCCCGGCATTCCCTTCGATGACGCGCCGCAATCGGATTGATTGTGCGTTGCGTCACTTTGCCGCGCAATCGTTCGAAATTGTGATTTGAGAACCACGCCGATTGCGATCATAGTTCTAGTGATGGCACGGGGCGTTTGACCGTGCGCAACAGGAGGGTGGCCAGACACCATGACCCCGCCGGACCGTTCGGACGCAACCGACAAACCGGCAAAATTGAAAAAACCATTGCCCAGCCTCTTGGTTGGGCGCGAGGGATCCTCCCTCGCCACTGAAACCCCGCCCACTCGCTTTAGGTGGATCCACTGAGGCTGGTGAAATGGCGGGGTTTCTGCGAACGCAATTAACGGCAAATCTGCGGTCGCTTTCGAAATAGAAGAACTTCGTATCAACGTTTGCGCCGCACGATACGCTAGCGCCCGGCGCCGCGTTTACCCGAATTCGATCTTGACGATTTCGTAGCCGCGTTCGCCCTTCGGCGTCACGACCTCGATCGAATCGCCTTCCGATTTTCCGATCATCGCGCGCGCCAGCGGCGATGTGACCGACAGAAGCCCGGAACGGATATCGGACTCTTCCGATCCCACAATCCGGTATGTTGTTTCCTCGTCGGTGTCCTCGTTGGCGAGCGTCACCTTGGCGCCGAATATCACTTCGTCGCCAGACAGAGCCGAAATGTCGATCACTTCGGCGCGCTGCAACTTGTCGGCAATCTCGGAGATGCGCGCCTCGATGATCGCCTGGTGTTCTTTGGCCGCGTGGTACTCGGCGTTCTCAGACAGGTCGCCGTGTTCGCGCGCAACGGAAATCGCTTTGATGACCGCGGGGCGTTCTTGCCGCTTCAGACGATTGATTTCCTCCTGCAACTGCGCGTGGCCGGCCGCCGTCATCGGCTCTTTTTGCATGGCTGGTTGATTCCGTGGGGTTGCGCCCGCACGACCCGGGTAAATGCCGGCTCGCCTCCTAGGCAGTCGGCCTAAAATAGGATTGCAGCGGCGCGACATCAAGGCTGCCGGCGCGCAACGACGCGATCGCCAACACCGCGGCGCGGGCCCCGGCGACGGTCGTGTAATAGGGGATCCCGTGGGTGAGCGCGGTGCGCCGCAGGGTATAGCTGTCGGCCACCGCCTGGATGCCCTCGGTGGTATTGAACAATAGGTCGACCTCGCCGTTCTTCATGGCGTCCACGATGTGCGGGCGGCCTTCCAAGACCTTGTTGATGCGCGAAACAACAAGGCCGCGGCCTTCAAGAAAAGCAGCCGTGCCGGCTGTCGCCAGCAACGAAAAACCCATTTCGGACAGGCGCCGTGACGGCTCGACGAGGGCCTCCTTGTCGCCATCCTTGACCGAGACGAACACCGTTCCGCCTTGCGGCAGATCCGTGCCCGAGGCGAGCTGCGACTTGGCGAAGGCGCGGTCGAAATCGCGGTCGATACCCATCACCTCGCCGGTCGATTTCATTTCCGGGCCGAGCAGAATATCGACGCCCGGGAACCGCGTGAACGGAAAAACCGCTTCCTTGACCGCGGTGTGGTCCAGACGTTCTGTACCCAGTTTGAACGACTCCAGAGATTCGCCCGCCATGACCCGCGCCGCAATCTTGGCCACCGGCACACCGGTCGCCTTGGCAACGAACGGGACCGTGCGGCTTGCGCGCGGGTTGACCTCAAGCACGAAGACGACGCCGTCCTTGACCGCAAACTGCACGTTCATCAAGCCGACCACATTGAGCGCGCGTGCCAACGCATCGGTTTGGAGGTGAATTTCTTCGACGATTTCCGGCGAAAGGGTGTGGGGCGGCAACGCGCACGCGGAATCGCCAGAATGAATTCCGGCTTCTTCGATATGCTCCATGATTCCGGCGACGAACACATCATGCCCGTCGGCGACGGCATCGACGTCGACCTCGATCGCGTGTTGCAGGTAGCCGTCGATCAGCACCGGGTTTCTGCCCGACAGCCGCACCGCTTCGCCGATGTAGCGGTGGAGATGGGCTTTGTCGCGGACGATCTCCATGGCGCGACCGCCCAGCACGTACGAAGGCCGGATCACCACCGGATAGCCGACCGACTCGGCGACCGTTTCGGCCTCTTCCGCCGTGTAGGCGATACCATTGGACGGTTGTTTGAGGCCGAGCCCGGCCAGCAGCTTCTGGAAACGCTCACGGTCTTCGGCGAGATCGATTGCATCCGGCGTGGTGCCGAGGATCGGAACCCCCGCCGCCTGGAGTCCGGCCACGAGGCTGAGCGGCGTCTGGCCGCCGAATTGGACGATCACGCCCATCAGCGTTCCGGCTTCCGATTCGGCCCGCACGATCGCGAGCACGTCCTCAAGGGTCAGCGGCTCAAAATAGAGCCGGTCCGAGGTGTCGTAGTCGGTCGAAACCGTTTCCGGGTTGCAGTTCACCATGATGGTTTCGAAGCCGGCTTCCGACAGAGAGTAGGCCGCGTGGACGCAGCAATAATCGAACTCGATGCCTTGGCCGATGCGGTTGGGACCGCCGCCAAGGATGATGATCTTGCGGCTGGCGGCAGGCTTCGATTCTGATTCCGGCGTACCGCTGGCGTTGCCCGAATCGGGTTCGTAGGTGGAATACAAATAGGGCGTCTGCGCCTCGAATTCGGCGGCGCAGGTATCGACCCGCTTGAACACCGGCCGCACCCTATGGGTTCGCCGCAGCGCCGCCACGTCGGCCTCGGCGGCGCCCGCCAGCATGGCGAGCCGCGCGTCCGAAAATCCGGCCATCTTCAGCGCCAGCAAACCCTCGCGCGTTTTCGGCAGACCGTTGGTGCGCACCTCACCTTCCGCCGCCACCAGCTGTTCGATCTGTTCGAGAAACCAGGGGTCGTACTGGCTCGCCGTCTGGATGGTTTCGCGCGGCAGCCCTTCGCGGAAGGCCTGGGCGATCGACAGGATCCGTTCCGGCGTCGGCACCGAGAGCGCCGCCTTGACGGCGCCGGTGTCTTCGCCGTCGTAGCCCGGGATCTCAACCTCATCCAGACCGGTGAGCCCGATTTCCATGGACCGCAACGCCTTTTGCAGCGATTCGCCGAAGGTACGCCCCAGCGCCATGACCTCGCCCACCGATTTCATCGACGTTGTCAGCACCGCATCCGAGCGGGGGAATTTCTCGAACGTGAACCGCGGCATCTTGGTGACGACGTAATCGATGGTGGGCTCGAACGAAGCCGGGGTGACGCCGGTAATGTCGTTGTCGAGTTCGTCGAGCGTGTAACCGACCGCCAGCCGCGCCGCGATCTTGGCAATCGGAAAGCCGGTCGCCTTGGAGGCCAGCGCCGATGAGCGCGACACCCGCGGGTTCATTTCGATCACCAGCAGCCGCCCGGTGGCAGGTTCGACCGCGAACTGCACGTTCGAACCGCCGGTCTCGACGCCGATTTCGCGCAAGACAGCAATCGAAGCGTTGCGCATGATCTGATATTCTTTGTCGGTCAGCGTCAGCGCCGGCGCCACGGTGATCGAATCACCGGTATGCACGCCCATCGGATCGACGTTCTCGATGGAGCACACGATGATGGCATTGTCGGCCTTGTCGCGCACGACCTCCATCTCGTATTCCTTCCACCCCAGCACCGACTCCTCGACCAGCACTTCGGTCGCAGGCGAGACATCGAGCCCGCCGGCGACGATGCGGTCGAATTCCTCGCGGTTGTAGGCGACGCCACCGCCGGTGCCGCCAAGCGTAAATGAGGGCCGCACGATGGCGGGCAGACCGACAACCTCGAGCGCGGCTTGCGCCTCTTCAAGGGTGTGCGCGATGCGGCTTTTCGGACATTCGAGGCCAATCGAAATCATGGCGTCGCGGAATAGCTGCCGGTCCTCGGCCTTGGCGATGGCATCGCGCGAGGCGCCGATCAGCTCCACCCCGTGCTTGGCGAGCGTGCCGTCGTCGGCCAGCGCGAGTGCGGTGTTGAGCGCCGTCTGTCCGCCCATGGTCGGCAGCAGGGCATCGGGTTTCTCGCGCGCGATGATGCGGGCCACGAACTCGGGCGTGATCGGCTCGACGTAGGTCGCATCGGCAAGGCCCGGATCGGTCATGATCGTCGCTGGGTTCGAGTTGACCAGCACCGTGCGGTAGCCCTCGGCCTTGAGCGCCTTGCAGGCCTGGCTGCCCGAATAGTCGAACTCGCACGCCTGGCCGATGACGATCGGGCCGGCGCCGATGATCAGGATGCTCTCGATGTCGGTGCGCTTAGGCATCGTGAAACCGTTGCAGTGGGGTTATCGAAACGTCAACTCTCATTATTGCCAAACGAAGCCAATTTGTGCAGGGCTTGTTCAATCTTTTCAATCGTTTACCCGCGTGCCGCCCGGAAAAACGAACCCAATTCGAAGCCAAAGCAAACCC
>CAZTAK010000058.1:7197-17267 GCA_964611585.1 uncultured Alphaproteobacteria bacterium
ATTCGAAGCCAAAGCAAACCCGATTCGAAGCCAATTTGCCGCCCAGATACACAACGACCGCGCCGGGGAAGAGGCTCCTGCGCGGTTGTACGGTGAAAACTTGGGATGGAGGGGGCGATATATCAACCATACCCAACACCATCGGACAATTCGCCGTCGAACTTCACGGGAGAGGCCGTGAAGCTTTCATCGATTTGATCCCGCCAACGCCGTCTAACCCTCCATCATCTTGACGAACCGTTCGAACAGGTATTGCGAGTCCTCCGGGCCGGGCGAGGCCTCGGGGTGGTACTGGACGCTGAAGATTTTCTTTCCCTCGACGGCCAGACCTTCGAGGCTGCCGTCGAACAGCGACACGTGCGTTGCCCTCACGCCGGCGGGCAGGGTATCGGCATCGACCACGAAGCCGTGGTTCTGACTGGTGATCTCGACCTTGCTGGTGGCGAGGTCTTTCACCGGATGGTTGGCACCGCGGTGGCCCATGTGCATCTTCGACGTGGCGGCGCCCAGCGCCAGCGCCAGCATCTGATGCCCGAGGCAAATTCCGAATAGCGGAAGCTCTTTTTCCAGCAGCGTCTTGATCATCGGCACGGCGTAGACGCCGGTGGCGGCGGGATCGCCCGGGCCGTTCGACAGGAACACGCCGTCGGGATCATGCCGCAGCACGTCGTCTGCGCTTGCGCTCGCGGGAACGACCGTGATCCGGCAGCCGCCATCGGCGAGCGAACGCAGGATGTTGCGCTTGGCGCCGTAATCGACGGCGACGACGTGGAATTTCGGCGCCAGCTGTTGGCCGAAGCCTGCGCCCAGATGCCAGCGCGTTGCGTTCCATTCATAGGCCTGGGTGCAGCTCACGTCTTTGGCGAGGTCCATGCCTTCGAGGCCGGGCCAGGCGCGCGCCTGATCGATCAGGGCGCTCGAGTCGAGGTTGCCCGCGCCGGCCCCGAGCGCGCCGGCTTGCGGCCCGCCATCGCGGATCAGCCGGGTCAGACGTCTGGTATCGACACCGGCAATGCCGGTCAGATCGTGCGCCTTGAGCCAGGTGTCGAGGTGCCGCGCCGCCCGGAAGCTGGACGGATCGGTCACCGCCGCCCGCACGATTACGCCTCGGGCAGCCGGGCCTGCCGCCTCCATGTCCTCGTCGTTGGTGCCGACGTTGCCGATGTGGGGGAAGGTGAAGGTGATGAGCTGGCCGGCATAAGACGGGTCGGTCAGGATTTCCTGATAGCCGGTCATCGATGTGTTGAAACACACTTCGCCGACGGCGAGACCCGGCACACCCAGCGCGTGGCCCGTCAACACCAACCCCTCGGCCAACGCCAGCACCGCGCGCGTTTCCGGCGGCGGCTGCGTGGGGGGCGACTCAGGCATCGGTTCGACCGCCGCTATTCCCGCCCCGGGCGCATCTACGGGGCACCGGCGATGGCGGGAGCGTGTTGCGAGGAAGGTGGGGACCGGGTGCCGGCCCGCCAGCCGGAGCGGAAATTAAGCAAATAGCGTGCCGCCGTCAACCCCGCATCGGACAAGAATTCTATTGGAATATCAATGACTTATGTCTAATCTTGAAGTTTGCCACCGGGAGTCGGATCGGGTAGGATTTGCGCGCTCCACAAAGAGAGTCGAATCCGTACATGCTGCGAGAGAGTCTGGCCGAGGCCCTCAAGTCTTCGCAAAAGGCCAAGGAAACACGCAAGGTTGCCACCTTGCGCCTGATTCTGGCCGCCCTCAAGGACCGCGACATTGCGGCCCGGGGTGAAGGCAACGAAGAGGGCATATCCGAAGACGGCATTTTGTCGATGCTGGCCACCATGGTCCGGCAACGGCACGAATCGATCAAGTATTACGAGCAGGGCAAACGCGACGAACTGGCCCAGCAGGAACGCGACGAAATCGACATCATCCGCTCATTCATGCCGCGGCAATTGGAAGAGGACGAGGTTTCGACAGCTGTGCATGAGGTTATCGCCGCCCTCGGCGCCAAGGGCCTGAAGGACATGGGCCGCACCATGGCCGAACTGCGGGCCCGGTTTGCCGGCCAGATGGACTTCGCCAAGGCGAGCCAATTGGTCAAGGAGCATCTGTCCTGAGCGCGCCCGCCCAGGGGGGCGCCCGCCGCCCGGCCGCCACGCACGGGGGGCCTCGCTGATGGCGTTTCCGGCGTCCTTCCTCGACGAGGTGCGTTCGCGCATCCGCCTCAGCGAGCTGGTCGGCCGCAAGGTCAAGCTCGTGCGCAAGGGAAAAGAGCACCTCGGCCTGTGCCCGTTTCACAGCGAAAAGACGCCCTCGTTCACGGTCAACGACGACAAGGCGTTCTATCACTGCTTCGGCTGCGGCGCGCACGGCAGTGCCTTCGATTTCCTGATCGAGACCGAGGGCCTGAATTTCCCCGAGGCGGTGGAACGTGCGGCTGGGATGGCGGGCGTCGAGGTGCCCCAAACGACCCGCGCCGAGGCCGAATCGGCGCGCCGCGCCTCGACACTTCACGAGGTCATGGAAAAGGCGGCCGCCTGGTTCGCGGACCAGCTTTCGGCCAGCGGCGGCAAGGCGGCACGCGACTACCTTGACGGCCGGGGGCTTAGCGAAAAAGTCATCATGGATTTCCGCCTCGGCCTCGCGCCCGAGCGGCGGACCAGTTTGCGCGACGCTTTGCGCGGCGAGGACGTGAGCGAGGCGCAGATGATCGAGGCCGGGTTGATCATCCGGCCCGAGGATGGCGGTGAAACCTACGACCGGTTCCGCAACCGGATCATGTTTCCCATCACCGATCCGCGCGGGCGGGTGATCGCCTTCGGCGGCCGGGCGCTGGGCGAGGCCCGGGCCAAGTACCTGAATTCGCCGGAGACGCCGCTGTTCCGCAAGGGGCGAGTGCTCTACGGCCTGCACGAAGCCCGCACCGCCATCCGCGAAACCGGAACCGCGGTGGTGGTCGAAGGCTATTTGGACGTGATCGCCCTGCATGCCGCCGGTATCGGCAGTGCCGTAGCACCACTCGGCACCGCGCTCACCGAAGACCAGATGGGGCTTTTGTGGCGCCATGCGCCCGAGCCGATCCTCTGTCTCGACGGCGATGCTGCCGGCCGCCGCGCCGCCGAGTCCGCCGCCGAGCGCGCGCTCGCCCTGTTGACGCCCGGGCACAGCCTGCGCTTTGCCCAGGTGCCCGTGGGCGAGGACCCCGACAGCCTGATTCAGGCGCAAGGGGTGGGCGCGCTCCGGTCGGTGCTGCGCCAGGCGATGGGTCTCGACGATCTGTTGTGGGCGCGCGAGCGCGGCCGTGAACGGATACTGAGCCCTGAACGCGAGGCCGGTCTCAGGCGGCGCCTTGACGAACTTGCCCGGCAAATCCGCGACGAGGACGTGCGCGCGGCCTACCAGCGCCGGTTCCGCGCCCGCTTTGCCGCCGAATTCCCCGAAGCGGGGGCGGGCCGGGGGCGCCGCGGCCCCGGCAAGTCGGCGCCGCAGCGCGGCCGGCCGCCGGCCGCGAAACCGACCCGCGAGCTTTTGAATTCGGCGCTGGCGCGGGTCGAATCAGGTTCAGGCCTGCGCGAACAGGCGCTGTCGGCGTTGGTGATCGAGCATCCCGAACTGCTGTCGCGGGTGGAGGAGGAATATTCTCATATCGACTTCCCCGCCGGCCCCCTCGAAGCGCTCCGCGCCGCGATTATTAGGGAAGCCGCCCGGATCCCCGGCCTTGACAGAGCAACACTGAAAAACCACCTCCAGCAACAGGGATTTGGCGGATTGCTCGATCGGCTCGCCGCCGGTGCCAGCCGGATGGCGGTGCGGCCGGGCGCGACCCTCGACCAAATTGAAACAATCTGGCGTGACGCCCTGGCCCAGCACCAGCGTGGCGCCTTGATGAGCCATATCGAATCGGCGGGGCGCGACTACGCTGCCGATCCGAGCGACGAAAAACGGCGCCGGATTCAGGACCTGCAGGAGGAACTGGCCAGCGCCCAGGGCATGAAAACGACAGGCAACCTTCTCAACCCGGCCTGACGGCGCGGGCGGAATAACCCTTGAGGGCGGGCGTTTGGGCCTGCGCACGAGACGACACGAGATCAAAACCGAACCGGAGCATCCATGGCGACAAAAGTAGCGGCCAAAACCCAGGAAACGGAAAAACCCGCCGAAGAGCACGGCGACGGCCCGCTGATCGATTCGATCAATCAGGCGGTGAAGAAGATGCTGGCCCAGGCCAAGGAGCGGGGCTACGTCACCTACGAAGAGATCAACAAGGCGCTGCCGCAGAACCAGGTGACGTCGGAACAGATCGAAGACACCATGGCGATGCTTTCGGAAATGGGCATCAACGTGGTCGAAAGCGACGAGGGCGAGGATAATCCGGGCGAGGCCGGCGCGGCCAGTGCCGCCGCCAAGACCGCGGACAAGCCGGCGCAAAAAGAGGAACTCGACCGCACCGACGATCCGGTCCGCATGTACCTGCGCGAAATGGGTTCGGTCGAGCTGCTTTCGCGCCAGGGCGAAATCGAGATCGCCAAGCGCATCGAGGACGGCCGCGAAACCATGATCGGCGGCATCTGCGAAAGCCCGCTGACGCTGACCGCCATCGGGCGCTGGCGCGACGAGCTCAAGTCGGGCGCCATCATGCTGCGCGAAGTGGTCGATCTCGACGCCACTTTCGGCGGCGGCCCCGGTAAGGAAGACAAGTCCGCCAAACCGCCGGGCCCCGACGGCGGCAACGGCAAGGATGCGCCCGCCGCGACCGCCCCCGGCGGCGGTAATGGCAAGAACGCTGCGCCCGCGCCGGCCCCCGGCGGGGGCGACGGCAAGAACGCTGCGCCCGCCCCCACCCCCGGCGGCGGCAACGGCAAGACCGCGACGGGCGCCCCGGCTGCCGGCGGCCGCCCCGCCGCCGCCGACGACGAGGACGACCCGCCCACGGTTTCGCTGGTGGCGATGGAAGAAATTCTGGTGCCCAAGGTGCTGGAACAGTTCGACCTGATTGCCCGCACCTACAAGACGCTCCACCGGCTGCAGGAAATCAGGGTCAACACGGCGCTGAAAAAGGCCTCCTTTTCGACCGCCCAGTCCCGGCGCTACGACAAGCTCAAGGCCAAACTGGTCGGGTTGATGGATGCGGTCCACATCAACAACGGCCGTATTGAAGAACTTCTCGATCAGCTCTATGGGCTCAACCGGCGGCTTCTCGGCCTTGAGGGCGAACTCTACCGCCTCGCCGAGTCGCACCGCATCCCGCGCGAGAGCTTCCTCAAACAGCACACCGGCAACGAGCTCGACCCCAACTGGCTGCGCCGCGTCCGCCGCCTCAAGGAAAAGGGCTGGGCCGAACTCGGCAAGGCCGACTCGGCCGAGGTGCGTTCCTTGCGCAAGAAGATCGTCGAGGTGGCGCAGATCGTCAGTCTCGATGTCGGCGAGTTCAAGCGCATCGTCCACACCGTGCAAAAGGGCGAACGCGCCGCCGCCCGCGCCAAGCAGGAAATGGTGGAGGCGAACCTCAGGCTCGTCATCTCGATTGCCAAGAAATACACCAACCGCGGGCTTCAGTTCCTCGACCTGATCCAGGAAGGCAACATCGGCCTGATGAAGGCGGTGGACAAGTTCGAATATCGCCGCGGCTACAAGTTTTCCACCTATGCCACCTGGTGGATCAGGCAGGCCATTACCCGCTCCATCGCCGATCAGGCCCGCACCATCCGGATTCCGGTGCATATGATCGAAACCATCAACAAGCTGGTCCGCACGTCGCGCCAGATGCTGCACGAAATCGGCCGCGAACCGACGCCGGAAGAATTGTCGATCAAGCTATCGATGCCGTTGGAAAAGGTCCGCAAGGTGCTAAAGATCGCCAAGGAGCCGATCTCATTGGAGACTCCCATCGGCGACGAGGAAGACAGCCACCTGGGCGATTTCATCGAAGACAAGAACGCCGTCCAGCCGTTGGACGCCGCCATCCAGGCGAATTTGCGCGAGACCACGACCCGGGTACTGGCGAGCCTAACGGCGCGCGAGGAACGCGTGCTCAGGATGCGCTTCGGCATCGGCATGAACACCGATCACACCCTGGAAGAGGTCGGCCAGCAGTTCTCCGTTACCCGCGAGCGAATACGTCAGATCGAAGCCAAGGCGCTCAGGAAGCTGAAGCATCCGTCCCGGTCCCGCAAGCTGAGGAGCTTCCTGGACTACTAAGGATCAAGGGGGAAGGAAATTTCAAAGCCGGAGGCGCAGACACCGCCTCCGGTTTTTTTGTTGTATAGTGTCACCCTAAGGGCCCGTAGCTCAGCTGGTTAGAGCCGACCGCTCATAACGGTCTGGTCGCAGGTTCGAATCCTGCCGGGCCCACCACTCTTTTTACAGAAAACCAAGGTCCATACCGTGAAAGCACTCAAACCCCGCCGTTCCGGGGGCTTTCACGGTATCCTGATTGCTCGGAGACGCTGGAAGGGAGACAAAATAGCCAGAAAACGCAAAACGTCTCCGGAGAGCACTTTCAGTGTCCAAACCATAGACTTCTTCTGAAAAACTTATGTTGGGAATCGGAGAAATTGTTGCTGATCTTCCCAATCGATGGGAAGTGGACCAAGCCTTTTGAGGGTCCTGACAGTTAAGTCTTCGGGCACCGTCACAATACTAAATGAAACAAATACTACAGCACTGCTGAATGAGCTTGACCAGACCTTTGGTATCCGAACTGTAGGGACAAAGCTAAAGGTGATCGACCCTGGTGATAACATCGAGATAGGTACCATTTTTGTTGGCAAATCACGGATATCTCTGCGTGAGTTCAACTTTCCCTTAGTCGAAGATATTTACGTCGAATCCGCCAATGGTGCAGTGGGCGAAGAGGACAATGGCACTCCACTAAAGCGCTACATCGACCGAAACGTCCTTTTTACTGTCTTATTCGACGACTTCGCTCTGGCCTATATAGACGGCTCTCTCTATCGGGACGACCTGCTGGCCGATGGAGGGGGCAATTTTCTACGGCACATCCGAGCCGACGATCAACTCAACAACGTAACTAGCGAAAAAGGCACGTTCTCAATCACTCATCGATCTTTCGATACTAATTCTGTCTTCGGGACCGTCATAAATAGCATTGCCGACGGTGATGAGGTGCTGATTTGCGACGACCTTGGCACCGAGTGGGCTGATTTTATCGGGATTAATGGACAGGCTCGACCGAAAACGATCAGTTTCTATCATGCGAAGCACGGTGATCTGTCGCTTGGCGCATCGCCTTTCCATGTGGCTGTCAGCCAAGCCCTCAAAAATCTCGGGCGGATGACCCTCGCTGCCGAGGCTATCGAAGCAAAACTGCCGATCTGGTCAAACACCTATAGCAACGACAATGTTCAAACCTCAATTTTGCGATTCCTTAGGGGCGATGCGGCTACCCTCCAGCTGATGGCTGAGGACACACGGCAGTCGCCAGACACAATCCGACGCGTGTTCATCGTCACGTCCTCGTTGAGCCTGAGAGAACTTGAACAAACTTTGACTGACATCAGTGCCGGCGTCGCACCAAAGCCGCATTTCGTCCAGCTCTATTGGCTGCTCACGTCCTATTTCTCTGCATGCGCTGAAGTTGGAGCATATGCCTACGTGGTATGCCAAGAGTGACCGCCAAAACTCAGCGGGGCTAAAAGATAAGTTGACATTGGAGGCGATGCGACCGCCTGTTTCGCTGTGCCCACCTAAACAAAATTCCCTGATAATTCCCTGTTATTCCCTGTTCCGATCAACCGCGTCATGAATGCCTACGGCCACCCCTTCAGCCTGCCGTCCGTTAAATATGTCTTCGACAATCCTCGGTGAAAAAAACGCTAGGGAAAGAACCCGCGTAGATACTTCGATTCAACGAGATATGCTTCGCGATCGCCGGCACCAAAGTAACCGCGCGCCAACATTTATTATGTGATTCCAATCGCCGGTATCGGCCCCAAAATCTATTCACCCCAATAGTTCCGAGGATTTAATCCGTTCCGGTTTGGTTATTTGTTGTCGCATAAAGTGGATTACGACTCCATCCATCACGTAAGCGAGTACCATGTGCCACGGCCCGCTCCATGCCGCGCCAGGTGACCCTTCTCGGTGAGCTGTTTGATATGGTCTTTAATCGTGTTGCGACTGGCCCCGGTTGTCTTCGCAGCTTCGCTGACGGTCACGCGCCCATGTTCGCGGGCAATCTCCAGAATCTGGATCGATAGCTCGGGGAGGTCGCCGAGGATAACCCGCTCGCGCTCGATCTTCTTTTCGAGGCGGTGTTTCTGTTGTTGCAGCGCCTTTAGAAAATACATGACCCAAGGCTGCCAGTCCGGAGCGCCGGTTCGGATCGTGCCCTGAGTCTGACGCAGGGCGAAATAATAGGCCTCCTTGCTTTGCTCGATGACGCTCTCTAGAGAATCGTAGGGCACGTAGACATAACCGGCCCGCAGCAACAGCAAAGTCGTCAAGATGCGTGACAAACGACCGTTCCCATCTTGGAATGGATGGATCTCCAGGAAAACCACGATGAAGATAGCAATGACCAAAAGCGGATGGATTTCGCCTCGATCCAGGCTTTCCCGTGTCCAGTCAATAAGTTCGCCCATCAACCTTGGGACATCGAAAGGCGGAGCGGTCTCAAAAACAACACCGAGGCTTTTCCCATCAGGGCTAAACGCCTCGACATGGTTGGGGAGGTTTTTGTATTCGCCGCGATGACGCTCGTCCTTGCCGGAGAATTTCAGAAGGTCGCGGTGGAACTGCTTGATATGGTTCTCGGTGAAATCGATTGCCTCCCAGTTCGCGAAGACGGTTTCCATCGCATCCGCGTAGCCCGCCACCTCCTGTTCATCCCGCGTCGCGAAGGACTTGATCTCTATATTGGTGAGGAGCTGCTCGACCTCACGGTTGCTAAGCTTGGCGCCTTCGATCCGGGTGGACGAGCCGATACTTTCGATGGTCGCAACGCGGCGTAGGCTTGAAAGCCGCTCGGGCGCTATACGCCCGATGGCACGCCAGGTGCCTTTGAACTCATCGATCTCGGCGATGAGCCCCAGAATCTCGTTGGTAATCTTCAGCGACGACGTATTGAGTGCGGCATCCATTTATTCATCCATTCCCATCCAATTACAGGATACCGTGTGATCAACCATTTGTCCATCCATTTCCATCCAATTATAGCAGAGCGAGGCGTGCCACGGATAGGTGAGCCGGACTCGAATTCAAAGCCGCAACACGCCCCGCATTGTCGAGGGCGGCCACCAATTGGACGACCTCGCGGTCAACCTTATGGCGGTTGACCTGGCGGGCTCCGTCCGGGTTCGCCGGCATCCCCACCTCCGCCATTGATCCGCCCCTGCCGACGGCTTCTCCGACGCTCCCGGCGCTTATCGGGTCCCGGTCCCCATTTATTGACAAAATCCCTAGCGGGCCTCTTCCGTAGCCAAGGCATCGATCTCAGAGATTTTCTTAAACTCGCTCAAGATTTCACGGTGGTTTTGATTGAGATAACGGATGACCTTGTCGTTGTTCAAAAGCGAAACCAAATATCCGCGCGTCAAAACCAGGTTTAAATGGTCGGGACCATAGCTGCCTTCGATCAATTTCATTTCCCGTTGCAAATTGGCCATTTCTATTTCCATCCTCGCAATTTGTTCGGGTGATATGCCTTTGAACGATTTAGGTTTCTCGGGTTCCACTAATTGCTTCTGTGGGGTCGCGGCGAGGAGCGCCTTGGAATAGGAAACCGAGTAATTGTTCATAACGATCATTAATTCGACCACTTCCACTTGACGCATAGGCTTCATCTTCTTCAGGGACAGAAACGTATGGATCGGGCATCTCTTATCCTTGAGAAGCTCCACGGCCTCAGAACAAATACCCTCGAGAAGGCGGCGTTTCTGTTTGATGTTAGAGACATTGACATCTAGCGCTTTTGCAATTCGATGCTCAGGCACGCCTCGTTCAACCGCCTTTAAAATCATTCGGTGTTCTTGAATTGTGGCAAGGCGATTAATGCGTTTGTTGTAGGTGAATGCCTCATCGTCCGTTGCGACGAGACAAGTCACACCTTCGACACTGAGTTCTTTCAAAACCTCGATCCG